>NZ_JAUSVX010000008.1 GCF_030814995.1 Labrys wisconsinensis | reverse complement strand
CAGGTTGTATGTCGCCTTGAGGATAGCCAGGCCCGCCATCTCAACGCGAATGCGGAGCATTCGTCGTCAGCCGGGTCGGCAGCGGCGGGCGGCCGGGGTCATCGTCGTAGACCGCGCCGAACTGCCTCTCCAGGAAGTGCCAGTCGATCGTCCGCGCCAGCTTCACCAGCGCATGGGCCATGTCGAGGATCTGGTCGAGCCGGGCCCGGAACAGATCGGTCTGGCCGCCCTCCCGCCGTTCTCTCGGACGCATGGCTCGCTCCATCGCCGCCTCGTCGTGACGACGGAATCACGCGCAGAACGCCCCGTCAATTTGCCGGAAATCGCTGTCCACATTCGCGATTTCCGGCAATCGCCAATACTTGGAGAATACGGAAACTCTCCACCCTTCAAAGGGTTGCGAGTTCTTCACAGGCGACTAACGACGGCGAGCCAAAGAGGCCGATGGGAGCTTCCCGATCCGGGTTCCCGGCCTTTCAAGCAATCCCCGAAATCGCCTGGACCAGGCTGCTCTCGTTGGCTTCGGCCGCCGAGAACTCCCGCATGACCCGTCCGTGATACATCGTGACGATGCGATCCGACACGTGCAGGATCTCCGGCATTTCCGACGAGATCACGATGATCGCATAGCCGCCATGGGCAAGCTCGCGGATGAGCTTGTGGATCTCCGCCTTCGAGCCGACATCGATGCCGCGGGTCGGCTCGTCGACGATCAGCAGCCTGGGCTTCATCGCCAGCCACTTTCCGATGACGATCTTCTGCTGATTACCGCCCGAGAGGTTTCGCACCAGCTGGCGCCAACTCGGCGAACGGATGCTCAGCCGCTTCTGATAGGTTTCGTAGATCTCGAGCTCGCCGGCCGACGACAAGAACGGGCCGGCCCGGAGCTTGTCGATCTGCGGCAGGGTGATGTTGTCGCGGCAGTTCATGCCGAGGACCAGGCCCTGCTCCTTGCGGCTTTCGGGGACCAGGGAGATGCCGTGCCGGATCGCGTCGGAGGGCGACCCGACCAGCACGCTCGTGCCGTTCATCAGGATCGTGCCGGCCGTCGGGCGGCGCAACCCGAACAGGGTTTCGGCCAGCTCGCTCCGCCCTGCCCCGATCAGGCCCGAGAACCCGACGACTTCGCCGGCGCGCACCGTGAACGAAACGTCCTGGAAGAGATCACCACAGCACAGTCCGCGCGTCTCCAGCACGATCTCCCCGGGGGCGACGGCCTCTCTGTTCTGCGAATAGTCCAAGGTGCGCCCGATCATCAGGCGCGTCACCTCGGCCTCGTTCGTGCCGGCGGTCTCGAGCGTTCCGCGATAGGTGCCGTCGCGAAGCACGGTGATGCGGTCTGAAATCCGGAAGATCTCTTCCATGCGGTGGGAGATGTAGACGATGCCGACGCCCGCCGCCTTGAGGTCGGCGATGATGTCGAAGAGGACCAGTTTCTCCTGATCCGTCAAAGACGCGGTCGGCTCGTCGAAGATCACGACCTTGGCGTCGACCGTCAGGGCACGGGCGATCTCGACCATCTGCTTGCGGGCGATGGAGAGGTCCGCGACAAGGCTCGTCGACGAGAAATCGCAGTTCAGGCGCTGCAGGATGCCGGCCGTCTGGCGATGCAGCTTGTCCCAGTCGACGAAACCGAGCCTGCGGCGCGGCAAAGCCCCGAGGAAGACGTTCTCCGCGACGGTCAAGTCTTCGACCAGGGACAGCTCCTGGTGGATCAGCACCACGCCGAGCGCCTTCGCTTCAAGCGGAGTCTTCGGCTGCACTTCGCGGCCGTCGATCGCGATCGTACCGGAGTCCGGCACAAACATACCCGCCAGCGTCTTCATCAACGTCGACTTGCCCGCGCCGTTCTCGCCCAGGAGGGCGTGCACCTCGCCTCGCCTGACCTCGAGACTGACGCCGTCGAGGGCGCGAACTGCCGGGAACGTCTTGACGACATCCCGCACCTTCAGGACACACGCGGCTTCGACGTTTGTCATAGCGCCAGCCCCTGCGCACTCTTGCGGCTGAGCTGCTTGTCCAAGGCCAGCACGGCGATGAGGATCACGCCGAGCACGATGAGGACGTAGAAGGACGACACCTGCATGAGGTTCATGCCGTTGCGCAGGATGCCGATGGCCAGGACCCCGCCCAAAGTCCCGATGATGCTGCCGCTGCCCCCGGTCAGCTTGGTCCCGCCGAGGACGATGGCGGTGATCGTCCAGAGCTCGTACTCACGCCCCATGTTCGGCGTCGACGCGCCCATCTGGGTCGAGAGGGCGAGCCCGGCCAAGGCGGCGAAGAAGCCGCCGATCATGAAGTTGATCATCATGTGGGGTCCGACGCGGATTCCGGCATTGATCGCCGCCTCGCGATTGCCGCCGACGGCGTAGGTGTTCCGGCCGTGCACGGTGCGCGACAGCAGCACGTGGATGACGACGGCGCAGGCGAGGAACAGGACGGCGAGGGTCGGCAGCGGTCCGATGCTGCTGGATCCGAAGTCCGAATAGGCGAAGCTGGATGCATAGAAGGATTGCTCGCGGGTGTAGACGAAGACGAGACCGCGCAGGCCGAGCATGGCCCCCAGCGTGACGATGAAGGAATCCACGCCGGTCTTCCAGACGATCAACCCGTTGATGCCGCCGAGCAATGTCCCGCACACGAGGCTGGCCAGCACGGCGACCAGCAAGGACCAATCCCCCATGAACGCGAACATCTCCCACCCCTGGAGATCGACCGCGATGGTGGCGCTCAGCGCCAGGATGGCGCCGACCGACAGGTCGATATTGCCGTTGATCATGACGAGCGTGAGCCCGAGCGCGATCAGCCCGATCGTGGAGGCCTGCACCAGGATGTTCTCGACGTTCTGCAACGCAAAGAAATGATCGGCGGCGAGGCTGAAGAAGACGAATATGACGACGACGAACCCCCATATCGGGTGTCGGGCCAACCATCGGAAGAGGTTGCTGTTCTTCAAGTGAGCCATCGGGTCCTGCTTTCAGGCAATGTGTGACCAGAGCCGGCCGCGCTTCGAGGCCACGTCCAGCCAGACGGTCAGGATGATCACCACGGACGTGACCAGCCATTGCGCGTAGTAGGGAAAGCCCAGCAGGAGCAGCCCGTTCTGGATGAAGCCGAGGATCAGGACACCGATGACGGTCTTGAGCATGTTGCCGGATCCGCCGAGGAGCGAGGTGCCACCGAGGATGACGGCGGAGAGCACCAGAAGCTCGTAGCCTTGCCCGACGTTGTTTTGCGATCCCATGACCCGGCTGCCGAGGATCAGCGCAGAGCAGCCGACCGTGAAGGACGAGATGAGATAGGTGAAGAACACGACGCGGCCGCGGCGGATACCGGAATAAACCGCCGTTCGCGGGTTACCGCCGGTGGCATAAACCTGTCTCCCGAAGGGCAGGTGCGTCAAGAGGATATGCCCCAGCGCAGCGATGCCGAAGAACATGAGGATGGATGTCGGGACACCGAGCACGTCCCCGCGACCGAAGATAGCGAACCAGGTTGCCGACTGGTCGGCGATGTCGACATTCTTCCCGTCGGTGTAGATGAGCGTGATGCCTTGCAGGGTCGAGAGCATCCCGAGCGTCACGATCAACGAATTGAGCCTGAGATACCCCACGAGTATTCCGTTGACGGCGCCGGCGGTGAGCACGGCGCCGAACATCACCAGAATGGCTGCCGAGGGACCGATACGGTCGTGCAGATCGACGACGAGAACCGTGGCCATCGACAACATGGAGCCGACCGAAAGGTCGAGATTGCCGCCGATGACGACCATCGTCACCCCGATGGCCATGACGCCGACAATGCCGATCTGCCGAAGCACGGCCATGATGTTGTCGAATGCGAGGAACCGGTCCGAAAGCAGACCAAAGACGAGCATTGCCGCCACAAAGGCGACCAGGATGCCCTGCTGCGCGAGCAGCCGCCCGAGCGACCAGCCGCCGATCCCCGTCCCGGTTCCCTCTGCCGCCTTGCTCATCAAATCCTCCCGGCAAAACGCGCGGACGTCCACCGCGCCGCCGCTTCTTCTTGCGGCGCAGTGGACTTGACGGCGCCGCTCAGGCCCCGATTCAGAACACCGGCTTGGTGAATTTGTCCATATTGGCCTTGGTGATCTTCGGGGTCTCGAAGTAGTTCAGCTTCGGAACCGTCTTGCCTTGCTTGACGGCAATCGCTGTTGCCAGGGCGGCCTCGGCATCATCGACCGGCGACTGGTAGATCGAGCCGTAATATTCGCCCTTCGCCATGGCGTCGTAGCCGACGGCGAAGTTCGTGGCGCCGACGAACTTGATGCCGGCTGCCCGGTTCGCGGCCTTCGCGGCGTTCAAGGCGCCGACACCCATGTTGTCGTCGCCCGAGTAGACGCCGTCGATCTTGTCGTACTTCACCAGGAAGGCTTCCATCACGCGCTGCGACTTCTCGCGATTCCAGTCGCCGGGCTGTGTCTCGAGGATCTTCACGCCGGGGCAGGTCTTGGCGAGCTGGTCCTCGAAGCCCTTCTCGCGCTCGATGGCGGTGGTATAGCCCGGCTGGCCCGAGATCTGGACGATCTGGCCCTTGCCGCCGAGCGCTTCGCACATCAGCTCGGCCGCAGAGGCGCCCTGCTGGATGTTGTTGGGGCCGGAGAAGGCGGCGATGAAGCCGAGGCCGTCGGCGGCGATGTTCGAATTGGTCACCACGACCGGGATGCCCGCCTGGTGTGCCTTGCGCACGACCGGGACGACCGCTTTGCCGTCCGTCGGCCAGATGATGATGACGTCGACCTTCTGCTGGATGAGATCCTGCATCTGGCCGATCTGACGAGCGACGTCGCCGCCGGCGTCGAGCACGACGGTCTCGACGTCGGGGTTCTTCGCGGCCGCCGCCTTGAATGCCTTCTCGTACGTGGTCTGGTAGCTGTCGACGCCGACATTGTTCTGCGTGATGCCGATCTTGATCTTGTCGGCGTGCGCGGCACTGGCCGTCCCGACAATCGCGAGAGCTGCGGCGGCCGAGACCCATTTGCTCGTCTTAGGCATAGTCTTCCTCCAGGCCGATAATCGTTGGCACTCAGGGCCCCGGCGGCTTTCCCAGCCGCATCATGCGAGACGCTCAGGCCACTTTAGCTTGCCGATTTCCCGCTGCGGTTCCGCACCATTTTTGTCCGCTATGAACACTCGAGTATCCATATTGGATAACTTCGCGGTGATGGTGCCGCGTCGAATTGGACAGACTGAGGGAGTTGGCCCGTGCCAGACGCAAAATCTCGAGGACCGGGCGCAGGCGCGCCGGCGTTGCCACGCGGCCGCGTGACCAGAATGGAAGCGAGAGCGCGAACAGAGGGAAGGGAGGGCGGCGCAGGCGCACTATCACACGACACTCGAACCGAGATCCTCTCGACGATCACGTTCCTGGAAGACTTCGGAGCTGAACTGGAAAGCTCTTTCGAATTGTCGTCGCCTAACCCTTATGTTGCTATGGCTGCACACCTCATCCGACATCACATCGAAGGGAAATCCGTCACCCAGACCTCGCTGCTGGCGGCTTCCGGCGTGCCCTATGCCACCGCGATGCGGCGGCTCAAGGATCTCTCCGCGGCAGGCTTCGTGGAGATGCGCGCCCGGACGCGGGCTGGCAAGGGCGTGTCGCTGCATCCGAGCGCCCGTCTGATCGAGTCGTGGACGCGCCTGGCGCAACGCGTTCGGCGCATCGCCCTGCAGAACTTCGGCGACAAGTCGAGCATCGCCGTGCGCGACTTCTATTTCGGCGGCTCCTACATGCACGGGCACTCGATCCAGACGCCGCGCGCGCTGGCCGAGCCGCTGACGCTCGCAGGTGGCCTGCGCATCCTCGTCCATGGCGATCCGACGTTCATGGTCATGGAGAACCTCAAGCGTCAATTCGAGCTGATCATCGGATGCAAGATCCATCAGCGCGCCTTCTCGATCGATCGTCTGCGCGAGGAAGCCCTGCGCAACGTCGAACGCAAGGCGAGCCGCTACGACATCATCGCCGTCGACCTGCCCTGGCTCGGCGAATTCGTGGCCAAGGGCGTGCTCGCGCCGCTCGACGAGATCATGGATATCGGCCGGCTCGACCCTCCCGACTTCCACACTGCGGGTTGGCGGGCGACGCATTGGGCGGGCAGACCGTATGGCGTGCCGAGCCAGACCACGCCTGAGCTCCTGTTCTATCGAAAAGACCTGTTCGCGGAGGCGGGGCTCGAGCCGCCCCAGACGGTCGAGGGGGTCTTGCGGGCCGCTCGGATCCTGCACAAGCCAGCCCAAGGGCGCTACGGGATCGCGTGGAATGCGGCGCGCGGCACGGCCCTCGGCCATACGTTCATGATGACGTGCGCCGATTTCGGGCAGCCGATCCTGAACCTCGAGCCGATCGCCGGCGGGTTCGACGCCGATCGGCTGGATCGCGACGGATTGCGGATCACCATCGACACGGACGGTGGCTTGGAGGCGGCCGAATATCTGCGAAGCCTCCTGTCGTTTTCGCCGCCGGATATTCTGTCGATGTCGTGGTACGAGCGGATCCGCCCCTATGCGGCGGGCAAGGTGGCGTTGGCCTACGGCTATACGCTGCTCGCGCCATATTTCGAGCTCAACCCCAATTCCCCGGCCTATGGCCAGACGGGGTATTTGCCGCACCCGTCCGGCCAGCGCGACGGCCATCCCATCGCGCCGGTGGGCGGCTATATGCTCGGCATCCCCGCCAACATCGCGCCGGAGCGCAGGAACGAGGCCGTCGAGGCGCTTATCGCCTTCACCTCGCCGGAGGCACAGAAGCTCTACGTCGTCAACGGAAGCCGGACGGCCCCTCGCTATTCGGTCGGCTCCGATCCGGAAGTGCGGAGCCTGTCGAGCATCTTCGAGGCCGTCGACGCGATGTCCTGGCGCGACGAATTGCAGTTCTGGCCCCGGCCGCCGGTGCCCGAGATCTCTGACGTCATTCAGATCTGCGGTGAGGAGATGCACGACATGCTGCGTGGCCTGATCCCGCCCAGGCAGGCGCTCAGAAGGGCCCAGGAGAGGGCCGATCAACTCACGCAAAACAGATCTTCAAGCTAGGAGGAGTCCGATGGATCCGAACCGTCTCAAAGGCAAGAACGTCCTGATCACGGGCGGTGCGCAGGGCATGGGTGCCGCGATCGGCGAGTACTATGCCGCGCAGGGTGCCAACGTTTGCCTCGGTGACGTCAACGTGGCGCTCGCGGACGAGGTGGCCGACCGGATCAATGGCGCCGGCAACGGGCGCGCCATCGCCGTCAAGCTCGACGTCACCAAGCGGGCGGACAACGCTGCCGCCGTCGCCGCCACCGTCGAGACATTCGGCTCCATCAATGTCGCGCTCTTCAACGCCGGCATCAACAAGCCATTGATGTTCCTCGACATCACGGAAGAGAACTGGGATGCCATCATGAACGTCAACGCCAAGGGCATGCTCCTCGGCATGCAGGAGGCGGCCAGGCAATTCATCAAGCAGGGCCGGGAGAACGGGCCCTACAAGATCATCAACGTCGGTTCGATCGTCTCCCGCCAGGCCTTCCTCGACGTCGTGCCCTATTCGGCTTCCAAGCACGCGGTCCTGGCCCTGATCAACGGCGGAGCCAAGGCGCTCGTCCAGCACAACATCACAGTCAACGGCTATGGCCCGGGTGTCGTGCGCACCGAGCTGTGGGAACAGCTCGACAGGGATCTCGTGAAGATCGGCATGTTCGAGAAGGAAGGCCAGTCGATGGATCACCTCGCCAAGACGATGATCCTGATGAAGCGCTACTCCTATCCGAACGACGTCGTCGGCACCGCGGCGTTCCTGGCAAGCCCCGAGTCCGACTACATGACTGGCCAGCTCATCATGATCGACGGCGGCATGATCATGCAGTGATCACCGCGGCTTGAAGGCTCGATTTCCCTGGATGATCGGCTAGAGGGCGTCGCACGGCGCCCGCATGGAGAGTTTCATGACCACGACCGACGCGCTGAATCCGCGCATCCTGCAGCCCGCAGACGTCAACCCGAACTGGCGCTGGGACAAGCATCTGCCGGCCCTCGGCCACACCGCCGTCGACTTCGAACGGAGGGTCGACCACGACCGGCTGCGCCGCTATCGGCTCAGCCGGGCGAAGCAGGCGCTGAAGAAATCAGACTGCGGGGCGCTGCTTCTCTTCGACGTCAACAACATCCGCTACGTCTCGGGCACCAAGATCGGCGAGTGGGAACGGGATAAGATGTGCCGCTTCGCCCTGCTCGCCGGCGACGAGGAGCCCTATGTCTGGGACTTCGGCTCCGCCGCCGTGCACCACCGCGAATATTGCGACTGGCTCAATCCGGAGCACTGCCGCGCCGGCGTCGTCGGCATGCGGGGCACGATCCCGCCGTCGTTCGGCCTCATGAAATTCTATGCCGAAGAGATCTACGGCCTGCTGAAGAAGGCCGGGGTCGCCGATATGCCGGTCGGTCTCGACTATGCCGAGACGGCCATGCATTTCGCCCTCCAGGAAGCCGGGCTCAAGATCGTCGACGGGCAGCAGGTCATGCTCTCGGCACGCGAGATCAAGAATGTCGACGAGATCCAGCTGCTCAACCAGGCGGCGAGCATGGTGGACGGCGTCTATCACATGATCTGGGAGGAGCTGAAGCCGGGCGTGCGCGAGAACGACATCGTCGCGATGGCCAACAAGATGCTCTACGAGATGGGGTCGGACGACGTCGAGGCCATCAATGCCATCGCCGGCGAGCGCTGCAACCCGCATCCGCACAACTTCACGGATCGCTACTTCCGCCCCGGCGACCAGGCGTTCTTCGACATCCTGCAGAGCTATCAAGGCTATCGCACCTGCTATTACCGCACCTTCAACATCGGCCGGGCGACGCCGGTGCAGAACGACGCCTATATCAAGGCGCGCGAATGGCTGGACGCGGCCATCGAGCTGATCAAGCCCGGCGTGACGACGGACGTCGTGGCCAAGGTCTGGCCCACCGCCGAGAGCCTCGGCTTCCCCAACGAGCTTGCCGCGTTCGGGCTGCAGTTCGGCCACGGTCTGGGCCTCGCCCTGCACGAGCGCCCGATCATCAGCCGCGCCGTCAGCCTCGAGCATCCCATGGAGATCGAGACCGGCATGGTCTTCGCGCTGGAGACCTATTGTCCGGCGGCCGACGGGTACTCGGCGGCGCGCATCGAGGAAGAGGTGGTCGTCACCGACAAAGGCTGCACCGTCATCAGCCTCTTCCCGGCCGAGGAACTGCCGATCGCCAACCGCTACTGAGGCAGCAGCCGCGCTGGAGCGCGATGCAAGCCTCCAGCGCGGCTCGACCGGATGATCGGCATGACCAGATCGAAATCAAAGTCCAAACCGACGGCCAACTCGGAGGCCTATCTGCGGATGTACCGGCAGATGGTGCGTATCCGCGCCTTCGAGGACCAGGCCAACGCGCTCTACCTTTCGGCGAAGATGCCGGGCCTCACCCACATGTATTCCGGCCAGGAGGCCGTCGCCGTGGGCATCTGCGAGGCGCTCACGCGTGACGACAAGATCACCTCCACCCATCGCGGTCATGGCCATTGCGTGGCCAAGGGCGCCGATTTCAAGCAGATGTTCTGCGAGCTGCTGGGCCGCGCCGAAGGCTATTGCGGCGGCAAGGGCGGTTCGATGCACATCGCCGACCAGTCGAACGGCAACCTCGGCGCCAACGCCATCGTCGGCGGCTCGATGGGCATCGCCACCGGCGCCGCCCTCTCGGCCAGGCGGTTGGGCAGAAAAGACGTGACCGTCTGTTTCTTCGGCGACGGTGCGACCGCGCAGGGCCTGCTCTACGAGGTCATGAACATGGCTGCGCTGTGGAAGCTGCCGGTCATCTATGCCTGCGAGAACAACGGCTACAGCGAATACACCAAGACCGCGGAGATCGCGGCAGGCTCGCTTCTCGCCCGCGCCCAGGCCTTCGGGATCGAGGCCTTCCAGGTCGACGGGCAGGATGTGCTCGCGGTGAACGAACTCGCCGAGCGGCTGGTCGCACGATGCCGCGCCGGCGAGGGCCCGTTCTTCGTCCAGCTCGACACCTACCGCTATCACGGCCACCACGTGGGCGACATCAACCGCGAATACTACCGGTCGAAGGAGGAGGAGGCGCTCTGGAAGGCCGAGCGCGATCCGATCCTCAACTTCGGGCGCTGGCTGGACGCCGAGGGGCTCGCCAGCGAGGACGAGCTCGCCGCAATCAACGCCGAGGTCAAGGCCGACGCCGAGGCCGCGGTTGCCTACGCCCTGGCGGCCCCCTTCCCCGAGCCCTCGCAGGTGGGACGCCATGTCTTCACCGACATGATCGTCGCCTGAGGAGATCGAGATGCGCGAGATTACCCTCTCCAAAGCCGTGAACGAGGCCATCGCCGAGGAAATGCGCCGCGATCCGTCCGTCTTCCTGATGGGCGAGGACGTTGCCGAGGCGGGCACGCCGTTCAAGGTTCTCTCCGGTCTCGTCGAGGAGTTCGGAACGAGCCGGATCATCGACACGCCGATCTCCGAGCCCGGCTTCATGGGGATGGCGGTCGGCGCGGCGATGACGGGCTCGCGGCCCATCGTCGATCTGATGTTCGGCGACTTCCTTTTCCTGGTCATGGATCAGCTGTGCAACCAGGCGGCGAAGACGCACTACATGTCCGGCGGCAAGCTCAAGGTGCCGCTGGTGCTGCGCACCAATCTCGGGGCGACGCGGCGCTCGGCGGCCCAGCACAGCCAATCGCTGCATGCCCTGGTCGCTCATATTCCCGGGCTGAAGGTGGCGCTGCCGTCATCCGCTTACGAAGCGAAGGGCCTGATGAAGACGGCGATTCGGGACGACAACCCGGTCGTCATCTTCGAGGACAAGCTGATGTATCAGGAGAAGGCGCCGGTCCCCGAGGAGGAATATCTCATCCCGTTCGGCAGGGCCGCCGTGCTGCGTCCGGGCCGCGACATCACGCTTGTCGCCACCTCGTCGATGGTGCAGGTGGCGCAGAAGGCGGCGGCTCTTCTCGAGCAGGACGGCATCTCGGCCGAAGTGATCGATCCGCGCACGATCGTGCCGCTCGACATGGAGACGATCCTCGCTTCCGTCCGCCGGACAGGGCGCGCCATGATCGTCGACGAGGGCCATCAGAGCTTCGGCGTCACCGCCGAGATCGCGAGCCGCATCAACGAAGGCGCATTCTACTATCTCGATGCCCCCGTCCAGAGGCTCGGCGCCATGGACGTTCCCGTGCCGTTTTCGCCCGCCCTCGAGGATCTGACGGTTCCAACGCCCGAATCGGTGGCCGAACGAGGCCGCGCC
Organism: Labrys wisconsinensis; assembly: GCF_030814995.1. GTDB lineage: Bacteria > Pseudomonadota > Alphaproteobacteria > Rhizobiales > Labraceae > Labrys > Labrys wisconsinensis. Next base: position 339,184 of record NZ_JAUSVX010000008.1, on the reverse strand, counting down.
AGCGTGCGGGGAGGCCTGTTCCATGCAGCATGAGATCATCATGCCAGCCCTGGGCATGGCGCAAAAGACCGGCCTCATCGTCGCCTGGCACAAGGCGCCGGGCGACACGGTCAAGGCGTCCGACATCCTGCTGGATGTGGAGACCGACAAGTCGACCATGGAGGTCGAGGCGGGCCATGACGGCTACATCGCAGCCATCATGGCCAAGGCCGGCGTGGACGTGCCGGTCGGCGACACCATCGCGATCATCTCGACGGAGAAGCCCGAGGCTGCAACGGCGGAGCAACCTCCGGCGTCGGCGAGCGTCCAGGCCCCGGCACCACCTGCTCGCGAGACTTCGGCCTCGCAACCAAAGCCAGCGCCTGGGCGACCTGTCGGCGGCGCCGCGCTTGCCGCGGCGGTCCAGCACGGTCGCATCCTGGCGTCGCCGAAGGCGAAGCGCCTGGCAGCCGAGCGCGGCATCGAGCTGACGCGGCTCGTCGCTCTGGGCGTCGAGCAACCGTTCCATGCCGCCGACATCGAAGACCTGCCGCCGAACGAGCCATCGCTCCCGATCGCCGCGATTCCGTCCGAGATCGAGGCCAGGGTCGAACCTGCCGGCCTTTCCGGAATGCTGCGGCTCCTGAGCGTGGAAGGCGGCGGGGCCGGCAAGCCGGCGCTGTGGGCGGCCTTCGCGGCATCCAGCCTGCGCGCGTCGCTCGACATCCAAGACGATGTATCGGTGCAGGTCGAGCATGGCGGCAAGACCCTGCGTTACCGCAATCCCGACCGGGCGCCGCTTTCCCGCCTCGAACCCGGCGACGCCGACGCGACCGTCGATGTCGTCGTTCGCGACCTGACCGGGAGCTGCCTCGTCTCCACGCGCTTTACCGGTGAGCATGCTCCCGTCCTGACGCTCACGGATGACGGCGGCAAGGCAAGCCTGCGCCTCGTCTTCGACGCTTCGCGCCTGACATCGGCAGCGGGCACCGAGTTCGTGACGGGCTTTGCCGCGCGGATGAACGATCCGCTGCGGCAACTATTGTGAGGAGATTTCCATGTCGTCCTATGTCGGGCCCGCCGACCTCTATATCGACGGTCGCTGGCTTCCCGCTTCGGGCGGTGAGCGTTTCGACGTCCTCAATCCCGCGGACGAGACGGTCGTCGCGTCTGTCGCATCCGGCACGGAGACCGACGCGAGGGCCGCTGTCGACGCGGCCCACGAGGCGGCGGCCGGGTGGGCTGCGAGGCGCCCGCGCGAGCGGGCCGAGATCCTCCGCCGCTGCTTCGATCTGATGAGCGCGCGCGTCTCGGACTTCGCCCGTCTTATCACGCTGGAAAACGGCAAGGCGCGCGCCGACGCCATCGGCGAGGCGAACTATGCGGCGGAATTCTTCCGCTGGTTTTCGGAAGAGGCGGTGCGTCCCGAGGGGCATCTCGGCCACGCGCCGGCTTCCGGCGCCCGCATCCTTGTGCATCACAAGCCGGCCGGCATCGCAGTCCTGGTGACGCCTTGGAACTATCCGGCGGCGATGGGCACGCGCAAGATCGCGCCCGCGCTGGCGGCAGGCTGCACGGTCGTCATCAAGCCGGCCTCCGAGACACCCCTCACCATGCTGGCGCTCATGCCGGTGCTGGAGGAGGCCGGCGTTCCACCCGGCGTCGTCAACGTCCTCCCGAGCCGCCGGTCGGGGGCGGTGGTGGATGCCATGCTGCACGACCCGCGCGTCAGGGTCGTGTCCTTCACCGGGTCCACCGGCGTCGGCCGCAAGCTTCTGCACGCCGCGGCGGATCAGGTGATCAAGCCGGCGATGGAGCTCGGGGGCAACGCGCCGCTGATCGTGTTCGACGACGCCGACCTCGATCTCGCCGTCGAAGGCGCGATGGTCGCCAAGATGCGCAATCTCGGCGAGGCCTGCACGGCCGCCAACCGCTTCTACGTGCATGAGCGGATCGCCGAAGAGTTCACGCAGCGCTTCACGGCCCGCATGGCCTCCCTCAAGATGGGCGACGGCCTCGCCGAAGATGTCGACGTCGGCTCGCTGGTCAACGCGGAAACGCGCGACAAGGTGGCCGCCTTCGTCGAGGATGCCATCCAGCGCGGCGCCGAGCTGCGCCTCGGCGGCACGGTGCCGGAAGGTCCCGGCTTCTTCTATCCGCCCACGGTCCTCTTCAACGTGCCCGCCGGCGCGGCCTGCCTCGGCGACGAGATCTTTGGCCCCGTGGCGGCGATCCAGACCTTCGGCGATGAGGACGACGTGGTCGCACGGGCCAACGCCACCGAATATGGCCTGGTCGCTTACGTCTTCACGGAGGATCTACGTCGGGGCTTGAGCGTCTCGGAGCGCCTGGACTTCGGCATGGTCGGTCTCAACCGCGGTCTCGTCTCCGATCCCGCCGCGCCGTTCGGCGGCATGAAGCAATCCGGCCTCGGTCGCGAGGGCGGCAAGGAAGGCATGCTGGAGTTCATGGAAACCCAGTACATCTCGACAAATTGGTGAGCCTGATGACAGCACCGATTGCCAGCCCTTCCACGCGGCAGCGCGCGCGCGAAGCAGGCGTGAACCTGGCCGCGCTGGCCGCCGAGCTCGGCCGCGACGCGATTTCGCCAGGCGACCTCGACGATCATCTGGGCGCCGGCCGGCGCGAACGAGCCGCGGACGACCACCAGCGCTATTGGGACATCGACCATTCGCTGTATGGGCCGATACGCGAGGAGGCGACCAGCCGCTTCAGCCAGGTCGCCGCCGCCAATCTTTCCGCCGCACAGCGGGTCATTCCCGCGGTGACCCATCACGACCGGGTCGATATGGCCGCTGTCGAGGCGGTGCGCGCGAGGTTGAAGGACGAGGCCTCGCGACGCGGCGTGAAGCTGACCGCGCTCGCCTTCCACATGAAGGCGCTCGCTCGGACCCTCGCCGATTTTCCGCGCTTCAACGCTTCTCTGTCTGCCGACGGACGGACCCTTTTCCTCAAGCAGTATGTCCACATCGGCATCGCGGTGGACACGCCGCACGGCTTGATGGTGCCCGTCATCCGCGACGTCGACGGGAAGGGTCTCTGGCAGATCGCCGCCGAGATCGGCGATCTGGCGACGCGCGCGCAGCAGCGCAAGCTCGGCGCGGGTGAATCCGGCGGCGCGTCCATGTCGATCAGCAATCTCGGCGGCATCGGCGGCATCGGCTTCACGCCGGTGGTCAATCCGCCGGAGGTCGCCATTCTGGGCCTATCCAAGATGGAGATCGTTCCGGTCTGGAACGGGGAGAACTTCGTCCCGACGCCGATGACGCCCCTCGACCTGAGCTACGACCATCGTGTGGTCAATGGGGCGGACGCCGCGCGCCTGCTCGTACGCTACGCCCACCTCCTCGCCGATCCGCGGCGACTGTTGATCTGAGATGCCGATGTCCGAGAAGCAGCACGCCGACCTCGTCGTCATCGGGGCCGGACCGGGCGGCTATGCCGCCGCGTTCCGCGCCGCCGATCTCGGCCGCTCCGTCGTCCTGGTGGATGCCCGCGTCACGCTCGGCGGCGTCTGCCTCAACGAGGGCTGTATCCCCTCGAAGGCGCTCCTGCACGCGGCCCGCGTGCTCCACGAGGCTGACAACATCGGCGAATGGGGCATTTCGTTCGGCAAGGCCAAGATCGACATCGACGCGCTGCGCAAGCGCAAGGAAGCGATCGTATCGCAACTCACGACCGGGCTTGCCCAATTGGCCAGGCGCCGGAAGGTGCGATGTGTCGCGGGACGCGCCGTCTTTACCGGCATCGACGAACTGGCCGTCAGCGGAACCGGCGCAGAAGAACGGTGGAGCTTCGGTCAGGCCATCGTGGCCGCCGGCTCCTCGCCGGTGCGCCTGCCGGGATGGCCCGAGGACGACCGCATATGGGATTCCACCGCCGCGCTGGAGCTTCGAGCCGTGCCGCGTCGGCTGGCAATCGTCGGCGGCGGCATCATCGGGCTGGAAATGGCGACGATCTACGCCGCGCTGGGATCGTCGGTGACCGTCATCGAGTTGGCCGACCAGGTCGCGCCCGGCGCCGAGCCTGACGCTGCAGAGCTGGTGCGCGCCTCCCTCAAGGCCAGGGGCTGCGGGATTCACGTGGCGACACGCGTGGTCGCCGTGGCGGCCTCCGCGTCCGAGGTCACCCTGCTTTGCGAGGGCGGCTTCGTCGGTGAGGTCGCGGCGGATGCCGTGATCCAGGCCGTCGGACGCCGTGCGAACGGGGGCGCCGTCGGCGCGCAGGCTGCCGGCCTCGCCATCGAGGCGAACGGTGTCATCCCGGTCGACAGTCAATGCCGCACGAACAGGGCCAACATCTTCGCCGTCGGCGACATAACGGGCGCTCCGATGCTCGCACATCGTGCCACGCATCAGGGCAAGGTCGCCGCGGAGGTCGCCAGCGGGCATGCTGCGGCTTTCGACACCGCTTTCATTCCTTCGATCGCCTACACCGACCCCGAACTCGCCTGGGTCGGCCCCACGACAGCCCAGCTCAAGTCCGCCGGTATTCCGTTCAAGGTCTCCCGCTTCCCTTGGGCGGCGAGCGGCCGAAACCTCGCGTCGGGCGGCAGCGATGGCCAGACGATGCTGATCCATTCGCCGGACAACCTCCGACTTCTCGGCGCCACGGTCGTCGGGCCGGGTGCGGGAGAATTGCTCGCGGCGATCGGTGTCGCTCTGGAGATGGGCTCGACGATTTCGGACATCGCATTGACGGTTCACGCGCACCCGACATTGTCGGAGACGGTCGCCTTCGCGGCCGAACGCGCGCTCGGCACGCTGACGGACTTATACCAGCACTCCTAAAGGCTGACACAGGCCCATTGTCTGGTTGCGATGGATCGGATTCTGCCTGGATCGTTGATGAGGAAGTGCCAGGCGCTTTGGCAGGCGTCGAGGATTTGGTCGTAGGATTCCCAGACGAGGGCGCAGAGTTTGTTTTGTCGCAGGTAGGCCCAGACGTTCTCCATCGGGTTCAGCTCTGGGGAATAGGCCGGCAGCGACAGAAGGGCGATGTTTTCGGGGACCCGCAGCTTCCTGCCTCTTTGATGCCAACCGGCTCCGTCGCAGACCAGCACGGCATGGGACCCGGGCTCCACTTCGGCGCTGATCTCCTGGAGGTGGGCGTTCATGGCCCCGGTGTTGGCGTAGGGCATGATCATGGCGGCCCCTGTGGCTCGACCCGGGCAGATGGCCCCGAAGATGTAGGTGGAGACATGGCGGTTATCGCGCACCATCCGGGGGGCGTGAGCCGATCGGCGCCCAGATGTAGGCGTGTCCGCCCTTCTGGCCGACGCGGGCCTCGTCTTGAAACCAGATCTCTAACGGCCGGCCGATCGCGTCCTGGGGGAGCGCCTGTCTGACCAGGTCGGCGAAGTTTTTTTAAATGCCGCTTCCGCCTCGACGTCCTTCTTCGGATGAACCGGCCTGGGCTGCAGGCGCGTCAGGTCGAGCTCATGCAGCCACCGAGCGATGGTGCTCTCATGCACCTCCACCGAAAACCGCCGCGCCACCTCGGCCTTCAGATCCACGCAGCGCCAGCGCACCACCTTGTGGATCTCGGGATCTGGCCCGTTGATCACCAGTTCGCGCAGTTCCGCCATCTGGTGCTCGCTCAAGGCTGGCGCCCGGCCAGGGCTCGAGCGGGACGTCAGCCCCTCGACGCCCAAGTCATTGTAGCGCTGCACCCAGTCGCGCAGCGTCTGGCGATCCATGCCGTTGAGCGCCGCCGCTTCGGTTCGCGAACGCCCCTCAAGCACCAGGGCCAGAGCCAAGAGCCGGCGAACCTGCGCACCATCCCGGCAGCGCCCGCTCAGCGCGCGAAGCTCCGCGCTGGTGTAATCCATCCGCCTGATCGCCAAGGGCGCGCTCATCACATGCCTCCGCCGGTCGAATCACCAGCATCGAATCTCATTCACGCCGCCGTGGGAATCCCCCAAGAGTCAGTCTCTTCAAGCGCTGGTATTACAGCCTGCAGTCGAGGGAAGCCGAGTACGAGCTCGTGCCGATCGCGCTCGAGGAAGGCCTGGGCGTGCTCGTCTGGAGCCCGCTCGCCGGCGGCCTGCTCTCTGGGAAGTTTCGCCGCGGGCAGCCCGCACCGGCCGGCACGAGGCAGGTCACGGATTGGAACGAGCCGCCCGTGCGTGACCCCGAGGCTCTGTTCGACATCGTGGAGGCACTCATCGCGATCGGCGCTCGCCGCGGTGTCTCCGCCGCTCAGGTCGCGCTCGCCTACATGCTGCGGCGCCCGGCCGTCAGCTCGCTCGTGATCGGGGCGCGGACCTCCGAGCAGCTCGCCGATAACCTGGCCGCGGCGGACCTCGTTCTCGGCGACGACGACGTGGCCGAGCTCGACGCGCTGTCGAAGCCGCCGCTGATCTATCCCTATTGGCACCACGTCAGGGCGGCGACCGACCGCCTCGGATCGTCCGACCTGTCGCTGCTTCGCCCCTATTTGTGAGCTCGGGCCGCGCTGCAGCCGGACAAGGAGCGCTTCGCGATCACCGTCTGCGGTCGCGAGCGTCGAGAACGCCTATGCCGTCATCGATCAACGCCCGAAAGCACCCAGGGCATCGACGATGAGCTTCAGCGAGACCGCGAACAGCGCCACCTGCACGAGACGAAAGAACAGCGTGTCCCGAAGACGTCGCGTCAACACGGCGCCGACGATCGTACCGAGCATTGCGATCGGCACAAGAAAAGCCGCTATCCGGAAATCATTCGCCGAGAAAGGACGCAGCAAGGAATAGGGAACGATCTTGGCGGCGTTGACCACAGCGAACACAATGGTCGATGTCCCCGCGAACACCATCTTCTTCAATCGCTGGGGCAGCACATAGATCTGAAAGGGCGGCGCGCCCGAATGCGAGACGAAGCTGGTGAACCCCGCGACGGCGCCCCAGAAAAGGCCGGCGGGGATAGATCCGACTTTCGGTTCCACGCCCTTCGGCGGCCGCAGCCAAGTGTTCAGGCAGAAGCCTGCGCCCATCAATCCTATGAGAAATGCGATCGCCGCGTCGGAGACATGAGATGCCGTGGCCCATCCAAACAACACGCCGGCGAGAGCGGCCGGAATGAGAATCTTCAGGTTTCGCGGGCTGTATTCGCGACGATAGAGCCAGACGCCCACGATATCCGTCAGCACATAGATCGGAAGCAGAAGCGCTGCAGCAGTCACGGGCGAGAGCTGCAGTGACAGCATCGGCACGGCCAGCGAGCCGATCGCCGGGAGCCCCCCTTTCGAGAGACCGACGAAGAATGCCGCGACGGAGGCGAGAATGAACAATCCCGGAGCTGATGGAAGGAAGGCAAATGTCACGACCGGCTCCGACGGTGTCCTGGGTCGTCCGGTCATCGGCCGAACGGATGCGTCATCGCGCTGAAGAGGGGCCGACCGAGGTCCATCCCTCGGTCAAGCGGCGGGGCCGATACCGGATTTGAAGAGCCTGGCTCGGACCGCTTCGAGGACCTGGTCGGCACCGCCGATGCCGATATCGATGGCGACGACACCCTGTTCACCGGCCGGGTCTTCGAGCGCCCCAAGCTGACTGTCGAGCAGGGAAACCGGCATATAATGGCCGCGTCGCTGCGCCAGCCGTTCCAGAAGCGCCTCGCGCGATCCCCGCAAAAAAACGAAGCAGAGCCTGTCGTCGGCGGCCTGGCGCAGGCGCTCGCGGTAGATCGTCTTCAGCGCCGAGCAGCTGACCACGAGCGCCTGTCTTGCCATGGAGGCTTGTCGCAATTCGCCGCTGATCAGGTCGAGCCAAGGCCAGCGGTCGTCGTCGTCGAGCGGAATGCCGGCGGACATCTTTTCGACGTTGCGACGCGGATGCAGCGCATCGCCTTCGATGAACGCTGCGCCGAGCCATGCGGCGATGCCTTGGCCGACGCTGGTCTTGCCGCAGCCGCTGACGCCCATCACCACGATGAGGGGCGCTTTGGAATCCGGATCTGACGGCGCTATTGGCATGGAGATTGTGTCCTTTGGCGCAGATGCATTTGACCGAGGACCTCGCTTGGCGGCCCACGGAGCCCACCTCCATCGGACCACCGCCTGTCATCGGGCGATTTCGAGGATTGCCCCAGTGCAAGGGACAATGCGCGGGCGACGTGGATCGCCTCACGCCCCGCGCCGTGCTGGATCTGGCCGCGGCACGAAGTGCCATCGGCGATGATGATGGTGTCGGCGTCCGCCTTTCGCACGGCAGGGAGAAGCGACAGCTCGGCCATCGCCATCGAGATCGCATAGGTGTCCCGCCCATAGCCGAAGGCGCCCGCCATGCCGCAGCAGCCGGAGTCGATCGTCGTCACGTCGAGCTCAGGGACGAGCCTGAGCACCTTCTCCACCGCTGCCATCGCGCCGAAGGCCTTCTGGTGGCAATGCCCGTGGAGCAAGGCCTTCCTGCCGATCGGCTCGAGGGGAAGCGCCAGTCGTCCGGCGGCGTCCTCGCGCGCCAGGAATTCCTCGAACAGCATGGCCTGCTGGGCGAGCCGTTCGGCATCCTGGCCGGGAAGCATCGCCGGAAGCTCGTCTCGGAGCGTGAACAGGCAGGACGGCTCGAGTCCGATGATCGGCACGCCGCGCGCCGCAAACGGAGCGAACGTCTGGAGAAGGCGCCTGGCCTCTCGCCGCGCTTCCTCGACCAGGCCGACGGACAAGAAGGTCCGGCCGCAACACAAGGCTCGCTTGGAGCCGTCGGCGGGTGCAGGCGTGTGGACGCGATACCCGCCCGCGACGAGCACCCGGATGGCGGCCTCGAGAGTTTCACGCTCATAATACCGATTGAAAGTATCGGCCATCAGCACGACCTCGCGGCCGCCCATATCCCCGAAACTCGTGCTCGCCGGAGCAAAACTGTCCGCGCGCCACCGCGGCAGCCGGCGCTTGGCGGTAAGCCCGAAAAGGGCTTCCGACACGGCGGCAAGGCCGGCAACCCCGTCGCGCAAGTTCGCAAGCCAAGCGAAGGTGGATGCCCACGGCGCATATCGAGGCAGATATCCCACAATCCTGTCGCACATCGGCAAGCCGTGCTTCTGCACACGGGCCGCGAGCACCTCGATCTTCATGCGCGCCATGTCGACGCCGGTCGGACATTCACGCTTGCAGCCCTTGCACGACACGCAGAGCTTCATCGTCTCGGCCATCTCGTCCGATGTGAAGGCGTTCGGCCCGAGCTGCCCCGTGATGGCAAGGCGCAACGTGTTGGCCCGGCCGCGCGTCGCGTCACGCTCATTGCGTGTGACGCGGTAGGAGGGACACATGGCGCCGCCCGCGAGCTTGCGGCAGGCGCCGTTGTTGTTGCACATCTCGACCGCGCCCTGGAATCCGCCCCCGGCGCCGGAATACTCGGACCAGGCCAGAGCAGCCTGCATCGGCTTGGCCTCATAGCCCGGCCCGTAGCGGAACAGGCGGCGGTCATCCATGCGGGGCGCACGCACGATCCTTCCGGGATTGAACAAGCCGGCCGGATCGAAACGGTCCTTGATCGCCTCGAAGGCGCGGGCGAGACGCGGGCCGAACATCGCCTCGTGAAACTCGGAGCGGACGATGCCGTCGCCGTGCTCGCCGGAATGAGACCCCTTGTAGTCGCGCACCAGCGCAAAGGCCTCCTCGGCGATCGCCCGCATGGTCTTGACGTCGCGATCAAGCTTCAGGTTGAGGACAGGCCGCACGTGCAGGCAGCCGACCGAGGCATGAGCGTACCAGGTCCCGGTCGTTCCGTGCTTCTCGAACACGCGCGTGAGGCGGTCGGTGTAGGCGGCGAGGTCGGCGAGCTCGACGGCGCAATCCTCGACGAAGGAGATCGGCTTCCCGTCCTGCTTCATCGACATCATGATGTTGAGGCCGGATTGCCGCACCTCCGTGATGGCGTGCTGAAGCGCCGGGTCGAGCACGTCCACCACGCCGCCCCACTGCGCGCCGGCGTGGTCCCACGCGAAACCAAGGTCCCCCATCAGGCCGGCGAGCTGCTTCAACCGCCGCGCGTTCTCTTCGGCACCTTCGGCAAATTCGACGAGCAAGATCGCTTCGGGGGTGCCGCGCACGAATTGCTTCAACGTCGGCACGAACACCGGGATGTCGCCGGCCAGTTCGAGCATCGTGCGGTCGATCAGCTCGACGGCGATGGGTCCCAGCTTCACGAGATGCTGGGCCGCATCCATCGCCTGGTGGAAGCTGCCGAAGTGACAGGCGCCGACGCCCCTGGGCCCGAGCGCGGGCCAGAGCTTGAGCTCGACCGCGCGGATGAAGGCGAGGGTGCCTTCCGAGCCGACCAGAATATGCGCCATGTTGTTGGGCGCGGGGCCGGGCACGAGAGCATCGATGTTGTAGCCGCCGACACGCCGCTGAACCCTGGGGAAGCGGGCGCGAACCTCATCCGCTTCCCGTTCTCCGATCGCCAGGAGATCGCGGAAGAGATCCCGCGCGGCCGCGGGTCCCTCGAACCCGGCGAGATCGGCGCGCACCTCGCCGAAATGCACATCCGATCCGTCGGCGAGCGTCGCCTCGATGGACAGGACGTTGTCACGCATCGTGCCGTAGCGAAGCGAGCGTCCGCCGCAGGAATTGTTCGCCGCCATCCCGCCGATGGTGGCGCGCGACGCCGTCGAGATGTCGACGGGAAACCACAGCCCATGCGGGGCGAGCTGCCGGTTCAAGTCGTCGAGGACGATCCCCGGCTCGACGCGACACCGGCGATTCTGAACGTCGAGCGACAGGATCCGGTTGAGATGCCGGCTCGTATCGATGACGAGCGCATCGTTGACGGTCTGTCCGGACTGGGACGTGCCGCCGCCTCGCGCCAGCACGCAGACGCCTGCCTGCCGCGCCAGCGCCACGGCACGAACGGCTTCATCCATATCGCGGGGAATGACGATGCCGCGAGGGGTGACCTGATAGATCGACGCGTCGGTCGCGTAGCGCCCGCGACTGAAGACGTCGAACAGCACGTCGCCACGGATTTCGCTCCGCAGCCTCGACTCGAGGATGGCGCCTGAGCCCTGTTCCGAATGATGCTTCGGCACTGATTTGCTCGTTCGTGGATTGCACGGATAGTCCTCCCGGGGTGGGAATCCGTGATCAGAAGTGCATTCAAAACCCGCGAAACTCGGGAAGGCGATTCACGAGGGATGTCAGCTTGCGGCCCTCGCTGCGGCCTTTCTCTCCTCGGCCAGCCATTCCACCGCCGAAGCGCATGTGCTGCGCAGATGCTTGAACAAGATGTCGCTCAATTCTCGACCGTCCCGGCGATGGAGCGCGCCGAGTATCGCCTCGTGCTCACGCATGGCTTCGCCCCATCGGTCGCGCGCAACATTCAGATTCGCCGTGTAGCGAATTCTTCGCATTGATGTCGAAAGGCTTGCGTAGGTATCCTGAAGCACCGGGTTGCGCGATGCCTTCATGATGGCATTGTGAATGGCGCGGTTATATTTGAAATACTCCTGCAGCTCAGTGCGCACGTAATGCTTATACATTTGATGATGAAGCTGTTCTATTTCTTCATATTCCGCCTCGCTGATGCGCTCGCAAGCAAGTTGACCGGCAAGCGCTTCCAGTCCGCCAATGACGTCGAAGGTCGCGATGATATCGGCTTCATTCAAGGCGCGAAGCCGGGCGCCGCGATTGGGCAGAAGCTCCACCAGCCCCTCGGAGGCCAGGACCTTCAGGGCTTCCCGCAGCGGCGTGCGCGATATTTGAAACAATTCGCACAGTTTCCGCTCAGGGATGCGCGCATTCTCCTCCACATTGCCTTCAATGATATAGTCCCGCAATTGGTCGAGCACCTTCTCATGCAGGCTCGTCGCCTTGGAGGGCGGCTGACCAACCGCCCCCTCGACAGACTCATGTGCAGTGTCATTCACGGGCTCAGCCAAGGAATCGCCTCCCAAATCGGGCATATCGGCAATTCGTATTATATATCGTGACGCCAGAAAAAATACAAAAATGAAATTGACCGACGATAAATTTAATGCAATTTGGCGACCCCGGCAGACAATGAGGACGCCATGGCGAAATCGACCGGTCGGCATTTCCTGCAGGTTCCCGGCCCCAGCCCCGTTCCCGAGCGTGTTCTGCGCGCGATGGCCATGCCGGTGATCGATCATCGCGGGCCCGAATTCGCCAGGCTGGGCGAGGAGGTGCTGCGGGGTTGCCAGTCGGTGTTCAGGACCGCGCAGCCGGTCATCATCTATCCCGCCTCGGGCACCGGCGCATGGGAAGCCGCGATCGTCAACACCTTGTCGCCCGGCGACCGCGTGCTCATGGTCGAGACCGGGCATTTCGCGACGCTCTGGCGCCAGATGGCAGTGAAATGGGGCATCGACGTCGACTTCATCGCGGGGGATTGGCGCCACGCGGCCGATCCTGCCGCGATCGAGGACAAGCTGCGCAGGGATGCCGGGCATGCGATCAGGGCGGTGATGGTGGTCCACAACGAGACCTCGACGGGAGCGATCAGTCCGATCGCGGAGATTCGCGCCGCGTTGGATCGGGCGGGCCATCCGGCCCTGCTGATGGTCGATACGATCTCCTCGCTCGGGTCGGCCGATTACCGGCATGACGAGTGGCGCGTCGACGTCGCGGTGAGTTGCTCGCAGAAAGGACTGATGCTCCCGCCCGGACTGAGCTTCGTCGCCGTCTCGCAAAGGGCCTTGACGGCGTCGCGCAGCGGCCGGCTGCCCCGATCCTATTGGGGGTGGGACGACATGCTGAAGGCCAACGCCGGCGGATATTTTCCGTACACGCCGTCGACCAACCTGCTTTTCGGGTTGCGGGAAGCCCTGGCGATGCTTGACGAGGAAGGCCTGGAGACCGTCTTCGCTCGCCACGCGCGGCTCGCGACGGCTACGCGCGCGGCCGTTCGCGCCTGGGGCCTGGAGATCCTTTGCCAGGAAGCCGACCACCGCTCGCCCGTGCTGACCGCCGTCGTGATGCCCGATGGCCACGATGCCGACCGGTTCCGCAAGATCGTGCTCGACCTGTTCGACATGTCGCTCGGGACAGGACTGGGCAAGCTCGCCGGCAAGGTCTTTCGCATCGGCCACCTCGGCGCGATCAACGAGCTGACCCTGATGGGCACGCTGGCAGGCGTCGAAATGGGGCTCGCGGCCGCGGGCGTGCCGCATCGCTCGGGAGGAATCGTGGCTGCAATGGAGGCGTTGTGCCCGGAGACGTCGTCCCGATTGCATGCGTCCGCGGCCTGACCCGCTCTTCACGCCCTGCGTTCAGTCGGCCCGATCCGTCTTTGCCCCGCTCGCCTTCGCACCTCGGGGCTCGATGGGACTCGCCGTGTGCAGATCCAGGATCGTTTCCAGCAAGCGCGCACCGGCGAGAACCCGCGCCTCGCCATTCGGGGCCGCGACGATCTGCAGGCCCACCGGCAGCCCCTCGCGCGTGAAGCCGCAGGGCAGCGAGAGCGCCGGCGCGCCAATCAGCGTGACGGCATAGGCGATCGCGAGCCAGTCGACATAGGTCTGGAACGTCACCCCGTTGCAGGCCTTGACGGAGCGCTCGCCCACCGGAAACGGCGGCACGATCGTGGCCGGACAGAGCAACAGGTCGTAGCTCTCGAAGAATCCGGCTGCCCGCGCCGTCATCATGGCGCGCTGACGCTCGGCGCCTATGACCTCAGCCATCGTCAACGCAAAGCCCCTTTCGATCTCGCCGATGACCTCCGGTTTCAGCTTGTCGCGATGTCTTTCGAGATGCTGGCCGTGCGACGTCGCAAAGCTCTGGGCGCGCAACACCTGGAAGCACGCATGCGCCTCCGAAAGGTCCGGATGCGCCTCCTCGACGACCACGCCCGCCTCGGCAAACCGCTCCGCGGCGCGACGCGTGATCTCCGCCACCTCGGGATCCACGGGCGTGATGCCGAGATCGGCGGAGTAGGCGACGCGGACCGGCCGCCATCCCGATCGGGCCGCGGACAGAAAAGATTGCACCGGACGCGGCTTCGACAGGGGATCGCGCGCATCGTCCCCGGCCATGGCGTCGAGCAAGAAGGCAACGTCCTCCACGGTCCGCGCCATGGGGCCCTGGACCGCGAGCGTTGCGTCGACGCAGGCATAGCGCGATTGCGCGACGCGGCCGGGCGTCGGCCGCATGCCGACGACGCCGCAAAAGCTCGCCGGATTGCGCAGGCTGCCGCCCATGTCGGAGCCGTGCGCCAGCCAGGCCATGCCGGCTGCAAGCGCGACCGCCGCACCGCCGGAGGAGCCGGCGGCAGAGCGCGACGTGTCATAGGGGTTGAGCGTGGCGCCGAAGACCTCGTTGAAGGTGTTGGCGCCGGCGCCGAATTCCGGCGTGTTCGACTTGGCGTAGACGATCCCGCCCTCCGCCTCGAGCCGATCGACGAGCACGTCGGATGCCGATGGCACGAAATCGGCGAAGATCGGCGAGCCCTGCGTCGTGCGCACGCCCGCGACATGGGTCAGATCCTTGATCGTCACCGGCATGCCAGCCAGGCGGCCCCGTTCGCCGTCGGGCCTTCGCTGCAACATGTCGGCGTGGGCGCGGGCGCGATCGAAACACAGGATCGGCAATGCGTTCACATCGGCATCGACATGAGAGATGCGCATCTCGAGGGCATCGAGAAGGTCGTGCGAGCTCACCTGCCCGTTGCGCAGCAACTCGACCACGCCCACGGCGGAAAGGCCGATCAGTTCATCATACCCGCTCATGTCGATCCCGCTCGAACGATGCCGCTCAAAGTGACACAAGATGACGGCGCGGTGTTCAGGCTGGATCCGGCCTTCCGCCTGCCGGACCGGCAAGCAGCATTCAGACGACCGGGGTCGGCAGGGGATGCCCTGCATAGAATGCGTCCAGATTTGCCAGCATCAGCCGAGCCATCGCCAAGCGCGCGTCGACGGTGGCGCTGCCGATATGCGGCGTCAAGGTCACGTTCGGGAGCGCAGACAAGGCCGGCGGCACCCGCGGCTCATCGGCGTAGACATCCAGCCCCGCGGCCGCGAGCCGGCGATCCTGCAAGGCAGCAATGAGTTCCGTCTCGTCGATGATCGAACCGCGCGCCACGTTGATCAGGAAGCCTGTCGGCCCCAAGGCGTCCAAGACCGCCCGTCCGACGAGATGGCGGGTCGCGGGTCCGGCGGCGACAGTGACGATCAAGACATCGGACTCGCGCGCCAGGTCGATCACCGTCGAATGGAAGGCATGGGGACTCTGCTTCTTCGTGCGCGAGGTATAGGCGATCGAGCCGCCGAAACCTTCGAGACGCCGCGCCACCGCCTGTCCGATGCGGCCAAAACCGACAATTCCGTAGCGACGTCCCGAGACCCTGGCTGCCAGATCCATCTCGCCGGCTATCCAGCGGCCGTCCCGCACGTAGCGGTCGGCGGCTGCAATCTGCCTCATCGTGGCGATCATCAGCCCGACGGCCAGATCTGCGACATCATTGGTCAGGACGTCCGGCGTGTTCGTGACCCGGATGCCGCGCTCGCGCGCGGCGTCCAGATCGACCTTTTCGTAGCCGACGCCCGCTATGGCCACGAGCCCGAGGGACGGCAAGCGCCGAAACATCTCATTGCTGATTCCAAGATGTCCTGCCGTGATGACAGCTCGGATCGAGGCATTGTGCTCGTCCAGCCATCGCTCCCGGTCCGGCAGATCATACCACCTGCAGACGCTATAGTTACGGTGCAAGTCCTCATCGCCGGCGGCAATGAGAGGCGTGAGTTGGAGCACATCGATCGGCATTGTCTCTCTTCCTTCTATGAGCTGCATCGCCTGAACCGCTGCCTTGGCCCGAGCCGGCTGGTGATCCGTGTCAGCCTGGCGGTGCATAGGAGCGAGCGCGCGATGGATGGAATCCCCGTACGGCCGTGCGCATTCGGGCGATCACGATGATCGACCGACGGCGGCGGACGGGACTAAGTCACACCGACGCTTTCGGCGGGGGCCAAGGCCCCCGTCATCATCGCGACGGCTTCCGCCATCGAGTGGCGCTTGGGATCGATCACGGTCAGGCGCCGGCCGAGACGATGGATGTGGATCCGGTCGGCCACCTCGAAGACCTGAGGCATGTTGTGGCTGATCAGCACGATCGGGATCCCCCGATCCCTCACGCGCCTGATCAGATCCAGCACGCGCGCCGATTCCTTCACACCCAGTGCAGCCGTGGGCTCATCCATGATCACCACCCGGGTGCCGAACGCCGCAGCGCGCGCGACCGCGACGCCCTGCCGTTGCCCGCCCGACAAGGTCTCCACCGCCTGACCGATGTTCTGGACCGTCATCAGCCCGAGCTGGTTCAGCTCCTGGCGGGCGTGGCGCTTCATTCCTGCGAGATCGCGCTTGCGGAAGAGCCGTCCGGCAAGCCCCGGCGAACGCAGCTCCCGCCCGAGGAACAGGTTGTCCGTGATGCTCAGCGCCGGTGACAGAGCGAGGGTCTGGTAGACCGTTTCGATCCCCGCCCGACGTGCGTCCAACGGCGAGCGAAACCGTGCCGGCTGGCCATCCAGCAGCATGTCGCCGCTATCGGGGGTGATCGCCCCGCTCAGCGCCTTGATCAGCGTGCTCTTGCCCGCGCCGTTGTCGCCGATCACCGCCAGGATTTCGTTGGGATAGAGCTCGAAATCGCAATGATCGAGCGCAGTGACGCGTCCGAACCGCTTGACGAGGCCGCGTGCCTGCAGCAGGGGCTGCTCCTTCCCGCCGCTCATGCCGACAATTCCCTGAGCCACTGGTCGATGGCGACGGCGACGACAATCAGCAGCCCGATCGCAAAACCCTGCCAGAGCGCGTCCACCCCCGCGAGCGCCAGACCGTTGCGAAAGACGCCGACGATCAGCGCACCGACGAGGGTGCCGAAAAGCGAGCCGCGCCCCCCGAACATGCTCGTGCCGCCGACCACCACGGCCGTGATGCTGTCCAGATTCGCCGTCACGCCCTCCTGCGGGGTGACCGAGCCAATGCGCCCAATGAGCACCCAGCCGGCGAGAGCGCAGATCAGCCCGGCAAAGACATAGGCCGATACCAAGGTTCGCTTGACGCGGACGCCCGCCAGCCGTGCCGCATCCTGGTCATCGCCGATGGCATGGATGTGCCGCCCCCAGGCAGTTCTGTTCAGGATATACCAGAGCAAGGCGTAGAGCCCGAGCATCAGAACGGTGCCGACGGTCAGGCGCATGCCGGCGAAATTCACGGAGTCCCCGAAGACCTGCAACGACGGGGCTGCGGTCGTGATGTTCTGGGCGACGATCGTCTGGCCTCCGGAATACCAGAGGTTCAGGGCAAAAAAGACGTTCCAGGTGCCAAGGGTCGCGATGAAGGGCGGCAGCTTCACATGAGTCACGAGAAGGCCGTTGACGAGGCCGCCGAGCGCGCCGACCGCGAATGCCAGGGCAATCGCCAACCCCTGAGGCATGCCATGATCGACCGCGTTCACGCCCATGACGACCGCGCAAAGCACCATCAGTGCGCCAACCGAAAGATCGATCCCCGCCGTCAGGATCACCAGCGTCTGCGCGGCACCAATAACGCTGATGACGGTGACTTGTTGCAGGATCAGGGAGAAGTTGAAGGGCGTAAAGAACCGCGGACCAACGATAAGACCAAAGGTCACCAGACTCAGAACCAGGACCGTTGCGGACACGACGGTCGGGTAACTGTGAAGGAAATTCTGCAGGCGCCGAACGAGATCCGTGTCATCGATCTCGAAGGAAGCCACCATCTGGTCCGGCGACCCGACCGCCGCTTCGGGCTCTGGGGCAGCGCTCATGCGCATCGTCATCGCTCTGCTCTCGGGATTGGTTTCGATCACGAAAATTCGGAACGGGCCCCGTGGCCAGAGCGCCGTTCCGCGCAGTTCAGGCGGTGACCGGGAGGACGTCACCGCCTGTTTCGAACATGATTGACCGCCGCCTTGGTCAGGAGGCCTTCTTGCACATGTCGCCGCGCAGCTTCAGCGCTTCCTCCGACGTGATGGAGGGCACGCCGGGCGCCGGATGATCGGTCACCAATTTCGTCCCCGAGTCGACATAGTCCAGGCCGGGCGTGACCGGCGGCACCGCTCCGGTCTTGATCTTGTCCATGGCGGCCTGCATGGCATCGGTCGCCATATCGAGCCAGAACTGCATCGAGGTGGCCGCGATGGTTCCGTTACGGACCATCTCGATGCCGGCGCAGGTGCCGTCGACCGAAACCAGAAACACGTCCTTGTCGCGCCCGACCGCCTTGAGCGCCTGCGCCGCACCCGAGGCGGACTGCTCGTTCATCGTGAAAACCACATTGATAGTCGGGTCTTTCTGCAACATGTTCTCCATCGCGGTCTGGCCGCCGCTCGGCGAGCCCTTGGTCACGTCATGACCGACGATGCGGGGATCCGTCTCGCTGCCCCAAACTTTCCGGTTCGGAACCGTGATGCCGAAGCCGGTCAGGAAGCCGTTGTCGCGCGCCACATCGTTCGTCACCATCATCGTGTCGGCGTTGAGCATGGCGATGCGCGCGTCCTTGGCCTTGTCGCCGAGCGTTGCCTTGGCCCATTGTCCGATCAGCTGTCCGGCCGCGAAGTTGTTGGTGGCCCAGGTTCCATCGGCGGCGTTCACCGGCACCAACGGCGAGTCCGCCACCATGACGATGACGCCTGCCGCACGCGCCGCCTTGATCTGCGGCACGATGGCGGTGGTGTCGTTGGGCACGATGACGATGACCTTGGCTCCGGCGGAGATCGAGTTTTCGATCGCATCCACCTGGCTCGCATTGTCGCCGTCATATTTGCCGGCAAAGCTGATCAGCTTGACGCCGAGCTGCTTGGCTTTCGCCTCGGCAGCTTGCCTCATCAGGACGAAGACCGGATTCTCGTTGGTTTTCGTGATCAGCGAAAAGATCAACTCCTCGGCCGAGGCCGAAGCTCCCCCAAGCAACGTGCAGATTGCCCAAACTCCGACCGTCATCGACAGACATCTAGACTTCATCGCCATGGATGTTTCCCCTTCTTTGATTTGACTTTATTGCCGCACGTCACGCCCCCTGCATCGAATTGCCGGGACGAATCCGAAACTGGACGTCAGAGCTATTCGTGCCTTGCCGTAGACGTTCGACCCCGGTTGATCTCCTGGGCGCCAAATCGCCAGACAGGGCGGACCGCCCTCACCCGCGCCCGATAAAGGGCATCTTCGTCGCCATCACAGTGATGAACTGGACGTTGGCCTCGAGCGGCAGGCGCGCCATGTGAACGATGGTGTCGCCGACGTGACACGGATCGAACATCGGCTCGGGCATAATTGTCCCATTGGCTTGCGCGGCCCCCTTCGCGGTGGCGGATGCCATCTGCGTCTCAGCGTTGCCGATGTCGATCTGGCCGCAGGCAATGTCATGCGCCCGGCCGTCGAGGGACAGGGATCGCGTCAACCCGGTGATCGCGTGCTTGGTTGCCGTGTAGGGAGCCGAATTCGGTCGGGGAGCATGCGCGGAGATCGACCCATTGTTGATGATCCGCCCTCCCTGGGGCCGCTGCTCCTTCATGAAGCGGAATGCAGCCTGCGCCACCAGAAAAGCCCCGGTCAGATTGACGGAGACAACCTTCGTCCACTGGTCGTATGTCAGCTCGTCGAATGGGACGCTGGGCGCGCTCGTCCCGGCATTGTTGAAGAGCAGGTCGAGCCGACCAGCCCGTGACCGTACCTCCGAAAACACGCCATCCACCGACGACGGATCGGTGACGTCAGCCGATATCGCGAACGCATGTTCGGCGCGGTCACCAGCTTGAGACCGAGTCGATTCCAGCGCCGCTTCGCGCCGCCCAACGAGGAAGACGCGGAACCCCTCGCGCAAGAGCGCCAACGCAGCCGCCTGGCCCACTCCGCTCCCCGCACCGGTCACCAGCGCCACCCTGACCGCCATCGCGGCTTTCCTCCCCTATGCCGTCAACGTGCGCCGAAGTGTCGACGGACGCTCGATCGCCTCTCATTAATTGAATTCAATTTTGCACACGCATGCTGCATGTGCAAGAGATATTGAAGGCATATTCTTGAAGATTGACGTCGACACACGGAGCGCGCGGACGCGCATAGATCACAAAACCGGATGCCAATGCCAGGGTGGGCTAATCATTTCCCAAGCAAGGCAGCCATCGAAAAGGCACATCTTTCCCTCGTAAAGCCGCAGTTCGAACCCGAACGTCGCCAATGAGAATGCATTTCCCGAACAATTGGCGAAGGCGATGGCGCAGCAAGCAATTCCATCGCGCTCCATTGGACGAGGATTCACTTGCGATCCATAACTCATCGTGCCATAGAATGAATGCAATATCACGGTGTGTTTCGCCGCAAACAAACGTGACGGAACGCCCTCCGTTTGGATTGCGATGGCACCGGCCGGAGAAAGGAATCACATGAAATTGCTTCGTGTCGGTGCGTCAGGTGCGGAGAAGCCCGCACTCCTTGATCCGGAGATGGCACTCCGCGACCTGTCGCAGATCGTGCGCGACTTCGACGAAGAGACGCTTTCGCCAGCGGGGCTGCAAAAGCTCGCCGCCATCGATTGGAAGAACCTGCCGAAAGTCCAGGGCACGCCGCGTATCGGTCCGTGCGTGCCGCGGCCACTCAATTTCGTCGGCATCGGTGCCAACTACAAAGACCACGTCGCCGAAGCAGGAATACCGATCCCTGACGAGCCCCTGGTTTTCCTCAAGGCGGCGGGATCTCATTGTGGTCCCAACGATGACATTCGGTTGCCGCGCGGCTCGACCAAGACCGACTGGGAAGCCGAGCTTGCGTTGGTGATCGGCAGCAAGGCGCAATGCGTGTCCGAAGAAGCGGCCTTGGACCATGTCGCCGGTTATTTCGTCTGCAACGATCTGAGCGAGCGCGCCTTCCAGAACGAACGGGGCGGCAGCATGATCAAGGGCAAGGGCTGCGATACATTCGGGCCCGTCGGGCCATGGCTGGTGACCAAGGATGAGGTCGCGGATCCGCAGAGCCTCGGTGTTTGGCTTGAGGTCGACGGCGTGCGGCGCCAGAGCGGCAACACCGAGCAGATGATTTTCGGTGTGCGCAAGCTCATTTCCCATGTCAGCCACTTCTTCACGCTCTTCCCCGGCGACATCATCAGCACGGGAACGCCGGGCGGCGTCGCCATGGGAATGAAGCCCAAGCCCATGTACCTCGAGGCAGGGCAGACGGTTCGCCTGGGGGTCGAAGGCTTGGGCGAGCAGACCCACCGCGTCGTGCAGGGCTAGCCAGCCATCGAGACCCTCGATCTGAACGTGACGCGCAATCGGACGACACTTGGGAGACCCTTCAGCGATGACCAACACAACACCCTTGGCGACCCGCCAGCTCGGGCGTACGGGCGTCACAGTGACCGGGCTGGGATTGGGCACGGCACCGCTTGGCGATCTCTTCGATATCGTCCAGGAGGATGAAGCTTCGGCGTTGCTGCAGGCGGCCTGGGATGGCGGCGTGCGCTATTTCGACACCTCGCCCTGGTACGGAAAGGGCCAGGCCGAGCATCGCGTGGGCCGCGCCTTCTATCGTCAGCCTCGAGACCAATTCGTCATCTCCAGCAAGGTCGGCCGCACGCTTCATCGCCCCCTCAAGCCTGGTCCGTACGATCGCGGCGAATGGCTTGGCGGCCTCGATTTCGATGCGGTGTTCGACTACAGCTACGATGGCGTGATGCGCTCCTTCGAGGACAGCCTGCAGCGCCTGGGCATCAACAGCATCGACGTGCTGCTGATTCATGACCTCGATCCCTGGCACTTCAAGCTGGAGACCAAGGTCAGCGCCTATATGAACCAGCTCTTCACGAGCGGTTGGCGGGCGTTGGAGGAATTGCGCGATCAAGGTGTCATCAAAGGCATCGGCGCCGGCTTCAACACGATGGGCACGATCCCGCGCTATCTCGACCTGTTCGACATCGATTTCTTCCTGATCGCCATGCGCTACACGCTGCTGGAGCAGGACGTGCTGGACAGCGAATTTCCGCGCTGCGCGGAACGCGGCGTCGGCATCGTCATCGGCGGCACCTACAATTCCGGCATCCTGGCCACGGGCGCGGTTCCGCACGCCATGCACAATTATGCTCCCGCCAAACCCGATATCCTGGAAAAGGTCGGGAAGATGGAGGCAGTGTGCAAGCGGCATGGCGTGCCGCTGCCGGCTGCGGCGCTGCAGTTTCCGCTCGGCCATCCGATCGTCGCCTCGGTGATCCCCGGTGCGATTTCGCGTAAGCAGGTTGCGCAGAATCTTGCTGCCTTCACCCATCCGGTTCCCGCTGATCTTTGGGCCGAGCTCAAGCACGAAAAGCTGCTTCGCGAGGATGCACCGGTTCCAGCCTAGGCGCGAGCAAACGGAGCAGCTCCCCATATGGCGATCGAAGGATTTCGTGACCGCCGTCGGCTCGTTCGGTTCAAGGAGAATGGATCATGCCGGAAGTCTATATCTATGCCCTCCAGGGCAAGACGCTCGATCAGAAGCGAAAGCTGGTGAAGGAGGTGACGGAAGCGGTGGCCCGCAATCTCGATGTTGCCGAGGACACGGTCCTGATCCAGCTGATGGAGTCGTCGCAGGAGGCGAAGGCCAAGGGAGGCGTGCTCTTCAGCGATCGCGCGACCGCCGCCAAGACCTAGAGCGTTTTCCAGCGAACCGGATACCGGTTCTCGTCAAGAAAATGCGTAAAAACAAAGAGATAGAGAGTGCGATCGATTCAACTTGAAGCGATCACGCTCTGGTCGCGCCCCATCGCACGAGACCCGTCGCCGCTTGGCGGCGACGACGGCCGCCTGGCTCGGAACGCGGCCGAAGTTGAAACAGCAAGAAGCATCGATGGGATCGGAGCAAGGGGCCTGTCGTCCGGCGAGGCCCTCCGGGATCCGCCCATCGAAGACGTTTCGGAGGAACAATGTCGAACGAACATGAGAAGAGCCCGAAGGACGCCGTTCTGGTGACGGGCGGCACGACCGGGATCGGCCTCGCGATCAGCCTTCGCTTCCTTGCTGAAGGTAAGGACGTGTACACCCTGTCCCGGCGCGGCGAGGACAATGTCGAGGAGCTCGAAGCGCTCGTGAAGGAACGCGGCCTCCCGCGACCGCATGTCCTGAAGGCGGATGTTGCGGATCGGGCGCGGCTGGTCGAGATCGCCGGCGAGTTTGAGCAAGCCGGCGTCAGGCTTCGGGCGGTAGTGGGGAGCGCCGGCATCAATATCCGGGAACTCACGCTGGCGGTTTCGGACGAAGCGATCCGGTCGATACTCGACATCAATCTCTACGGATTGATCGCGACCTTTCAGGTCTTCGGCCCGCTGGCCTTGCAGCGTCCCGGCAGCAGGTTCATTGCCATCAGTTCGCTGAATGCGATCCACGGCATGAAGCTGCGTGCGCCCTACAGCGCCGCCAAGGCCGGCGTGGCCGGCTTCGTCCGCGCGCTGGCGATCGAGTGGGGGCCGCTCGGAGCCACCGTCAATTCGATCGCGCCGGGCATCATCGAGACCCCCCTCACCCGCGGCTACATGGCGGCCCATCCCGAGAGGCGCGCAGCCGGGATCGCCCACACCCCGGTCGGCCGCCTGGGATCGGTCGAAGATATCGCGCACGCCGCGGTCTTTCTGGCCTCCGAGGGGGCGAGCTTCGTCAATGGCCACACCCTCGTCGTCGACGGAGGACTGTCGGCCGGCAGTTCGTGGTGGTAGTGCCAGGGAGCTTGTACGCCCTCTTCGCTGCCGCCGGCACTCCGCCTCGTCAGATCCAAATGGCCTGATCCGCCGCCTTCACGGCCGACCGCTGCCGGGTCTGTTCTCGTGCGCGCAGCCGACGCCGCATCGGCCATCCGGCCGCGCGGCGTCTCATCGGATCCTCCTCAATCGCCGGAATGCGATGGGATCAGAAGGTGCGCTGGATGCGAATGCGTCCGCTCCAGGCGTCGTTCTCGCTATAGGTTTGGCCGAGGGCGGTGATCGTGCCGGAGTAGTCTATGTTGCGGTAGAAGATTTCGCCGCCGATATCGAGATTCGCAACCGGCGACCAGATCGTGTTGAGGCCGAGGGTATATTCCCGGAAGTTGCGGAAGTTGCCGGTGCCGGTCAGAGCCGAACTCTGGTTGACGGAGACGTAGGTGCCCTCGACATTGGAGCGCCAGGTGCCGGGCACCCAGAAATAGGTGAAGGAGCCACCGACACCCCAGGCCTCGGTCTTCTTGATGTCGGTGCCGACGATCGCGGCGTCCGCCACGTCGACGTTGACGCCGAAGGTCGAGGTGCGGCCGGCAACGTTGGCATAGGCCGGCGCGCCGGACGTGTAGACACCGAGCACCTGGAACTTGCTGCCCTTGGTCAGATAATCATCGAGCTTGATGTCGGCGCCGGCCTCGACGGCGAAGCCGTAGTCGGTGTCGACGCGCGGGTCGGCGGCGCGGATCTGGTGAACGGCGCCACCGATCTGAGCCGTTCCCCAGCCCTGCGTCACCCTCAGATTGGCGACGACATCGGGAAGGGTCTGGCCGCCGAACCCGCTGACGCCGCCGTTGAGGTTGGGCAGCACGGGGGCCGAGCTGTTGACGCCTCGGCGGTTCAGTCCATCCTCGATGCCGAGCGTGGCCGAGACGCCGCCGTCGAACCTGGCGGTGTAGGCCAGCATGTCGGTATAGGGGGAGTTGCCGTTCGCCGGGATGGGATCGTCGAAGAAGCGCTGATTGCCGAACATCGGCCCGGTGAAGGGCTGTATCATCGACAGCTGATGGCCGGCGGTGATGCCGGCGAACTCGATGAAGGCGCGCTCGACCAGAACAGCGGTCGTCGCATTGGCCGTCTCGAAGCGCAGCGCCGTGTAGGAGCGCAGCACGCCGAGCTCGGTATTGGTGCGGGCGTCGAAATTCACCACCGCACGGTTGAAGACCGTGATGGCATTGGCGTTGCGCGTAGCCGGCTCGGCATACCGCCCTTCGACACGCACATATCCGCCGATCTTCAGGCATGTGTCGGTGCCCGGCACATAGTAGAAGCCGGTGCCGTCATCGCTGCAAACCCGCACATATTCGACAGGCTCAGCCTTGCCCATCGGCAGGTCGGCTGCCGCGGCGCCCCCCGCCATTGCCAAGCCGGCCGTAGCCCCCAGCAGAGCCCCCTTGATACTCGTCATCGATAGCCCCCAGTCCTTCGATTGCCTCCGAGTCATCGCCGGGACGCCCCCACCCCCGATTGAGCTCAACGCAAAATCCCGGGCTTGCGATGACCGATCAGCGCACCGCGTCTTCGAAGCCGCGGCCGCCAATCGATCCTGGATCTAGGTCGAGCAGGCGGAGGCGATTAGGGCCCCGAAACCGCAAGGGCTTATGCGTCGGGATCATGAATGGCCACGGAGGTTTCGATCGACATCGAAGCCACCAGGAGCTTGCGAGGAGGCCTGCGCAGCGATCGATGTCATGCGCGACAAAGGGGGTGACGGCGGGACTGGTCGTCCTCAAGGCGATGCACAATCTCTCGGACGACGTGCTGTGCGAGCGCCGGATGGGGCCCCCCTGCGACCCGGTTTTCGCGGCGGAGAACCATGCCGGCACCGCCCGCCATTCGGACGCTCGTCGCTGACGCGTCAGCGTCAGCGCATGAGATGCAATCTCATCCTCAGCACGCTGCGACGGATCTTGTGCACTCTCATCGCCGCCCCGCCCGCAGCCCCCGGCCCTCGCCTCCGGCCGCCTCGTGAAGCGATGTCAGAGATAGGGCTGCAGGAGAGCGAGATCCGCCGGGCCCAGACGCTCGGCCACCGACGCGGCCTGGTGCCAATAGGGGTAGAGCAGCGGCAGCATGCTCACCCGGTCGAGCCGGGCGCGCTCTTCCGCGGACAGCACGAGGCTGGCGGCAGCGAGGTTGTCCACGAGCTGTTCGTCCTGCCGCGCGCCGACGATGGCCGAGACGACGCCTGGTCGGCCCAGCAGCCATGCCAACGCCACCTGCGCGGCACTGACGCCGCGGGCCTGCCCGACCTCGATCAGCGCCTCGACGACATCGTAGAGCTTCGCCTCGTCGCGGACCGGCGGTTCCTGCCATTCGGTCAGACGCCGCGATCCGGCCGGATGGGGCTGCCCCCGACGATACTTGCCCGACAGCAGCCCGCCGGCGAGAGGACTCCAGACGAGGATTCCGACACCCTGGTCGATTGCAATCGGGACGAGCTCATACTCGGCCTCGCGGGCCTGGAGCGAATAGTTGATCTGCTGACTGACATAGCGCGTGTGGTTGCGGCTGTCGGCGACGGCCAGTGCCTTCATCAGATGCCAGCCGGAATAGTTGGAACAGCCGACGTAGCGAACCTTGCCGGAGTGCACGAGCGCATCCAGGGCTTCGAGCGTTTCCTCGAGAGGGGTCTGTCCATCCCATTGATGAAGCTGGTAGAGGTCGATGACGTCGGTGCGGAGCCGGCGGAGACTTTTCTCGCATTCCGTGATGATATGGTAGCGGGACGCCCCGGCATCGTTGGGACCCGGGCCGATCCGCATCCTGGATTTGGTCGCGAGCAGAACGCGCTGCCGGCGCCCCTCGGTCAGAGCCTGACCGATGATGTCCTCCGACACGCCAGCCGAATAGACGTTGGCGGTGTCGATCAGATTGACCCCGGCATCGAGACAGATGTCGATCTGGCGCCGAGCGCCGTTCACATCGGTGGAGCCGACATGGCTGAACTTGCCGACACCCCCGAAGGTCATGGTGCCCAGGCTGAGCACCGAGACCTTCAGGCCGGATTTTCCGAGCAGACGGTATTCCATCATAGCCTCCGTGGAACAAAGAATGGAACGGGCTTCGAGCTGGAGGCCTCGAAGGCCCACACCGGCCGGAGCGGCCCGCCGCCTCGTCTCATCGGCGCACGCCGCGGCCGCGCCACATCGCGACCGCGCTGACGGCGATCAGGATGGAGCCCCAGATCGCCAGCGTCATGAACTGGCTGAGGCCGAGCTGATTGAACGCCGATGATATGACCTGCAGGATGACAAGCGAGAGGATCAGGCCGCTCACCTTGCCGAACCCGCCATACGGATCGACCCCGCCCAGAACGGCGGCCAGTATCGTCGCCAGGAGATAGCTTTCCCCATAGGAGGCGTTGGCGGAATTGAACCGCGCCATCATCACCACGCCGGCGACCGCAGCCAGCAGGCTGGAGATGACGTAGATCTTCAGGATCACGCGTTT
This sequence comes from Labrys wisconsinensis, assembly GCF_030814995.1. Lineage (GTDB taxonomy): Bacteria > Pseudomonadota > Alphaproteobacteria > Rhizobiales > Labraceae > Labrys > Labrys wisconsinensis. The sequence continues at coordinate 312,067 of NZ_JAUSVX010000008.1, read as the reverse complement.
CGTGTCGACCCCGGAAAAGGCCGTCGCCTGCTCGTTCGAGCCCATGAGATAGATCGCCGCGCCGAATGGCGTGCGATTGAGCATGATCGAGAAGAGAGCTGCGCAGCCGCCGAAAAGGATGATCCCGAAGGGAATGCCGAAGACCGTGCCGCTGCCGATGAAGACGATCGGCGCAGGGAAATCGGAGATGACGGTGCCGTGCGTCAACCCGATGGCGATCCCCTTGACCATGATCATCGTGCCGAGCGTCGCAAGGATCGGCGAAACCCGGAGGTAGGCGATCACGGCGCCATTGATCAGCCCGACGAGGGCCGCGACCACCAGCCCGCTGCAGATCGCGACGACCTGCCAGATGCCCCAGGCAACTCCCCCGGAGCCGGGAACCATCGTCGTGAGCACATAGGCAATCGTCAGGCTGGAGAGATTCGCCGTCGAGATCAGCGAAAGGTTCACCCCGCCATGCAACAGCGAGATCATCATGGCGAGTGAAAGGATACCCAACTCCGGAAGTTGAAAGGCCATCGACTGCAGATTGTCGAGAGCGAGGAACTGGGCGCCGACAAGCAGCGTGAACGTCAGCATGAGCGCCAGGAGCAAGCTCAGAAGTCCGCCTTGCGTCGTCTTGAAGATCAGGCGCCTGGCGCGCGAGGCCGCGCCCTCCCGCATGGATGTCGCCGGGCTCAGGGTCATGCCGCAACCCTCCGCCGGACCTGGCCGCGGCGCATCTGGATCGCCGTGATCGACATCGCGATCAGGATGACCAGCCCACTGAAGAATTGCAGCCAGTAGGATGAGACGCCCACCAGCAGCAATCCGTTTTGCATGATCGCGAGCAGCGCAACGCCGAGTATCGTTCCCAGGACTGTTCCGACGCCGCCCGTTAGGCTCGCGCCTCCGAGCACGACCGCCGCAAGCACATCCAGTTCCTTGCCGACGAGCGAACTCGGCATGACGGTCTGCGCGAGCTGAGCCTGGGCGATCGAGGCGAGCCCTGCGGTCAATCCCATATAGCCGTAGACGAGCAGATGAAGACGAAAGACCCTGAATCCGAGCCGTTGCGCAGCCTCCGGATTGCCGCCCATCGCATAAATCTGCCTGCCGATGCTGCTCCGCTGCAACAGGCACCATGTGACGACGAAGCTGAGGACGAGCAGCAAGATCTGAAGATTCAAGGCATAGGTGTAATCATCGCTGTCCGTGACCTCGAACCAGCTGATGCCGCGTTGGAACCAGTCCGGCAGGACCGATATCCACCGGCCTCCACTGATGGTGATCAGGAGGCCGTAGAAGACGTTCAGAGTGGCGATCGTCGCGATGATGCTTCTGATCCTGAACCGGTAGATCAGCACGGCATTGAACATGCCGCACAGGACACCGACCGCGCATGCAATGAGAAAGACGACGGGCCAATTCCCGCCCACCGCTTTGGCATAGGACACCGCAACGTACTGCGCCACCGATGCGATGGCGGTGAACGACACGTCGATGCCGCCCGCGATGAGCACGACGACCAGGCCGGAGCACAGAATCGCGAGATAGGCGTTCGACGTCAGCATATCGGAAAGATTGCGCGCCGTGAAAAAGCTCGGCGAAAACAAAGACAGCACGACAACCAATGCAACGATGAAGAGCAATAGCCAGAACTCATGTCGCGAGCGGAAGCGAGCCAAGCTTTCACGCATTGATGGCCTCCGATATCTCGTGCTCTGTCGTGGCATGCGCCAGGAACTCTCGCTCGAGGCGACCGCCTCGCATGATACCGATCCTGTGGCTGTGATAGAGAACTTCGGGGACTTCGTCGGAAATCATGATGATGGCGACGCCGGTCGCGGCGAGTTTCCTGACGATGTCGTAGATGCCGTCCTTGGCGTTGATGTCGACGCCGACGGTGGGGCTGTCCAGAATGAGCAATCGCGGCGCACAGGCCAGCCACTTTGCCAGCACGACGCGCTGCTGGTTGCCGCCGGAGAGGGTCGAGACCGAATTCTCGGGGTTGGAGACCTTGATGGCCAGATCCCTGATCCAGTCCCGCACGGCGGTCTTGCGTTTCGCGGGATCGAGCAGCCCCAATGCGCCGGAAATCTTGTCGAAGATCGTCACGACGATATTCGAGGAGATCGGCTGCTGGAGGATGAGGCCGAGGCTCAGGCGGTCTTCCGAGACATAGGCGATGCCTTGCTTGATCGCGTCCCGGTTCGATCGCAGCACGACCCGGTTTCCGCCGATCCGAATTTCGCCCCTGTCCGGCGGATTCATGCCGAACAACGACAGGGCCAGTTCGGTCCGCCCCGAACCGAGCAGGCCGGTGATGCCGAAAATCTCACCCGCCCGGACCTCGAACGAGACGTCCTGATAGTCTCCAGTGCGTTCGAGATCCGACACCGAAAGCACGACGGGTGCCTTTGACAGATCCACTTCCCTGAGATCGTAGTGGAATTCCTTGCCCGTCATTAGGAAGGCCAGTTTTTTATCGTTGATGCCTGTCGCGCTGAAGGTGCCGACACACTTTCCGTCGCGCAGGACGGTGACCTTATCGGCCACCTCGAGGACCTCATCGAGCTTGTGGCTGACGAATACGATAGTGATCCCTCTTGCCTTCAGATCGGCAATCAATTGCAGCAGCGTCTTGATTTCCTGACGCGTGAGGGAGGCCGTCGGCTCATCCATGATGACAAGCTTCGCATCGCCTGCCAGGGCACGGCAGATCGCGACGATCTGCCTTTGTGCGATGGGAAGCTCCTCGACCTTCCTGTCGAGGGCGAGATTGGCGCCAATTCTTTCGACTGCGCCGAGAGCGATACGCTCAATTTCCGACCAATCCACGAGATGTGGCGATCCCAGATGCTGAGCCATGCCGATATTCTCGGCGACGGTCAGATTCGGGAACAACGACAGATCCTGATAGATGATCTGAATTCCGCACGTCGTGCTCTGATTGGGCGTGAGATGCGGATAGTGCTGCCCCTCGATCACGATCCGACCGCCGGGTTCGGGCGCCTGAACGCCGGCGATGATCTTGATCAGGGTCGATTTGCCGGAGCCATTTTCGCCGGCGATGCAATGCACTTCGCCCTGCTCGAGCACCAGATCGACATGCTCGAGGGCACGAACCCCGCCAAACCGCTTCGAGATGTCGGATAGCTGCAGAAAAGCTGCCATGCGGCGTTTCCATCCGGGCTTCGGTTCGGCTCGGACCATGCGACAGGGCTGGGATGGCAAAGGGCCGGGCGCTTTCGCCCTGCCCCTCGACGACCCCGAGCGAGTCACAGGCCAGCGGCGACCAGTGAATCGACGTTGTCGGTGGTAATCTCCAGCATCTTGTCGAATTGTATCGCCTTGTTCGCCGGGTCAACGGACGCCTTGCCCAGGTCAGCGATTTCCATGTCGGCAACGATCGGCGTGCCGTCGAGCAAAAGCTTGGCAACGGCCACCATGGCATAGCCGGATACAGTCGGGTTCCACAAAGTGCATTCCCGAATGATCTTTCCCTTGAGCAACGCCTGCGCCTGGCTCGGCACGCAAGTGCCGACGACCGCGATCTTCTTCTCCATATGCAGTTGCTTGATCGCGTTGCCGGCACCGATCGGCCCGTTCGAGCCCTCCGCCAGAATGCCGGCGACATCCGGATAGGCCTTGACCACATCAAGTGTGGTTCGCTGCGAAACGTCGACCTCGTCGCCGCCGGGGAAGCGGTCCGTGGCGAGCGTCATGTTGGGATAGTGGGCCTTTTGATACGCGATCGCCGCGTCGGCCCAGACATTGTGCAAGGGCGTGGTCAGCGTGCCGACATAGACGACGTATCGCCCCTTCTCGCCCATCGCTGCCGCCAGGCGTTGCATCTGGATTTCGCCGAACGTCTTCGAGTTGACCAGATCGACATTCCAGTCGCGGCCGTCCTGGTTCGGTCCTTCCAGGGTGACGACCTTGATCCCCGCCGCCTGGGCGCGCTTGAGCGATGGCGCGCAGACCTTCTCGTCGAGCGGCACCAATCCGATGACGTCGACCTTCTGGGCGATGACATCCTCGATCAGCTTGACCTGCTGCGCCGGATCGGGGGTTGCAGGGCCGATCAGGGATGCGGTGATCCCGAACTTCTGGCCGCCTTGAGCGACGCCGTCCGCCATCATGTTGACCCAGGGAATGCCCGCGATCTTGTGGATGACGACCATGCGCCTGGCCTCGGCGGCAGAAGCGCTCGCCCGCAGGCCGAGCGTGCCAGCCATCGCCGTCGCGCCGACCGCCGCGAGCACATGCCGTCTGTTCATGAAAGCCATAGGTTCTCCTCCGTTCCGCGCTTCCTGCCGGCATCGCCTGGTTGCTCGGCGGACGCTTAATTCAATGGTGGTTAAGTTTGTGAGCTTGTCAATAAAAAATGAATGCATTTTTTCGAAAACATATATGACTCAACAATCCACCGCATGCATATATTCCACCGACCCTGCGCTCCTTCCTAAATTCTGGACGGCAGGAATCGTGTGAACGGCTTGATCCGCCGCCCGCCTCTTCGAGTGAAGCGTGAAACGGGAACGATTGGAATCGCAACGCGATCAATCATTGAGTTCACACCCTCGAAACTCATGAGTGATATTTTATGCAAAATCTTCGTCACCCGACCAGTCCGGTGATTGTTCGCGACTGCCGATCGGCGGATCGACGGCGCATGGCGGCGGTGCAATCGGTTCGCCGACGACGGCGCCGGTCGCAGACCCGGCGCCGATCACGGGCCACCTCGGAGGCTCCGGCCACGCACGGCGTAATCGGGTTTCTTCACGGACGACTATCAAGCGCGGGCAGCTCGCCTAGCACACTCAAGACCGCGTGACGAAGATGCGGCAGACCACTGAGTTCCTTCGCCAGCAGGTCGATCGATTACCAGCTACGTACAGCCGCCGACTCTATGTCACGGCGAGAGAAATTCGAATTTTCCAACAACTCGGCCACTATCGTCCAACCAAACCGTCCAATACTGCGGAATCAATGGCGCAGCACTGGACCCGTAAATCAGTGCGGTTTTGCAGCTCGTTATGTCGAGAGGGGGGGTAAAGGGAGCGCCACAGGGTTCCTCCCTGCTCGGAAGGCCAAGCGCATCGATCACCTCCTGCCTAGTCATACCGACCGATACAGCGCCAAAGCGAGCATTCAGGCTAGTGCCATGAAACTCGCAAGTGCTTACAAGGACTATTGGGATCAAGATGATCAAAATGACGATCACAAATCGCTTTCGTCCCACGACGCCATCCTATTCTAGATGTGAGCAGACCAGTTCGTCGCCCCTCAGCTGTACAAAGGCGGACAGGTCGCCCAGTCTGCTAGACGGTCAGCTTATTCCTCCCAGGAAGGTAGCATGTCTTTTTCATCTACCTGGATTAAAGCCCCCAATACCAGCTGGCACCTGTCCTCCTTGATCAATCGAAATTGTCGTCGCCCCAAGTTGCACATCCGCCATCACGGATACCGTGGGAGGTAATATCTCTGGCATGAACGCATTCGGGTCAGTTGGCCACACGTCGATCATACCACCACTTCCCAAAGCACCGCGCGTACCCCTTGCGCAGTCGTGAGCGGCCGTGGGGTGCCGCGGCGTGAGGACGGCAGCTCCGGTCGTACTATCGGCCGTCCAATCGCACTAAAGAAAACGGAAGAGAAGGAGAACATTCGTGTGCATTTTTTGCACACCGCGCCTCATAAAACCTTGTTTCTACTTAGATATCCATCCAGCCCATCATTGGAATGATCGGAGTTGGAACCGCGGCCTTTCTAAAGATCGCCAGACTTTCCAGTGGCCACGCTCCATTCCTCTCGAAACCCATGCTCCGGATCCTATGCTGCCAATGACAGAACCAGCAATGCGGCCCAGCCGTGACACGGTGGCTTCTCCAGCATGAAAACGCCGATGCACGTCGACGGGTTTGTAGCCGCGTGGAACGATGCGCCTCGCCCGGGGCGTTTGCTCAGCCTGAGACGTACGGTGTTGACCAACCCGAAAAACAGAAAAGCCACCCGGAGGTGGCCTTCTTCTAACTCCTTGTTCTTACAAGGAAAATTTGGAGCGGGCGAAGGGATTCGAACCCTCGACCCCAACCTTGGCAAGGTTGTGCTCTACCCCTGAGCTACACCCGCATCCTGGGTACGCCGAACACCGCCCGGCGAGGCCGCTCGTATGCCAAAGGGCCGCGGGGATTGCAACAGGGAAAATCGCGGCCTGTGCAAAAGATCGCATCGGCCCTGTGCCCTCACCCGCCCCGGCGCGTGACGCGCGGCGCGTTTCGTGCCACAGAGCCGGCAACATCGCGCCATTGCCGGATCTCGCCTTGAACGACCTCTCGCCCCATCCCGCCACGTCCCCCCTCGCCCACGAGGTGGAGCGGCGACGCACCTTCGCCATCATCTCGCATCCCGATGCGGGCAAGACCACGCTTACCGAGAAGCTGCTGCTGTTCGGCGGCGCCATCCAGCTCGCCGGCCAGGTCAAGGCCAAGGCCGACCGGCGCAACACCCGCTCGGACTGGATGTCGATCGAGCGCGAGCGCGGCATCTCCGTCGTCACCTCGGTGATGACGTTCGAGCATGGCGGCCTCGTCTTCAACCTGCTCGACACGCCGGGCCACGAGGACTTCTCGGAGGACACCTACCGCACGCTCACCGCCGTCGATTCGGCCGTCATGGTGATCGACGCCGCCAAGGGCATCGAGGCGCGCACGCGCAAGCTGTTCGAGGTCTGCCGCCTGCGCGACATCCCGATCATCACCTTCATCAACAAGATGGACCGCGAGGGCCGCGACCCCTTCGAGCTGCTCGACGAGATCGAGAAGACCCTGGCGCTCGCCACCGTGCCGATGACCTGGCCGATCGGGCGCGGGCGCGACTTCGCCGGCACCTATGACTTCGCCGCCCGGCACGTGCGCCTGGTCGATCGCGACGAGGACGCGGTGCCGATGGCGGCCGACGACGTCGCCGGCATCGCCCGGATCGCGCCTCGCCTCGATGCGGCGGCGACCGCGGAGGAATTGTCGCTGGTGCAGGAAGCCTGCGGCGACTTCAACCTGCGGGCCTTCCGCGAGGGGCACCTGACGCCGGTGTTCTTCGGCTCGGCCATCAAGAATTTCGGCGTCGGCGACCTCCTGAAGGGGCTGGGCGACCATGCCCCCGCCCCGCGCGACCAGGCCGCCTCCAGCCGCGTGGTGCACGCGACCGAAGACAGGCTCTCGGCCTTCGTCTTCAAGATCCAGGCGAACATGGATCCCAACCACCGCGACCGCATCGCCTTCGCGCGCCTGTGCTCGGGCAAGCTGACGCGCGGCATGCGGGTGAAGCTGATGCGCACGGGCAAGAGCATGAGCCTCAACGCGCCGCAGTTCTTCTTCGCCCAGGACCGGGCGCTCGCCGAAGAGGCCTATGCCGGCGACGTAGTCGGCATCCCCAACCACGGGGCGCTGCGCATCGGCGACACGCTGACCGAGAACGAGGACATCACCTTCCTCGGCGTGCCGAGCTTCGCGCCGGAGATCCTGCGCCGCGTCCGCCTGCCCGATGCGATGAAGGCCAAGAAGCTGAAGGACGCGCTGCAGGACCTGGCCGAGGAAGGCGTGGTGCAGTCCTTCCGCCCGCGCGACGGCTCGCCGGCGCTGGTCGGCGTGGTCGGTGCGCTGCAGCTCGACGTGCTGCAGAACCGGCTCGAGGCCGAATATGGCCTGGAGATCCGCTTCGAGCCGTCCGAGTTCGCGCTGGCGCGCTGGATCTCGGCCGAGAACCGGGCCGACCTCGACAAGTTCGTCGCGGCCAACGCCTTCTCGATCGCCGACGACCTCGACGGCGACCCGGTGTTCATGGCCAAGTCCGCCTTCGACCTGCGCTATCGCGGCGAGCAGGCCCCGGCGATCCGCTTCGCCGATATCAAGGACGTCAAGCGGGGGTGATCCCCCGCTTCGTCCAAGCGCCGGAGAGGTTACGCCGCTTCCGTCTGCAGCAGGGGATAGTCGGTGTAGCCGAGCGTGCCCTTGGCATAGAAGGTCGCCGGGTTTGGCTCGTTGAGCGGCGCGCCGAGGGCGAAGCGCTCGACCAGGTCGGCATTGGCGATGTAGAGCTTGCCGAAGGCCACCGCATCCGCCTCGCCCGCGGCCAACGCCGCCTCGGCCGTCTCCTCGGTGAAGCCGTCATTGGCGATGAAGACGCCGCCGAAGGCCTTGCGCACCGCCGGCGCCAGGCGCGGTGCCTCCAGCGATTCACGGCCGCAGATGAAGGCGATGCCGCGCTTGCCGAGCTCGCGCGCCACATGGGAGAAGGTCTCCTCCGGCGTCGAATCGCTCATCGAATGCGAGTTGCGCCGCAGGTTCAGGTGCATGCCGACCCGGTCGGCGCCCCAGACCGAGATCACCGCGTCGGTCACCTCGAGCATCAGCCGGGCCCGGTTCTCGATCGAGCCGCCATAGCGGTCGGTGCGCTTGTTCGAGCCGTCCTGCAGGAACTGGTCGAGGAGGTAGCCGTTGGCGCCGTGGATCTCCACCGCATCGAAGCCGGCCGCGCGCGCGTTCTCGGCGCCCCTGCGATAGGCCTCGACGATGCCGGGGATCTCGTCCGTCTCCAGCGCGCGCGGCGTCTCATAGGCCTTCTGCGGCCGTACCAGGCTGACATGGCCTTCCGGAGCGATGGCGCTCGGCGCCACCGGCAGCGCCCCGTCGAGATAGACGGGATCGGAGATGCGGCCGACATGCCAGAGCTGCAGCGCGATGCGCCCGCCCGCCGCATGCACGCCGTCGACCACCAGCTTCCAGCCCGCCACCTGCTCGCCCGACCAGATGCCGGGCGTGTCGGGATAGCCCACGCCCATCGGCGTGACCGAGGTCGCCTCGGTCAGGATCAGGCCGGCCGAGGCGCGCTGGACATAATAGTCCCGCATCAGCGCGTTGGGCACGCGGCCCTCGCTCGCCCGCGTGCGCGTCAGCGGCGCCATGACGATGCGGTTCGGCAGCTCCAGCGCGCCGATCTTTATCGGGTCGTGCAAATTCGGCATGATGCCTCCATATGAGGAAACGAACAGCGAGGGATTAAAGTTCGATGTTCATCGAACATCGAATATAAGTGGACTCCGGCATGAAGCAACACCCTCACCCCGAAGTGAACGAGATCAGCCTCACCGGCATCCTGGCCGCACTGAGCGATCCCGTGCGCCTGGACATCGTCGCCTCGCTGGTGGCGGGCGAACGCGGCTCCAGCGAGTTCGACTGCAAGGTCGCCAACTCCACGCTCAGCCACCACATCAAGGCGCTGCGCGAGGCCGGGGTCATCTGCCATCGCAAGGAGGGCACCCGCTGCTTCGTGTCGCTGCGACCGGACCTGGAGCAGCGCTTCCCCGGCCTGCTGGCCTCGGTGCTGCGCTTCGCCCCGCCGCAGCCGCCGACGCCGGCCCTCGCGGCCGGCTGATCCCCTGCGGAGCCTGCCCGTGGCCGTGATCAGAGCCTTTGCGCCGGACGATCGCGACGGCCTGGCCGACCTGATGCTGGAGCTGCAGCGCCATTACCGGGTGCCCGAGCCGCCGCGCGAAGAGCTCCTCGGCCACCTCCGCGCCCTGCCGCCCGGCGTCGAGATCCTGGTGGCGGCGCAGGATCGCGACATCGTCGGCTTTGCCGCCCTCGCCACGCTGTTTCCCGGCGCGGGATTGCGGCCCCAGCTCTTCCTCAAGGAGCTGTTCGTCGCCGCCCGCGCCCGCAAGGCCGGCGTCGGCCGGCGGCTCGTCGCGACGGCGGCGCGCATCGCCCTGGAGCGCGGCTGCCGGCGGATCGACTGGACCACCGAGCGTACCAACGCCCCCGCCCGCGCGCTCTACGAGAGCCTCGGCGCCGGGGTGGTCGCGGAAAAGCTGGTCTATCGCCTCGAAGGCGCGGCGCTCTCGCAGCTGGCGGCGGACGCGGCGGACTGACGCCGCCTATTGCACCCGCGGCCGCACCGAGCGGCGCTCGACCAGCTCGGGCGGCAGGGCGAGCATGTGCGGCAAGGGCGTGCCGCTGTCGAGATGCTCGATCAGCACCCGCGCCGCGGCCTGGCCCATCTCGAAGGCGGGCTGGCGGATGGTGGTGAGCGGCGGCGCGGTATAGGCGGCGATCTCCGAATCGTCATAGCCCATCACCGAGAGGTCGTCGGGCACCCGGAGCCCGCGCTCGTGCGCCGCGCACAGCGCGCCGATGGCGAGCATGTCGTTGATGCAGAACAGCGCGTCCGGCAGCGGCCCGGGACGGGCGGCGAGCTCCCCCAGGGCCCGGTAGCCGCCGGCGATGGTGAAGTCCGAGCGAACCACCAGGGCCGGATCGAGCGCCGCCCCCGCCTCGGTCAGCCCGGCACGGAAGGCCTCCAGGCGCGTGGTGCCGCGGGGATGGCCGGCAGGGCCGGTGATGCAGCCGATGCGGCGGAAGCCGCGCTCGACCAGGAAACGGCCGGCCAGCCGTCCGCCCATCTCGGAATCGTCGTTGATGACGCAGTCGACCAGCCCCTCGGCCGTGTCCAGCGCCACGACAGGCAGCACGCCGTTGGAGTCGAGCTGCTGCAGGAAGTCTGGCGAGGCGTTGGTGGTCATGACGACCAGCCCGTCGATGCGCCGCGCCGCCAGGGTGTGCCAATAGGCCTCCAGCCGCTCGGCGACGTCGCCGGTATTGCCGAGGATCAGCGTGTAGCCGCGCTCGAAGCAGCCGGCCTCGACGCCGCGCATCACCTCGGCGAAGAAGGGATTGACGCTGGTGGTCACCAGCATGCCGATCGCATGGGTGCGGTTGGCCTTGAGCGCCCGGGCGATGCCGGAGGGCCGGTAGCCGAGACGGCGGATGACGTCGCTGACCCGCTCGCGCGTCTCCGGCGCCACCGGGCGCGTGGCGTTCACCACGTGCGAGACCGTGGTGACGGAAACGCCCGCTTCCCGCGCCACATCCTTGATCGTCGACAAGCCCTGTCACTCCGCGCCCGAAGACGGAGGGTAAGGGCAGGACACGCCGGCACGCAAACCTTTGCTGTGCTGCGCCGCAGCAAGCAACGCGCCGCTCACGCCCTTTCGTGCCGGCGCAGGCGCGCCTCGAGCCGCCGCACCAGCACCGACAGGCCGATGGTCATGACGAGGTAGAAGAAGGCCACCACCGTATAGGTCTCGAAGAACAGGAAGGTCGCGGCCGAGTAGGTCTTGCCGATCTGGGTGATGTCGCCGACGCCGAGCACGGAGACGAGCGAGGAATCCTTCAGCATCGAGACGAGGTCGTTGCCGAGCGGCGGCAGCATGGTCTTGAACGCCTGGGGCAGCACCACGAGGCGCAGGGTCTGCCAGCGCGACAGGCCGAGCGCCTGCGCCGCCTCGGTCTGGCCCTTGGCCACCGCCTCGATGCCGCCGCGCACCACCTCGGCGATGAAGGCGGAATAGCCGAAGGTCAGGGCGGTGACGGCCCGCCACTCGAAGCCGAAATCGCGCACGCTGATCTCGGGCAGGAAGCCGGCCGCGATCGCCGGCGCGAAGGCGGCGCCGTAGCCGGCGATCACGGCCGGGCCGACGGCAAAGGCGATGTAATAGAGCAGCACCAGCATCGGCACGCCGCGCATCACCTCGACATAGGCTTTCACCGGCTCGCTGAGCCAGCGCCGCGGCGACACCAGCGCCAGCGCGATCAGCGTGCCGAGCACCAGCGAGGCGAGATAGGCCATCACCGAGACGCGCACGGTGACGAGGAGCCCCTGGCCGACGGCGGTGAAGATGGCGCTGTAGCGCGGGCTGGCGAGGCCCAGCGCCGCCAGCCCGACGGACAGCGCCACGAGGATCGCCGCCCACCAGGGAATCCGGGCCAGGCGCGAAGGCTTCGACGGCGGAGCGCTCACCGCGGCCGCCCGCGGGCGGCGCAGCGCGGCAGGCCGCGGCGGACCGGCCGGGGGCGCATCAGTTCGTGATCTTGTAGTCGTAGAACCACTTCTTCTCGAGCCTGGCCAGGGTGCCGTCTGCCTTCATCGCGGCCAGCGCCGCATTGACCGGCGCCACCAGGTCGGAGCCCTTCTTGAAGATGAAGCCGAACTCGTCATGGCCGAGGCCCTTGCCGACGATCTTGAACACGCCCGGCGCGGCATCCATGTTGCCCTGCGCCCCGGCCATGTCCATCAGCACCGTGTCGACGTCGCCGACCTTGAGCGCCTGCAGCGAGGCGCCGAAGGTCTCGAACAGCTTCAGGCGCGGGCTCTTGTCGTTGCCGCCGAGCAGGTCCGAGACGGCGACGTAGAAATTGGTGGTGCCGGACTGCGCCCCGACCAGCAGCTTGGCGTCGGCGCCGAAGGACTTGGCGTCGGCAAAGCGCTTCTCGTTGCCGCGCACCAGCATGAACTGCTCCGACACCATGTAGGGATCGGAATAGTCGATCTGCTTCCTGCGCTCGTCGGTGATGGAGATGCCGTCCATGCCGATGTCGAACTGGCCGCCCTGCACCGCCTGGATCATGCTGTCCCAGGCCGTCGTCTGCCATTCCACCGTGGCGTTGAGGCGCCGGGCGATCTCGTTCACCGCGTCATATTCCCAGCCGATGCCCTTGCCGGTCTTGGGATCGGTGAAGTTCAGGGGGTAATAGGCGTTCTCGGTGACGGCGACGATTCTGCGGCCCTTGAGGTCGGGCAGGCCCGCGGCGGGCGCGGGGACGGCGGCCAGCGTCGCGACGGCGAGCGCGAGGCCGAGAAAGGCGCGGCGAAACATCCTGGAGCTCCGTTCAGCAGACCGGGGGACCGGGACTTTGGCACGGGACGTTCCGCTGGGACAGAGGGCAGATGCCGCCCTCCCCCGCCGACGCCGCGCCCGGCCTGTCGCGTCAGGATTCGCCGGCGATGCGGTTCGCCAGCAGCGCGATCGTCCGGGCGTAGATGTCGCTCTTGTTCCACTCCTTGATCACGGCGAAATTGGCCGTGCCGGGATCCCAGGGCTGGCCGGCGACCCAGCCGTAGCTCTTGAGATAGTTGGCGGTGGAGGCGAGCACGTCGGGCACGCTGTGCAGGAGGTCGCGCTTGCCGTCGCCGTCGAAGTCGACGGCGAACTTGATGTAGGAGCTCGGCATGAACTGGGTCTGGCCGAGCTCGCCCGCCCAGGCGCCGCGCAGGGCCGAAGGCGGCATGTCGCCCTCGTCGAGGATCTTCAGCGCGTTGATCAATTCGTCGTGGAAGCGGTCCGAGCGGCGGCAGTCATAGGCCAGCGTCGCCAGGGAGCGGATGGTCTGGAAATTGCCGATATTGGCGCCGAAATCGGTCTCCAGGCCCCAGATCGCGGTGAGGACCGGCCCGGGTACGCCGAAGCGCTCCTCGATGCGCGCGAGCAGCGCCTGGTTCTTGGCGATGAACGCCTGCGCCTTCTTGATGCGGTAGGCGTTGACCATGCGGCCGGAGAACTCTTCGAAGCTCTGCTTGAACACCTTCTGGTTGCGGTCATAGCCGATCGTCTTGGGATCGTAGGTCACGCCGTCGAACGCCGCCGTGACGGTGGCCTGGGAGATGCCCGCGCTCGTCGCCTCACCCTTGAAGGCTTCGAGCCAGGCGGGAAAGCCGCTAGCGTCCTGGCCGCACTGCGCGGCGGCGGCCGGCGCAGCCGACAGGAGGGTGATGAAGGCGAAGAGAACGGAACGGCGCATGATCAGGATCCCAGGAAGACGGCTCATTAAGCGCAAGCACAGCCGCCCCACAGGCTCAAAATATGGCGCAGCTTCGCATTCGCTCAACTTTCTCACAAGCGTTGCAGACCTGCCGCAGGTTGCGGCCGGACCGCGCTGGCCGGCCATGCGGACCGGCGCGTCGCATCGGACGCGTCGGATAGACCCGACGCATCGGATCGGGGAAGACAAGCCGGCGCTGCGCCGCTATTGCATCCGGCAAAGCCGCTTCCGCCCGACGCGGCGCGCAACAATCCGGAAAGACGCATGAGCCTCATCGTCCATTCGCCGGCGGTCGCGGCGGCCCTCGCAGCGGGCCGGCCGGTGGTCGCGCTGGAATCGACCATCATCACCCACGGCATGCCCTGGCCGCGGAACGTGGAGACGGCGCGCCGCGTCGAGCGCGCCGTGCGCGAAGAAGGCGCGGAGCCGGCGACCATCGTCGTGCTCGACGGCGTCATCCATGCCGGCGTCGAGGACGCCACGCTCGAGGCCGTCGGGCGCGCCGGCGGCTTCCTCAAGCTCAGCCGGGCGGATCTCGGCTATGCCCTCGCCTCCGGCAGGAACGGCTCGACCACGGTCGCCGCCACGATGATCGCGGCCGAGCGCGCCGGCATCGCCGTCTTCGCCACCGGCGGCATCGGCGGCGTGCATCGCGGCGCCGAGCGCACCTACGACGTCTCCGCCGACCTGCAGGAGCTGGCGCGCACCGCGGTCTGCGTGGTCTGCGCCGGCGCCAAGGCCATTCTCGACCTGCCCAAGACGCTGGAGACCCTGGAAACGCTGGGTGTGCCGGTGGTCGGCTACGGCACGGACGAATTCCCGGCCTTCTGGAGCCGCAGCAGCGGCCTCGCCGCGCCGATCCGCCTCGACACGCCCGGCGAGATCGCAGCCCTGATCCGGGCGCGGCGCGAGCTCCGGCTCGACGGCGGCGTGCTCGTCGGCAATCCCATCCCGCCCGCCGACGAGATTGCTGCCGCCGAGATCAATCCGGCGATCGACGGGGCGATCGCGCAGGCCGACGCGCTCGGGGTCACTGGCAAGGCGCTGACGCCCTTCCTGCTGTCGCGCATGCTCGAGCTCACCGAAGGCCGCAGCCTCGAGGCCAATGTCGCCCTGGTGGAGAACAATGCCCGCCTCGGAGCGCGGATCGCCATGGCGCTGGCCTGAGCAGCTTCTCGTGGCTCCAGCCACGAATGCTCAGACTGCCAAGTGCAAGCAGGTTCGGGAGACCCTGCTTGGGCCCGCTGACGGTCTCTCAGACCGGCGGCGCATCGCTGGGCACCGGCGCTTTCGCCAGGAGCCCGCGCAGGCGGTCGTCGAGATCGTCATTGGCTGCCGCGAGGCCGGCGGCCGCCAGCGGGACGCCTTCGCCCCGTCCCGTCTCCCGGGCGATCTCGGCGGCGAGGCGGGCGAGCTCGACCCGCAGCACCTGGTTCTCGTGCTCGATCGCCTGCCAGCCGTCGCGGGCCTCGCGCCTGAGCTCGGCCGCCTCCGTCTTGAGGCGCGCCTGCTCGGCCCGCGCCTCCTCCAGCCGTGCCTCCAGCGACCGACGGTCGGTGCGCAGCCTCTCGGTGCCGCGCGCCAGGTCCGCCGCCGTGCGCTGCGCCTCCGCCTTCAGGTGGGCGATCTCGCCGGTGAACTCGGCCTCCCGGCCGGCGACGAAGGCGAGCTTCCCGTCGCGCTCGGCCAGCGCCGCGTCGCGGCGACGCAGATCCTCGGTCGTGGCGGCGAGCCGGGTCTCCAGCGCCGCCAGCGCCGTCTCGGCATGCCCGGCCTCGGCCGTCTTCTCGGCAAGGTGCTGCTCGAGCCGGGCGAGGCGTCCGCCCAGCGAGGCGGCCGAGGCCTCCTTGCTGGCGAGCTCGGCGGCCTGCAGCGCCAGGCGGCTCTCGCGCTCGACACCGGCTTCGGTGAGCGCGGCGACCTCGCGCCGGCCCTGCGCCAGATCGTCCTCCGCGGTGCCGAGCTTGGTCCGCAGGGCGATGATCTCGACATGCAGGCCGTCGACCTCCATGCGGGCGAGGTCGAGGTCGCGCCTCAGGCCGTCGGTGGTCTGATCGCCGGCCGCGGCGGCGACATGGGCGGCGGCGAGCTCGGTGCGCAGCGCGTCGATCTCGCCCTGGCGCTCCGACAGCTCGGCCTGGGCGCCGGCGGCCGCGCCTTCCAGCGCGCGCAACCGCTCGAGCTTGGCTTCCCCGTCCGCCGTCAGGCGCCGGATGATCTCGCTCTGGCGGCCGTTATCGGCCATCACGGCATGGCGGCGCTCGCGCTCGGCCTCGAACCGGGCCTCGATCCGGCGCTGCTCGATCGCCGCTTCGGCCCGCACCTGGTCGCGCCCGGCCCGCACCTCCGCCATCGAGATCGGGATGGCGGTCTCGAGCTGGCGCCTGGTCAGGCGCAGCGCCCGCGCCCATACCGCCGGCAGCGCCGCGAAGGCGACGAGCCCTGCGACCAGGCAGCCGAGCGCGAAGAAGATGGCGTAGTCCAGCAAGGGGCGATCAGAGCTCCAGCGTCGCCTGCCCTCTATATGGCACGCGCGACACGCCCCTCAAAGGGATGTCGCACGCTCCGCGCCGCACCTGCGGCGTAAAATCAACGATTTGGTAACCAAGCGCCGACCCGGCCGCCTCACAGCGGATTCCAGGTCGCCTGCGAGGTGAACTTGAGATAGCCGAGATTGACGCCGAGCCGGGCGCCGACGCCCGTCTTGATCGGCACGACCACCATGTCGTCCCACATCAGCGCGGTCATGCCGACGCCGCCGACCACATAGGCCGAGCCGGCCAGCCCGGCGAAGCGGGCATAGATCGCGTCCCTGCGCGGCATGTTGTAGACCAGCATCATGGTGCGCGCGCCGTCGCCGCCGAAGTCCCAGCCGAGGGAGGGACCTTGCCAATAGACCTTCTGGTCACCGGCATTGCGGGTGAACATGGTGCCCTCGCCGTAGCGCAGGCCGGCGAAGAAGGCGCCGGAGCCCTCCTCGCCCAGGATGTAGCCGTTGGGCTCGCCCCAGCGGCTCACCGCCTGCTGGATCGCCATGGCGAGGTCGCGGGACATGTTGCCGAAGAAGCGGTGACCGGAGGCGACCAGCTCGCTCGACGAGATCTTCTCGGGCCGTTCGTTGACGTCCGAGGCCAGTGCGGCCCCGGTCTGCGACGCGCCGAGCAGCACGGCGGCGACGGCAAAGACGATGGCGCGGAACTTTGGCGTCATGGATGAAACCCTTCTTTCCGTTGGTCTTTCCAGATGCGTGCGGGCTCCTCGCTGCTGTTCCGACGCGATCCCTGCAATTTTAGACAATTTTCTAACCCGACTTTTCGCCCATGCAGGTTAACGAAACACCACACGAGCCTGGGCCGCGGCAACGGCTCCTTCACCAAACGATTGATCCCGCCGATTTGTACGGAACTAAGGCCTTGACCGATTTTCGCTTCCGTCTCGCACGCCGCATCGTCCCGACGCTCGCGGCGCTGGCCCTCGGCCTCGGCGGGCTTGCCGGCGCGTCGGCCGGGACATTGCAGCTCGACGGCATCGCCCTCGGCGAGGTCGGGCTCACCGAGCGCATCGTCACGGACAGGATCTCCGGCGTGGCGATCGGCGGCTATGATCCGGTGGCCTATTTCGCCGCCGGCCGCCCCGTCGCCGGCTCGGCCGACTTCCAGCTCGTCTGGAACGGTGCCGCCTGGCGCTTCGCCAACGAGGGCAACATGGCGGCCTTCGCCGCCGATCCCGGCGTCTTCGCCCCGGCCTTCGGCGGCTACGACGCCGGCGCGGTCGGCCGGGGCGTGGCCGCGGCCGGCGATCCCCGCGTCTTCGCCATTGCCGGCGAGCGGCTCTATCTCTTTCGCGACGGCGCCAGCCGGGACGATTTCCTCACCTCGCCGCGACGGGCCGCCACAGCCGAAGCCGCCTGGCCGGCGCTCGAGGCCGGCCTGATGCGCTGATCCCGCCAAGGATCGAGCCCCGCGCCGCGCTCCGTCATCGCGCCCACTCGGCACCGGTCGGAGGCCGGAGCCGAGGGCATCAATTGAGCGGCGAGCGCCCCCAGGCGACGAAGGCCCCGTTGCGGAACCCGGTCTCGCCCCGCCGGTAGGGGAAGGGCGAGCCGTCCGGCGCCACCACCGTGCCGCCGGCCGCGGCCAGCACGGCATGGCCGGCCGCCACGTCCCACTCCATGGTCGGGCCGAAGCGCGGATAGACGTCCGCCTCGCCCTCGGCCACCCGGCAGAACTTCAGCGACGACCCGGCCTCGCGCCGCTCGGCAATGGGAAAGGCGGCGAGGAACGCCTCGCTCCCGGGGTCGGGATGGGAGCGGCTGCACAGCGCCGTCAGCCCCTGCGCCGGATAGGGCCGGGTGCGCAGCCGCGTCTCCACGCCCTCGGCGCTGCGCCAGGCACGGGTGCCGCCGGCATAGAGCACGCCCACCGCCGGCGCGTAGACGCAGCCGGCCACCGGCCGGCCCGCCTCGATGAGGGCGATGTTGACCGTGAACTCGCCATTGCGGCCGAGGAATTCCTTGGTGCCGTCCAGTGGATCGACCAGGACGTAGCGCTCGCCCAGATCAGGCACCTCGCCCCGGCACACGCTCTCCTCGGCGACGACGGGGACGTCGGGGAGCACCGTCTTCAGCCTCTCCAGGATCAGCGTCTCGGCGCGCTCGTCGGCCTGCGTCACCGGCGAGCGATCGTCCTTGAGCCGGACCTCGGCGCCTCCTTCATAGAAGCGCATGATCAGCTCTCCCGCTTCGAGTGCGATCAGCGAGAAGGCCTTGGCGAGGATATCGGGGGTCACGGCGAGGATCCGTTCGAGGGCTGGTCGGCACGACGCCGCAGCCCCGCATCGCGTTCACTACGGCCTGAGACGCAGCCTGTGCAAGGCCGGAAGAGGCCGGCCCGGCCAGCCCTACGCCGTCGATTCACCATAGGAGTTTCGCGTTCCCTTATAAAGCTCGACAATGTCTTCGAGCGGCACGCCGTCCAACGTGGCGCCCGTCAACCGACATTTGGAGAAGGCGACCCCGGACAGGTTGATGTTTTGAAACCGTGAGCCCGACAGATTGACGTCGTTCACGTACCATCCGCTCATATTGCTGTCGTTGAACCTGGCACCCGAAAAATTGATCTGGTTGAACGTCGATCCCGAGAGATTGGCGTCGTTGAACGTGGATCCTGACAAGTCCGTGTCGTTCACATCCAGTTTTTCCGTCGTTCTATGAAGCTTCATTTCCTCGCCGGCAATCGAGAAAACGAGGGGCTTGTCAGCCGCTTTCTGCCCGAGGGCGGCAGCAAGCTCATTCCAATCCTTCATGCCGAACTGTCTTGCGATCAGCTCGAGGCAGTCGCTGTGAGACAGCTCGACTTTGCGGGCACTGAGGGCTTGTCGCAGGGCCTTCGCCATGCTTTTGATACCAAGGGTGCTGAACATTCCAGTTCCTTTGAGCGCAGTCCAAGTGTCAGTGCTCGCGTTGCTGACCGACTGCCCAAAGCTGGAAGTCGAACCCAATCTCATATACGTGCATTCACCGGACCAAAATTGGCGCGAGCGGCAGGCTGCACAGGCCGACCCGAAGACTAAATCCCTTCTCGATATTGTCAATGCAACACGCGGGTCATTCCAACGATCGTCGGGCAAGACTTTCGCCACGGATTGGTTTCGCTCACCAGGTTCCTGCAAGGGCCGCGCCCGCCAGCAGCGCCCCGGTCAGGATATTCGCCAGGAACAGGCGGAAATTCACCTCCGGGCGGGCAAGGTCTATCCGCCGGGTCTGCCAGGCAAGGTGCGCGGCGATCACCACCATGCCCGCGGCGTAAGGCAGCGACATGCCGAGCAGCCAGCCCCCGAGCGACCACGCTCCGACCGTCAAGGCGTAGAACAGGCCGATGCAGCTCCTGCCGTGCCGGCCGAACAGGATTGCCGTCGATTTCAGGCCGAGTCGGGTATCGTCCTTCACGTCGACATAGGCATAGACGGTATCGTATCCGATCTGCCATGCGATGGCGCCGGCCCACATCAGCACGGCTCCGGTAGGGATATGCCCTGCAACCTCCGCCCACGCCATCAGCATCCCCCAATTGAAGGCGGCGCCGAGGACGGCCTGGGGCCAATGGGTGAAACGCTTGCAGAGCGGATAGACGAGCACGAGCGGCAGAACGCACATCGCGACCAGGCGCGTGGTGGGGGCGAGGAAAAGCAGGAGCCAAGCTGCCAGGGCAAGCTGAGCAGCCAGAAAGACCAGGGCCCGCCAAGGGCCGATCTGTCCGCTTGCCAAGGGTCGGAAGCGGGTCCGCTCGACGTGGCCGTCGAACTTTCGATCGGCGATGTCGTTGACCGTGGCACCGGCACTCCTCATCAGCAGAGCGCCCAGCGAGAAGACAGCCAGTTCCCGAAGGTCGGGAAAGCCGTGCGATGCCTGGACGAGCGCGGCCCAACAGGGAAAGAGCGTCAGCCACAGTCCCACCGGGCGATCCAGCCGGGCCAGACGTGTGTAGGGCCGCCATGCCGCCGGCAACCGGCGATCCACCCAATCGCCGGGATGAATGTCGCTGAGGTCCGGGCGGCTCAAAGTGGTCATCACGGCCTCCAAAATTCCGCGTCGCCAATGTCCCGACTGCTGCGACAGTCTTACCGCAGACTTTTGCGACATCGCGGATGGGAGCGGGTGCGACAAGAAGCGGCGGCCCGCAATCCTCCGATCCGTGCATCGACGCTTTGGGACTTGTTTGGCAATAAGTGCTTCTGACGCGACGCTAGCCGTTCCCCTCCCCCTTGCGGGGAGGGGCAAGGGGTGGGGGTCAATCAGGATAGGGCGCAACGCACGTCACAGAGTGCCCTTTGTCACCCGATCCGCCTCGTTCTGTACGACCCCCACCCTTTATCCCTCCCCGCAAGGGGGAGGGAAGACCGCAGCGTCGAGCTCTGCTCGTCGGACACTGCGTCTCGCCCCACAGCGAGCCGTGCTCGACCTCGATTCACTTATTCCCCGACGCTTCCTGAGGGAAAGAGCCATTCCCGCAGCCGTTCCGGCAGCAGGCCATACAAGCTCCGGGCCTCGATCTTCCGCATCGCGACGCGGCTCGCGCGCGCCTTCCAGGCGCGGACCTGGATCAGGATGGCGGCAAGAAGCACGGCGCCCCAGAACAGCGGCAGCCATGCGCGGCTCACCAGGCCCGTCCGGGCGTCCAGGGCGACCAGCCCGCCGAAGCCGACGAGGACGATCGCGAGGACCAGGACGGCCGGCAGTGGATCGTCGTTGCCCCTCCTCATGGTCGGCTCTCCCGGCGAATGCCTGCCGCCCCCTCATATCGAGTGCGGCAGCGGGCTCGGCAAGCCCGTTTCATCCGGCAGCGCCGCCTCGCCCCGCGCTCCTGCCGACCATCGCGACGATGGTTTCGAAAAGCTCGTCCTTTGCCTGCACGGCCGTGATCTCTCCGATTGCGGCGGCGTGAGACAGGGCGTCTGCCGCCCCCAGCATCGCCCACAGGCCGGCCGCGGTGATGGCATGCGCCCCGGCGAAGGGCGCGAGCACGCTCCGGCATTTCTCGATGAAGGCGAGCTGATAGGCGCGCTTGATCGTCTCGAGCTCCGGCGAACCGGCCAGGGCCGCGATGACGTCGGGGATCTCGCGGCCCTGGAGCAAGACGCAATCGACATAGGAGGATGCGATGACCCCCGCCCTGCCCGGCAAGGTCGGCTCGCTCTGCCGCAACGCCGCGTCCATCAGCGCGGTCTGGCGCGCGTCGAACGCCTGATACAGCACCGCCAGCAGCCCCGCCCGCGTGTCGAAATGGTCGTAGACGACCGGCTTTGCGATCCCGGCCCGCTCCGCCAGCCGTCCGAGCGTCAGGGCCTGCGTCCCCTCCTCGCGGATCAGGCGCCAGGCGACGTCCAGGAGCTGGCGTCGGCGCTCCTCCCGCGACAGGCGGCGGCGCGGGCGCGGACCGGATGTCGGATCGGGCGCTGGGTCGCTTGACATGCTTATATACCAAAGGTAACTTACGAAAAGTATATAAGATCCCTCAACCCCTTGCAATCGCATCTGGAGCGCCCCGCATGCACGCGCTGATCGTCGTCTCGCACCCCAAGTCCCGCTCGCTCAGCCATGCCGTGGCCGCCGCCGTCGCCGAGGGGGTGTCCGGCTCGAATCCCAGCCATTCCGTCGAGATCGCCGACCTCGCCGCCGAGGGCTTCGATCCCAGGTTCACCGCGGCCGATGTCGATCATCACCTGCGGCGGGCCTCCCTGCCCGCCGATGTCGCAGTGGAGCAGGCCCGGATCGAGCGCGCCGATGCGCTCGTCCTGGTCTACCCCGTCTACTGGTGGTCGATGCCGGGACTGCTCAAGGGCTGGATCGATCGCGTCTTCACCAATGGCTGGGCCTATGACGAGGCGGCCGACGGCAGGCTGGTGAAGAAGCTCGGCCGCCTGCGGGTGCATCTCGTCGCCATCGGCGGCGCCGACGACGGGACCTATGCGCGGCACGGCTATTTCGGCGCGATGAGGACGCAGATCGATCACGGGATCTTCGACTATTGCGGCGCGGGCGTGGCGACGTCCGAGTTCCTGCTGCCCTCGCAAGAGCAGACGCCGGACGCGCATCTCGGCACGGCCCGCGCCATCGGCCGCGATCTCTTCCGCGCCCCGGCCCGATACGGCACCGCCGACGTGGCATGACCCCTGGACGGCGGCCTCCCGGCGAGCCGGTCAGCCCTCCCGGCGCACGTCGCAGACCCGGCCGCCGGTCAGGGCCAGGAGATCGTCCGGCGTCAGGCGGAAGACGGCGTTCGGCGTGCCGGCCGCCGCCCAGATCGTCGTGAAGGCCGCAAGGTCGGCGTCGATCAGCGTCGCCGGCGGCTCGCTGTGGCCGACCGGCGGCACGCCGCCAATGGCAAAGCCGGTCTTCTCGCGCACGAAGTCGGCGTCGGCCCGGCCGATCGGCTCGCCGATCAGCGCCGCGACCTTCTTTTCGTCGACCCGGTTGACACCGCTCGCCACCACCAGCACCGGCGCACCGGAGGCGGCGCGAAACATCAGCGACTTGGCGATCTCGGCCACCGTGCAGCCGATGGCCGCCGCCGCGTCGGCCGCGGTGCGGGTGGTGTCGTCGAACTCGAGAACCTGGAAGGTCGGGCCCAGCACGCCCTGGATCTTGAGGGCGCTCGGCGCGGTCGCGGGTCTCATGGCGTCCTCCAGGCTAAGCAGAGTTTTCGTGTCCGCCCTGTGGGCGGAGCTCGGAAATTCTGCTTGGGGCTCCCAGGAATAGGCGAGCCCTTCCGGCCGGGCAACCGCGGGCCTTCACATGTCAGCCGGTGCGGGCTATCAGGGGCATCGGGCAGGGCCGGGAGGGATGATTCTGACCGCCGAACGGTCGGATTCGCCCTGGCGGCCTCTGTTCTGCCTCGCACCTCTTCGCTCGGGATGCCCAGATGACGGCCGGATTTCAGCTCGATGCCCTCGATCTCGCGGCGCTCCTGTGCTCGCGCGTCTGCCACGACGTGATCAATCCGGTCGGCGCCATCGTCAACGGGCTCGAGGTGCTGGAGGACGAGAACGATCCTTCGATGAAGAGCTTCGCGCTCGACCTCATCAAGAAGAGCTCGCGCAACGCCTCGGCCCGCCTGCAGTTCGCCCGCATCGCTTTCGGCGCGGCCGGCTCGGCCGGGGCTTCCATCGACCTCGGCGATGCCGAGAACGTGGCGCGCGGCTTCATCCATGACGAGAAGGTGGCGCTGACATGGGAAGCGCCGCGCCTCCTGATGCCCAAGAACAAGGTCAAGCTGCTCCTCAACCTCCTGGTGGTGTCGACCTCGACCATCCCGCGCGGGGGCTCGGTCAACGCCGTCGTCGCCGGCGATGCCGACACCGCCCGCTTCGAGATCGTCGCCACCGGCAACCATTCGCGCATCCCGCACGGCCTGATCGCCCTGCTGGCGGGCGAGCCGGAAGGCGGCACGCTCGACAGCCATGCCATCCAGCCCTACTACACCGGCCTCGTCGCCCGCGCCGCGGGCATGAGCGTCGGCGTCGAGTCGATCGAGGGCGGCGTGAAGATCCTCGCCGCGCCTCAGACCGCCGCCCCCTGAGCCGCCGCGGCCGCCTTCCCGCATTTCTTCGGCGCGCCCTCTTTCCGCAAGGGCGCGCTAAGACATCCTCAATCCTTTCTCGCGATTCTGCCCGCCGAGTTGTGGCGTCCTCGTACGCCGTCGGGATGGGGCGATGGACGATCTTCTCAAGGAATTCCTGACCGAGACCAACGAGAGCCTCGACGTCGTCGACGTGGAGCTGGTGAAGTTCGAGGCCGACCCGAACAACACCAAGGTCCTCGACAACATCTTCCGCCTCGTCCACACCATCAAGGGCACCTGCGGCTTCCTCGGGCTGCCGCGGCTCGAGGCGCTCGCCCATGCGGCCGAGACGCTGATGGGCAAGTTCCGCGACGGCAGCACGGTGACCGGGAGCGCTGTCACCCTGGTGCTCTCCACCATCGACCGGATCAAGGAGATCCTGGCCGAGCTGGAGCAGAGCGAGAACGAGCCGACGGGCGACGACGGCGACCTGATCGCCGATCTGGAAAAGATGTCGCTGGCCGCGGCGCCCGCCAAGGCCCGGGAGCTGCCGACGGGAACGCTGGCGCCCCAGCGGCTCGAGCGGCCGCTGCGGGTGGGCGAAGTGTCGCTCGACGAGCTCGAGCGCGCTTTCCGCGAGACCGAGGTGGAGCTGCTGCCGGCGGTCGAAGCGCCGAAGCCGGAGGCGCGCCCGGCCCGCAAGGGCGCCGGCCCGTCCCAGGAGAAGGAGCGCGAGGAGGAGAAGCTCGAAGGCAGCCTCGCCAACCACTCGATCCGCGTCAACGTCGACACGCTCGAGGCGCTGATGACCATGGTCTCGGAGCTCGTGCTGACGCGCAACCAGCTGCTCGAGATCGTGCGCCGCCACGAGGAGAGCGAGTTCAAGGTGCCGCTGCAGCGCCTGTCCAACGTCACGGCCGAGCTGCAGGAAGGCGTGATGAAGACGCGCATGCAGCCCATCGGCAATGCCTGGCAGAAGCTGCCCCGCATCGTCCGCGACCTCGCCAACGAGCTCGGCAAGCAGATCGAGCTGGAGATGCACGGCGCCGACACCGAGCTCGACCGCCAGGTGCTCGACCTGATCAAGGACCCGCTCACCCATATGGTGCGCAACTCCGCCGACCACGGGCTGGAGGCGCCGGAGGAGCGCAAGAGCCGCGGTAAGCCCGCCAAGGGCACGATCCGCCTCTCCGCCTACCACGAGGGCGGCTACATCATCATCGAGATCGCCGACGACGGGCGCGGCCTCAGCGTCGACAGGATCCGCCGCAAGGCGGCGGAGCAGGGCCTGGCCTCCGAGGCCGAGCTGGAGAAGATGACGGACGTCCAGGTCCAGAAGTTCATCTTCGCCGCCGGCTTCTCCACGGCGCAGGCCGTCACCAACGTCTCCGGCCGCGGCGTCGGCATGGACGTGGTGCGCACCAACATCGACGCGATCGGCGGCACCATCGACCTCCGGTCGATGCCCGGCGCAGGCACCACCTTCGCCATCAAGATCCCGCTGACGCTGGCCATCGTCTCGGCCCTGATCGTCGAATGCGCCGACAACCGCTTCGCCATCCCGCAATTGTCGGTGGTCGAGCTCGTGCGCGCCCAGTCGAACGCCGAGCACCGCATCGAGCACATCAACGACACGCCGGTGCTGCGCCTGCGCAACAAGCTCCTGCCGCTGGTGCATCTGCGCAAGCTCCTGCGCATGGACGCGGGCTCCGCCGGCCGCGCCGAGGCGGACAGCGCCTTCATCGTGGTGACGCAGGTCGGCAGCCAGAGCTTCGGCATCGTGGTCGACGGCGTCTTCCACACCGAGGAGATCGTGGTGAAGCCGATGAGCACCAAGCTCCGCAACATCCCGATGTTCTCCGGCAACACCATCCTGGGCGACGGCTTGGTGATCATGATCATCGACCCCAACGGCATCGTCTCGGCGGTCGGCTCGGGCGTCGCCAGCCTGCAGGAGGCGCAGGGCGAGGCCGAGACGCGGCGCGTCCACGAGGAGAAGCTGACCTCGATGCTGATCTTCCGCGCCGGCGGCCAGGAGCCCAAGGCGGTGCCGCTGTCGCTGGTCACCCGCCTGGAGGAGATCGAGGCTGCCAAGATCGAGATCTCGAACGGGCGCCACCTCACCCAGTATCGCGGCATGCTGATGCCGCTGGTGCCGGTCAACGACCAGGTGCGCGTCAGCGCCGAGGGCACGCAGCCCCTGCTGGTCTTCGCCGACTCGGGGCGGGCCATGGGCCTGGTGGTCGACGAGATCGTCGACATCGTCGAGGACATGCTCGACATCCAGGTGCAGAGCCACATTCCCGGCATCCTCGGCTCGGCGGTGATCAAGGGCCAGGCGACCGAGGTCATCGATGTCGGCCATTTCCTGCCGCTGGCGTTCGAGGACTGGTTTCGCCGCAAGGAGATGAGCGCCGACGCGCTGACCAGGCGGCTGCTCTTCGTCGACGACTCCCCCTTCTTCCGCAACATGCTGACCCCGGTGCTGAAGGCGGCCGGCTATCAGGTGGTTGCCGTCGGCGATGCCCAGGAGGCGCTGGCGCTGATCAAGGCCGACCATGGCTTCCAGGTCGTCGTCTCCGACATCGAGATGCCCGACATGAACGGCTTCGAGTTCGCCGAGGCGCTGCGGGCCGACCCGCGCACGGCCTCGCTGCCGATCATTGCCCTGTCCTCGATCACCACGCCGGCTGCGATCGAGCGCGGGCGGCAGGCGGGCTTCCACGATTATGTCGCCAAGTTCGACCGCCAGGGCCTGATCGCCGCCCTGCGGGAGACCGCCGTCGAGTACGGAGCCGCCGCATGACGATCGCCAACGACAACAGCCTGGCGCTGAAGGCCACCGATTCGCAGGCGGGCGACGCCGCCGAATATGTCACGGTCGTCATCGGCAGCCAGCTCTTCGGCCTGCCGATCCACCGGGTGCAGGACGTGTTCATGCTGGACCGCCTGACGCGGGTGCCGCTGTCGCCGCCCGAGATCGCGGGCGTGCTCAACCTGCGCGGGCGCATCGTCACCGCCGTCGACATGCGCTGCCGGCTCGGCCTGCCGGCCATGGAGGGCCGCAAGGGCACGATGGCGGTGGGCACCGAGTCGCGCGGCGAGAGCTACGGCCTGATCATCGACCAGGTCGGCGAGGTGATGAAGCTCCCGCACGCCTCGCGGGAGGCCAACCCGGTCAATCTCGATCCGCGCTGGGCCCGCGTCTCGGGGGGCGTCCACCGCCTCGACGGGCAGCTGATGGTCGTCCTGGACGTCGACCGCGTGCTTGAACTGACCAGCGACGCGCTGGCCGCCTGATCGGAAGGAAGAGCGCCATGAAACATTGCCTCGTCGTCGACGATTCCAGCGTCATCCGCAAGGTCGCCCGCCGCATCCTCGAGGGCCTCGACTTCAAGATCACCGAGGCCGAGGACGGTCGCAAGGCGCTCGACATCTGCTCGGAGGCCATGCCCGACGCCGTGCTGCTCGACTGGAACATGCCCGTCATGGACGGCTTCGAGTTCCTGCGGGAGCTGCGCAAGCTGCCGGGCGGCAAGGACCCCAAGGTGGTGTTCTGCACCACCGAGAACGACATCGCCCATATCGCCAAGGCGATGCGGGCCGGGGCGGACGAATACATCATGAAGCCCTTCGACAAGGACATCGTCGAAGCCAAGTTCCAGGAAGTCGGGCTGATCTGACCCCGGAATCCGGTCCGGGGTCACGGCCGGACGGAGCAGGCCCGGCCCTTTTCCCCGCGTTGCGAGCGAGCCCATGAGTGCGGCGACCGTCCCCCTGGCCATGACGCGGGCAGAGCCGCCGGTTCGCGTCATGGTCGTCGACGACGCGGTGGTGGTGCGCGGGCTGATCGTGCGCTGGCTGACCGAGGCGGGCGGCTTCGACATCGTCGCCAGCCACCGCACCGGCCGCCAGGCGGTCGACGACATCGAGCGCGCCGATCCCGACATCGTCATCCTCGACATCGAGATGCCCGACATGGACGGCATCGAGGCCCTGCCGCTGATCCTGCGCAAGAAGCGCAATTGCGCGGTGATCATGGCCTCGACCCTGACCCGCCGCAACGCCGAGATCTCGCTGAAGTGCCTCTCCCTCGGGGCGCTGGACTATGTGCCCAAGCCCGAGACCAACCGCGAGGTGACGACCTCCATCGATTTCCGCCGCGAGATCGTCGAGAAGGTCCGCAGCCTCGGCCGCCGCGCCGTGCTGCGGCGCCTCGCCGCCATGCCCGGGCGTGAGGCGCCCATGCGCGCCGAGGCGCGCGAAACCGTCGCACGCGCCGAGGCGCGCGAAGCGCCCACCCGTGCCGAAGGGCCGACGCGGCCCGCCGGCGAGCGTCCGGTCTTTCGGGCGTCGCAGACCGCCGCGCCCGCCGTGGGCGGCTTCCTGGCCCGGGAGCGGGCCGCGAGCCGCGCCGCCGCCGAGCCGGCGCCGGCCGGCCCCCATGCCGTCACCCTGCGGCCCTTCTCGCCGACGCTGCCGCGTCTCCTGGCGATCGGCGCCTCGACCGGCGGCCCGCAGGCGCTCAACACCGTCCTCGCCGGCATCGCCGCGCTGATCGAGCGTGTCCCGGTGCTGATCACCCAGCACATGCCGCCCACCTTCACCGCCATCCTCGCCGAGCATCTCGGCCGCAGCTGCGGCAAGCCGACCGCCGAGGCCGTGGATGGCGAGGCCATTCGCCCGGGCCGGGTCTATGTCGCGCCGGGCGGGCGGCACATGCTGGTCAAGTCGGCCGACGGCCACGGCGTCATCGCCCTCGACGACGGGCCGATGATCAATTTCTGCAAGCCCGCGGTCGATCCGCTGTTCTCCTCGGCCGCCCGGGTGTTCGGCGGCGCGGTGCTGGGCCTGGTGCTGACCGGCATGGGCTCGGACGGCGCGCAGGGCGCGGGCGACATCGTCGCCGCCGGCGGCAATGTCGTCGCCCAGGACGAGGCGACCAGCGTCGTCTGGGGCATGCCCGGCGCCGTCGCCCAGGCCGGCCACTGCGCCGCCCTGCTGCCGCTCGGCGAGATCGCGCCGAGGCTCACGCGCCTGTTCTCCGGAGACCGGACATGACTCCCGCCGAGTTCGACTTCCTGCGCCGGCTGCTGAAGGACCGGTCGGGGCTGGTCCTGTCCGAGGACAAGCAGTACCTGGCGGAGAGCCGGCTCTTGCCGGTGGCGCGCCGCCATGGCCTCGCCTCGCTCTCCGACATCGTCGCCCGCCTCAGGGCCGGGACGCCGGCCCTGGAGGCGGCGGTGGTCGAGGCGATGACCACCAACGAGAGCTTCTTCTTCCGCGACAAGCTGCCCTTCGAGCATTTCCGCGAGGCGATGCTGCCGGCGCTGATGGGCGCCCGCGCCGCCCAGCGCCGGCTGCGCATCTGGTGCGCCGCCGCCTCCACCGGCCAGGAGCCCTACACGCTCGCCATGATGCTCGACGGCCTGGGGGCGAAGGTGGCGGGCTGGTCGATCGAGATCCTCGCCACCGACCTCTCCAACCAGGTGCTGGAGCGCGCCAGGAGCGGGCTCTACACCCAGTTCGAGGTGCAGCGCGGCCTGCCGATCCAGCTTTTGATGAAGCACTTCGCCCAGAAGGGCGACATGTGGGAGATCGAGCCGAAGATCCGCGCGATGGTGCAGTTCCGCCCGCTGAACCTGCTGCGCGACTTCAGCGCCCTCGGGCGCTTCGACATCGTCTATTGCCGCAACGTCCTGATCTATTTCGACGCCGAGACCAAGATCGACGTGCTCGGCCGCATCGCCCGCCAGCTCGCGCCCGACGGCTTCCTCATCCTCGGCGCCGCCGAGACGGTGGTCGGCCTCACCGACGCCTTCAGGCCGCACGCGGAGCGACGCGGGCTCTATGTCCCCGGCCCGGCCCGGCCCGCGGCGGCCGTGCCCTTCGCCGCCGTGGCGCGCACGGCGCTGCGCTGAGCCGGCACGCCGGGCGCCCGCCCTTCACCCGACGTCGCGCTGCGGCTATGAGGGGCGGCCCCCTCGGAGCCGGAACGCCCATGCCCCTGCCCTCGCCCACCATCCGCATCGCCATGTGGTCCGGCCCGCGCAACATCTCCACCGCGATGATGCGCGCCTTCGAGAACCGCCCGGACGCGGCGGTGAGCGACGAGCCCTTCTATGCCGCCTCGCTCGCGGCGACCGGCGCCGACCATCCGATGCGCGAGGCTGTGATCGCCTCCCAGCCGACCGACCCCGCCCGCGTCGCCGAGGACCTCACCGGCCCCGTCCCGGACGGACGGACGGTCTGGTACCAGAAGCACATGACCCACCACATGCAGCCGGACTTTCCGCTGGACTGGTCGCGGCACATGGTCAACTGCTTCCTGATCCGCGCGCCGGAGGCCGTGCTCGCCTCCTACACCCAGAAATGGGATGCGGTGAGCCTGGAGGCGATCGGCGTGCCGATGCAGGCGGCGCTGTTCGAGCGGGAGGCGGACCGTCTCGGCCATGCGCCGCCGGTCATCGACGCGGCCGACGTGCTCGCCGATCCCCGCGGCGTGCTCACCGCGCTGTGCCGCGCCTGCGGCATCCCGTTCAGCGAGGCGATGCTCGCCTGGCCGCCCGGCCGGCGCGCCAGCGACGGCGTCTGGGCGCCGGCCTGGTACGATGCGGTGGAGAAGTCGACCGGCTTCGGCCCGCCGCGGCCGCAGCCGGCCTTCGAGAGCCTGCGCGACGACCTCAAGCCGATCGCCGAGGCGGCGCGGCCGGTCTATCTGAGGCTGAAGGCCAGCGCGTTGGTGGCGGCGTCCGCAGCCTGAGCGGAGCGGCGGAAGTCGCGCAGATCATGTGAACGCCTGTCCCGCAGGCAAGGCCCTATGTTGGCGCGCACGGGGACGAGTCCCGGTGGCCGCCTTGCTCGACCCCACCGGTGTTCGCGTGGATGGGCGGATCAAGTCCGCCCATGACGGTCGAGGTTGGGGGTGCCGTCCGTACTCAGGAAGCTCCGCGTCATGGCCGGGCTTGACCCGGCCATCCCGACGAAATCGTTCGATTTCGTAGCGAACACCGGCGGAAACGACGAGAGCGCCGGCCAAGATCCAGTATCAGGGGCCGTCCCAGCCCCGACAGACCCGCTCACCTCTTCCCGAACGACGGCTCAGGCCCTGTTATGGCCGCGCGTGAGGCCGATGCGGTCCATCTCGGCCTGCTCGCGCTGGGCCTCGACCGCGCGCTCGCTGGCCTTCTCCCGGTCTTCCAGGATCTCGACCTTCTTGAGCTCCTCGAACGCCTCGGCCAGGGCGGCCTTGGCGGCATCCAGCTTGGCCTTCAGGTCGCCGGCGGAATTGAGCAGGTTGTCGCGCCGCACCATGGCCGCGCGCGCATAGGTGGGGTAGGCGAAATGGGCCGTGTCCGTGATGCCCGCCTTCTGCTCCTCCTGGCGGATTTCGCGGTCGAGCTCGGCCGCCATGCGCTCAAACTCGGCAATCATCGTCTCGATCTGCGTGACCTGCCGGCGCTTCTCGTCCACTTGGAAGCGTTTCAGCCGGATTAGGGTCTCGCGCGACTTCATCACAATTCACTCCATTCGGCCGTCGCGGCAGGACCCGTTCACGGCGAAGACCGGCCGGCGACAATGTCGGCCAGACGGAGATAACCATCGCGCATGGACGTGAATTCTTCCTTACCCTGTCTCAGAAAAGCCTCGAAATCGGGCATCAGCCGGATGGCCTCGTCGACCTCCGCGCTCGATCCCTGGCGGTAGGCGCCGAGGCGGATCAGCTCCTCCATGTCGGCATGGGTGGCCATGATCTGCTTGGCCCGGCGCACCGTCTCGACGAAGTCGGGATCGGTGGCGCGCGGCATGGTGCGCGACACCGTCTTGAGCACGTTGATGGCGGGATAGCGCCCGCGCTCGGCGATGGCGCGCTCCATGACGATGTGGCCGTCGAGGATGCCGCGCACCGCATCCGCCACCGGCTCGTTGTGGTCGTCGCCGTCGACCAGCACGGTGAAGACGCCGGTGACGGTGCCCTCGCCCGCCCCCGGCCCGGCCCGCTCCAGGAGGCGCGGCAGCTCGGAGAACACCGTCGGCGTGTAGCCCTTGGCGGTCGGCGGCTCGCCGGCGGACAGGCCGATCTCGCGCTGGGCCATGGCGAAGCGTGTGATGCTGTCGATCATGCACAGCACGTCCCGGCCGATGTCGCGGAAATATTCGGCCAGCGCCAGGGTGAGATAGGCGGCATTGCGGCGCATCAGCGCCGTCTCGTCCGAGGTCGCCACCACCACCACCGAGCGCGACAGGCCCTCCTCGCCGAGGTCGTCCTGCAGGAATTCCTGCACCTCGCGGCCGCGCTCGCCAACCAGGCCGATGACCGAGACGCCGGAGGCGACGTTGCGCGCCAGCATCGACAGGAGCACCGACTTGCCGACGCCGGAGCCGGCGAAGATGCCCATGCGCTGGCCGCGGCAGCAGGTGGCGAAGGCGTTGAGCGCCCGCACGCCGAGATCGAGGGGCGCGCCGACCCGCCTGCGCGTGTGGGCCGGCGGCGGCAGGGCCCGGAAGGGGTAGAGCGTGCCGCCCGTGGGCAGCGGCCCCTTGCCGTCGATCGGCTCGCCCAGGGCGTTGACCACCCGCCCGAGCCAGGCCTCGCTGGGCCGGACCCCGGCCGAGGTGGCGCCGACGCTCGCCTTGCAGCCGCGCCGGACGCCGTCGAGCGCCCCGAAGGGCAGCGCCAGCGCCCGCTCGCCCTCGAAGCCGACCACCTCGCAGGGCACCGCGCGCTCGCGGGCGATCTCGATGGTGACCCGCCCCCCCACCGTCATGGCGTGCACGGGGCCGGCGATCTCCACCATCAGGCCGCGCACCGCGGCGACGCGGCCGTAGACCGTCACCTCCGGCAGCCCGGCGACCTCGTCGATCAGCGCCCCGATGCCCAAATGCCCGCCCTTCCCGCCGCCCCGGACCCGGCACCCGCGCCGCCCGGCCACATCAGCGAATCATTTCGCCACCGATTCAAACGGTAACCTTTAATTTACCCGCCTCCTTAATGATCGGAGTGGATGATCAACGGATCGGAAACCTCATTCGTCAAGGAATTGGTGAAGGGCCGAGTCGGCTGAATCACTTACGGTTTTTTCTTAATGTTCGAGATGAGGACGGCACCCCAGCAAATTCCTCTTCACGGCAAGGCGTTACGGCGATTTTCGCATGAAACGCGAGGTTTGGCTTGCCGCGAAGAATCAGAATTTGTTAACCATTGGGGGGTAGCGTTGCCGGTAATCATCGTCGAGGCGGATTCACCGTTCCGTCCGCGAGTTGCGGCCGGACTGGCGACCCTCGGGGCCGCGGTGGGGGATTGAGATGCGCGTACTTCTGATCGAAGACGACAGCGCGACGGCACAGAGCATCGAACTGATGCTCAAGTCGGAGAGCTTCAACGTCTACACGACCGACCTCGGGGAGGAAGGCGTCGATCTGGGCAAGCTCTATGACTACGACATCATCCTCCTCGATCTGAACCTGCCCGACATGTCGGGCTACGAGGTGCTGCGCTCCCTGCGCGTGGCCAAGGTGAAGACGCCGATCCTGATCCTGTCCGGCCTCGCCGGCATCGAGGACAAGGTCAAGGGCCTGGGCTTCGGCGCCGACGACTACCTGACCAAGCCCTTCCACAAGGACGAGCTGGTCGCCCGCATCCACGCCATCGTCCGCCGCTCCAAGGGCCATGCCCAGTCGGTGATCGCCACCGGCGACCTCATCGTCAACCTCGACACCAAGACCGTGGAAGTCTCCGGCAACCGCGTGCATCTGACCGGCAAGGAATACCAGATGCTGGAGCTGCTCTCGCTGCGCAAGGGCACGACGCTCACCAAGGAGATGTTCCTCAACCATCTCTATGGCGGCATGGACGAGCCGGAGCTGAAGATCATCGACGTCTTCATCTGCAAGCTGCGCAAGAAGCTGGCCAACGCCACTGCCGGCAAGAACTACATCGAGACCGTCTGGGGCCGCGGCTACGTGCTGCGCGAGCCCCATGACGACGACGTGCGCATGGCCGTCTGAAGTCCCCCCTCCTCCGAAATGAGCGCCGTGGCCGGGCCTTCCCCGGCCATTTTCGTTTGCGCGGCGCCGCTCGGCCCGCCCCGCGCCGGCAGGAGCGCTTGACACGATTCCGAAAACGTAGAAAAACTAGATAGTCAAACTACAACAGGCCGCCCGGATCGGCCGTGAGCGAGACAACCGCTCAAATCGGAGGAAACATCATGTCAGCGGAGCTTTTCCGATCGTCCCGCCGTGCCTTCCTGAAGGGCGCAGCGGCTGCCGGCATCGCCCTGGCCGGCGGCGCGCGCGCTGCGCTCGCCCAGGCCAAGCCCTTCGTGCCCTACAGCAACAAGAGCCTCGACTATTATTTCTTCGTCGCCCAGGAAGAGGCGGTCAAGCGCGCGGTCGAGGCGCAGGGCTGGGAGTTCCAGGCCGTCAACGCCAATTTCGACAACACCCGCCAGCTGGAGCAGTGGCAGAACCTGCTCCTGAAGAACCCGGCCGCCATCATCTCCGACCCGATCGACAGCCAGGCCATCGCCAGCGCCATCAAGCGCTACAACGCCAAGAACATCCCCGTCGGTATCATCGACACGCCCGCCCTCGACGGCCAGGTGGCGGTCACCGTCGACTTCGACAACTATCAGGGCGGCGCCATGGCCGCCGAGCAGATCGTCAAGCTCCTCACCGCCAAGCACGGCTCGGCCAAGGGCACGGTGCTGAACTGCTACGGCGCCTTGCAGAGCGTCGCCTGGCGCCTGCGCAAGGAGGGGTTCGAGGCGACCATGCAGAAATATCCCGACGTCAAGCTGTTCAGCCGTCCGACCGAGGGCAAGATCGACAAGATGCAGGCGGTGACGCTCGCCACCCTCGCCGAGGTCCCCGACCTCGACGCCGTGCACGCCCCGAGCGACACGCCCTCGCGCGGCATCGTCACCGCCCTGCAGCAGAAGAACCGCTGGAAGACGGTGGGCGAGGACGGCCACGTCATCTTCGTCAACATCGACGGCGAGCCGATCGCCCATCAATGGATCCGCGAGGGCCACATGGACGCCTCGGTGGCGCAGGATCCGATCGCCTATGCCGAGATCACCGTCGAGATGCTGGCCAAATATGCGATGAAGCAGCAGCCGGTGCCGATCGGCCCTTATGAGAACAAGAAATATTTCTGGGAGCGGGCCGTGATCACCGATTCCATCACCGGCCCCTCGCTCATCATCGCCCCCTTCATCATCGACAAGAGCAATGTCGACGACAAGCGCATGTGGGGCAACATCGCCTATAACGACTGGGGCCTGCGCTACAAATGAGCCTGCCGCTCCTCCCGTCCGGCGCAGCGCGGGGCCGCGCCGGCGCGGCGCCTGCCCGCTCTCCCCTGCGGCACGGCGCCCGCCCGGCCGATGGACGCCCCCCCGCTCCGCCGGCCGGCCGGCAGGGTCCGCCGGGCCCGCGCCGCGGAGGCCGGCCGTGACGCCGGCGGCGCGCCAGCCGGCCGGCGCCCCGGCCGAGGTCGTCCTGCGGGCCGAGGGCCTGGTCAAGACCTATGGCGGCGTGCAGGCGCTCAAGGGCGTCTCGCTCTCGGTCCGCCGCGGCAGCATCCACGGCCTGCTCGGCGAGAATGGCGCGGGCAAGAGCACGCTGGTCGGCCTGATCTCGGGCATGCGCACGCCGACCAGTGGCCAGATCTGGCTCGGCGACCGCCAGGTCGCGGGCCAGGACGTCAAGAGCATGGAGCGGTCGGGCGTGTTCCTGGTCACGCAGGAGCCGATGATCGTCGACCAGCTCAGCGTCGAGGACAACCTGCTGCTCGGCCGCTGGCCGGCGCGCCGCGGCTTCATCGACCGCAGGGCGCTGCGGCGCGAGGCGACGCGCATGCTCGAGGGCGCCGGCATCGCCCCCGATGCGCCGGCCGGCGGGCTCGGTGCCGTGGAAAAGCGCAAGCTGAACATCCTGCGCGCCCTGTTCAGCGGCGGCGAGGTGATCATCCTGGACGAGCCGACCACGTCGCTGACCGTCGCCGATCGCAACCGGCTCTTCGACTTCATGCGCGAGCTCAAGGCCCGAGGCGTCACCTTCGTCTTCATCTCGCACTACAACGAGGAGATCCTCGAGATCTGCGACGCCGTGTCGGTGCTGCGCGACGGCGCCCTCGCCGGTGAGAGCAGCGACGTCGGCCGGCTCGATTCCGACCGGCTCTCGGAAATGGTGCTCGGCCGCGACCTTGCGCTGTTCCACCGCGTCAGGCGCTCCCCGCAGAGCCTGCCGCGCGAAGGCGGCTTCCAGTTCCGCGACGTGCGCGCGCCCGGCGTCGCCGTGGCGGACTTCGCCATCGCGCCCGGCGAGATCGTCGGCTTCGCCGGGCTGCCCGGCTCCGGCGCCAAGGACTTCGCCCGCTGCCTGTTCGGCTTCCCCCCGGCGCGATCCGGCAGCGTCTTCGTGCCGGACGCGTCCGGCCCGGCGCGATCCGGCAGCGTCTTCGTGCCGGGCGCGTCCGGCGCCGCGCCGATGCCGCGCGACCCGCGCGAGGCCTTCCGTGCCGGCATCGCCTATCTCTCCGACGACCGGCGGCGCGACGGCCTCGTCGGCATCCGCTCGATCCGCGACAACCTGGTGATGTCGAGCCTGGACGCCCTCTCCTCTCTGGGCTGGATCGACATGCGCCGCGAGGAGGAGACCGCCCATGCCGTCTTCCGGCGCATGGGCATCAAGGCGCCGGGTCCGCAGACGCCGGCCGACGCCCTCAGCGGCGGCAACCAGCAGAAGGTCTGCCTGGGTCGCGTCATCGCCACCAGCCCCGGGCTGCTCGTCCTCGACGAGCCGACGCGCGGCATCGACGTCGGGGTCAAGGAGGACGTGCACCGGCAGATCGACGCCCTGACGGCGCAGGGCATGAGCGTGATCATCATCACCACCGACCTCGACGAGATGGTGCGGGTGGTGGACCGGGTCTGCGTCTTCTCCGGCGGGTCGATCGTGGAAAGCCTCACCGGGTCCGACATCACCAAGGAGCGCCTGCGCGCCGCGGCCTTCGACCGCAGCGCCGGCGCCGGCAAGGGAGCCAGCCAGCCATGACCGACGGAGCCTCCCTCGAGGCCGGATCCGCAATCCGGGATGCGGCGTCCGGCCGTCCCGGCCGCAGCGGCCGGGCTGCGACGCTGCACTGGCTCCTGCAGAACGTCGTGTGGTTCTGGCTGCTGGGCCTGATCGTGATCTTCGGGCTGTTCAATCCTTATTTCTTCACGATCAACAACATGCAGAACATCATGGTGCAGGCGACGGTGCTGGGGCTGCTCGCCCTCGCCATCTCGCTGCCGCTGCTGGTCGCCGAGATCGACCTGTCGATCGCCGCCAACATGGGCTTCTCCTCCGTCCTCGGCGCGCTGGCGATCGGCCACGGCGCGCCCTGGTGGGCCGGCATCCTCATCGGCATCGCGGCCGGCGCCGCGGTCGGCCTGTTCAACGGGCTGTGCGTGACGCGCCTGCGCATGGTGTCGCTGATCGAGACCCTGGCGATGATGATCATCCTCCAGGGCGCGCTGCTGGCGATCACCGAAGGCAACACCATCGCCAACATGCCCGACGCCTATACCTGGATCGGGCAGGCCTCCATCGCCACCTGGCCGATCATGCCGCTCGTCTTCGTCGCCTGCCTGGCGGCGGTCGCCGTCATGCTGCGGCGCACCGTGCTCGGCCGCAGCATCTATGCCGTCGGCGGCAACGCGGCCGCCTCCGCCGCGGCCGGCATCCGCGTCGAGCGCATCAAGATCATCGCCTTCACCGTCTCGGGCCTGCTGGCCGGCATTGCCGGCTACCTCCTGGCGGCCTGGCAGATGGCGATCACCTCCAACCAGGGCGAGGGCTTCCTGCTCTATTCCATCGCCGCGCCGATCATCGGCGGGGTCAGCGTGTTCGGCGGGCGCGGCTCGGTCGTCGGCATCCTCGGCGGCGTGCTGCTGCTGACCGTCATCCAGGCGGGCCTGGCCGTGGTCAGCTTCCCCTCCTTCTATGTCGGCATGATCGGCGGGCTGATGATCTTCGTCGCCGTCGCCATCGACGCCGTCCGCGTGCGCATGTCGGCCGGGCGGTGACGCGATGGCGGCAACGATGAACTTGCCAAACGACGTAGTTTTTCTAGACATGGTGGCGCTTGCGCCGAACAGCCGCTCTCCCGTCCCGCGTCGCGGCGGTCGAGCGCATCCCCTGTCCCGAGGCCCGGCATGACGGACGTGAAGACCCACGCGAACTATATCGACGGCCGCTGGACCGCGGAGGGCGTGACGGAATGGCTCGACGTGGCCAATCCCGCCACGGAGGCGGTGATCGCCCGCGTCCCGCAATCCGGCGCGGCCCTGGTCGACCAGGCCGTCGCAGCGGCGCGGCAGGCCTTTCCCGCCTGGCGCGACCTCGGCCCGCATCGCCGTGCCGAGATCCTGCGCCGGGCGGCCGGCCGCGTCGCCGCCGCCCGCGAGCCGATCGCCCGTGCCATGACCCGAGAGCAGGGCAAGCCGCTCAACGAGGCGCTCGGCGAGGTCGACAAGCTCGCCAAGACCTTCGGCTACTATGCCGAGGAAGCCGTGCGCATCCTCGGCTACACCGCGCCGAACGAGGAGGCCGGCCATCTCAGCCTGGTGGAGAAGGAGCCGATCGGCGTCGCCGCGGCGATCGCGCCCTGGAACTATCCGGTCGAGCTGATCGGCTGGAAGCTCGGCGCCGGCCTCGCCGCCGGCTGCACGCTGGTGGTCAAGCCCTCGGAATGGACGCCGCTCTCGGCCATCGGCGTGATCGATTGCCTGCACGAGGCCGGCCTGCCGCCGGGCGTCGTCAACCTCGTCATCGGCGACGGCCGCACCGGCCAGGCGCTGGTGTCGCATCCCGACGTGGACAAGATCGCCTTCACCGGGTCGCTCGCGGTGGGCGAGGCGATCTTCCGCACCATGGGCGGCATCAAGTCGGTGTCGCTCGAGCTCGGCGGCAACTGCCCGCTGATCGTGGCGCCCAGCGCCGATCTCGACGCCGCGGTCAAGGGCGCGGTGCGCCGCAGCTTCCGCAACATGGGCCAGGTCTGCATCGCCATCAACCGCATCTATGTCCACCGCCCGCACTACGAGCGCTTCGTCGCCGACCTCGTCGCGGCGACGCGCCGCCTCGTCATCGCCGACGGCATCGACGACCCGGCCGCCGACCTCGGCCCGATGACCAATGCCGCGGGCCTGGCCAAGGTCCGCGGCCATGTCGAGGACGCCCTCGCCAAGGGCGCGCGGCTGGCCTGCGGCGGCCGGCGCCCGGAGGGCCGCCCCGTCGGCCATTTCTACGAGCCGACCGTGCTGGCCGACTGCACGCCGGACATGCTGGTGATGCAGGCCGAGACCTTCGGCCCCGTGGTCGGGGTCAGCGCCTGCGACACGCTGGACGAAGCCGTCGCCCTCGCCAACGCCTCCCCCTATGGCCTGGCCGCCTATGCCTATGCGCGCGATGCCGGCGAGATCTTCGCCCTCGGGCGGCGCCTGTCCTTCGGCAGCGTCGCGATCAACACCGTCGACGCCGGCACCATCAACGCGCCCTATGGCGGGCGGCGCAAGAGCGGCATCGGCTCCGAGCACGGACGCGAGGGCATGGAGGGCTACCTGCAGCTCAAGCACGTGCGGATCCGCCACGGCGCCTGACGGAGGGAGAGAGCCGCCATGACCGCCCGTCCCTGCTTCATCGGCATCGACATCGGCACGTCGACCTGCAAGACCCTGGCGCTCGACGCCGACGGCGCGGTCGTGGCCCACGCCAGCGCGGACTATCCCCTGGTCACGCCGCGTCCCGGCTGGGCGGAGCAGGACCCCGAGCTGTGGTGGCAGGCGGCCGCGGCCACGGTCTCGGCCGTGACCGCGCAGCTCGGCGCCCATTGCGTCGAGGCGATCGGCCTCACCGGGCAGATGCACGGGCTGGTGCCGCTCGACGAAGAGGACCGCGTGATCCGCCCGGCCATGCTGTGGTGCGACCAGCGCGCCGCGCCGCAATGCCAGGCCCTCACCAGGCGGGTCGGCGGCCTGCCCGCGCTGCTCGCCCTGTCGAGCAACCGCATGTTGCCGGGCTTCACCGGCGGCAAATTCCTGTGGCTGGCCGAGCACGAGCCGGACGCCTTCGCCCGCATGCGCCGCTTCCTCAATCCCAAGGACTATCTGCGCCTGCGCATGACCGGCGTGCATGCCACCGACGTCTCCGATGCCTCCGGGACCGGCCTCCTGGACGTGCGCCGCCGCCGATGGTCGCCCGAGCTGCTCGCCGCGGCCGGGCTCACGGACGAGCAGGTGCCTGATGTGTTCGAGTCCACCGAGGTCACCGGCGGCCTCGCGCCCGAGGTCGCAGCCGCCTGGGGCCTGCCCGCCGGCCTGCCGGTGGTGGCCGGCGGCGGCGACTCCGTGCTGCAGACCACGTCGCAGGGTATCGTCGAGGCGGGCAGCATCGGCATCACCATCGGCACGGCGGGCATCGTCGGCGGCGCGGCCCGCCGCTGCCCGGACAATCCCGGCGGGCTGGTGCAGGTCTCCTGCGGCAACGCGCCGGACCGCTGGCACGTGATGGGCGTCTCGCTCAATGCCGGCGGCTCGTTCCAATGGCTGAAGGAGACGCTGGAGCCGCTGGCCCATGGCGAGCTCGGCTTCGACCGGCTGGCCGCGCTCGCCGGATCCGCCCCGGCCGGCGCGGCGGGCCTGATGTTCCTGCCCTATCTCATGGGCGAGCGCTGCCCGCATGTGGCGCCGGACGGCCGCGGTGCCTGGGTCGGCCTGACGCGCGGCCACGGGCTCGGCCACATGGCGCGGGCGGTGATGGAAGGCGCGCTGCTCAACATGCGGGCCATTCTCGATCTCTTCGCCGAGGCGGGCCTGGCCTGCGACCGGCTCCGCGCCTCGGGCGGCGCCACCGCGTCCCGCGTCTGGCTCGAGCTCCTCGCCGACGTCGCCGGCCGGCCGGTGGCGACCGTCTCCGGCGCGTCGGAAGGCGGCGCCTTCGGCGCGGCGCTGCTGGCCGGCGTCGGGGCGGGGCATTGGCCGAGCCTGGACGCGGCGGTCGGGGTGGTGCACGAGACCGGACGCGTCGACCCCGACCCCGGCCGCGCTCGGGTTTACGACGCCATCCACCCCATCCACAAATCGC
Organism: Labrys wisconsinensis; assembly: GCF_030814995.1. Classification (GTDB taxonomy): domain Bacteria; phylum Pseudomonadota; class Alphaproteobacteria; order Rhizobiales; family Labraceae; genus Labrys; species Labrys wisconsinensis. The sequence continues at coordinate 271,233 of NZ_JAUSVX010000008.1, read as the reverse complement.
TCTATGCGACCCTGCGGGCGACCTTCGCGGAACTTGCGATGCTGCCCGACGCAAAGGCCTCGGCATGAAAGCAGCCATTTTCGATCTCGACGGCACGCTGGTCGACAGCGCCCCAGACATCGCGCTCGCGATCAACCGCCTGCTCGCCGACCGGGACGTTCCGGCCCAGGACGTGTCCTTCATCGAGCGCTTCATCGGCGAGGGGGCGCGCACGCTCGTGCTCAAGCTCTATGCCGCGCTCGGCGTCGACGCCGCCAACCTCGACGCGGACGTGGCGCGCTACCTCGCCTATTACCGCGCCAACCCCGTGGAAAACTCGCGGCTCTATGCCGATGCCGGCCCGGCGCTGGCGACGCTGCACGCCGCGGGCATCCGCCTCGGCGTGTGCACCAACAAGCAGCAGGAGCTGGCGGAGATCGTGCTGGACCGCCTCGGCCTGCTTCCCCTGATCTCGGTGGTCGTCGGGGCCGATACCACGCCCTACACCAAGCCCGACCCGCGGCCGCTGCTGCACACCGTCGCCGCGCTCGGCGTCGGGCCGGACGAGACCGTCTTCGTCGGCGACACCGGCATCGACCGCGACTGCGCCGCCGCGGCCGGAATCCGCTGCCGCATCGTCGACTGGGGCACGGGCCGCGACGTCGCGGTGGCGGACGGCATGCGCCTCACCCGCTTCGCCGACCTGCTGCCCGGCCCCGCCGGCGCGACCTGAGGCACCCGCATGCTCAAGCAAGTGGCCAAGATCCGCGACAGCCTCAGCAAGGCGGAGCTGCGCCTCGCCGAAGCCATCCTGAAGCAGCCGGAAGCCATCATCACCATGAGCATGGTGGACCTGAAGAAGGCCGCCGACGTCAGCGATCCCACCATCCTGCGCTTCTGCCGGCGGCTCGGCTGCAACGGCTATCCCGAGTTCAAGGTCCGCCTGGCCCAAGGCCTCTCGCCGGAACCGCCCTTCGTCCACCGCGCCATCGAGGCCGGCGACAGCGTTGCTGAGGCCGTCGACAAGATCCTGACCAACTCGATGAACGCCATCAAGCGCTTCGCCAGCGACGTCGATGCCGACGCGGTGGAGCGGGCGGCCGACGCCATGCTGAGCGCGCGCGCCGTCTTCCTGCTCGGCCTCGGCATCTCCGAGACCGTGGCCTTCGATGCCGAGCACAAGCTGTTCCGCCTGGGCCTGCACTGCCGCACCGTGTTCGATTCCCAGCGCCAGATGCTGCTCGCCCCGACGCTGCGCAGCGACGAGGCCGCCGTGTTCTTCTCCCATTCCGGCGCGACGCGGACCCTGGTGAGCGTCGCTGCGCAGGCGCGCGAGAACGGCGTGGCGACGATCGCGATCACCGCGCCGCAGTCGCATCTGGCGCGGACCTGCGACACCGTCATCGCCGTGCCCCGCTACGAGCACAGCGAGCTCTACACGCCGCTCACCGCGCGGCTGAACCACTTCCTCGTCATCAACATGCTGGTCGTCGCGATCGGCCTGAAGCAGGGACGGCGCATGCCGGACAACCTCACGGCGCTCGACCCCTGGCTGACCGAGAAGTTCATGGACTGACCCGCAAGATGAGGAGCAAGACACCCGTGCTGCAGCCCAGGACCGAGCAGGACAAGGCCAAGATCGCCGCCGGCCGCAAGGCCATCGCCACCTATCTCAGGAACGACATGCGGATCGGCCTCGGCTCGGGCACGACCTCCCACTGGTTCGTCCGCGCGCTCGGCGAGGAGGTGCGCCAGGGCCTGCGCATCGCCGGCGTGCCGACCTCGAACGCCACGCGCGAGGTGGCGCTGGAGGCCGGCGTGCCGCTGCTCGACCTCAACGACGTGACGGAGCTGGAGATCACGCTCGACGGGCCGGACGAGGTCGACCGCTCCGGCCGGATGATCAAGGGCGGCGGCGCCTGCCTCTTGTGGGAGAAGATGGTGGCGCGCGCCTCCCGCCGCATGGTCTGCATCGCCGACGACAGCAAGATCGTCGAGCGGCTCGGCCGCTTCCCCCTGCCGATCGAGGTGATCCGCTTCGGCTGGCGCAACACCGCCCATCAGCTGCAGAAGCTCTTTTCCGAGTTCGGCTATGGGGCGGTGCCGATCGTGCTGCGCGGCGGGGAGGAGACGCCGATCCTGACCGACAGCGCTCACTACATCCTCGACTGCCATCTCGTGGCGATCGGCGACCCCGACCGGCTGGCCCCGCGCTTCAACCAGATTCCGGGCGTGGTCGAGCACGGGCTGTTCGTCGGCATCGCCGCCGAGATGGTGGTGGGCCATGCCGACGGCAGCGCCGAGGTGGTGACGTTCTGAGCGGCGGGCGCCGTTTGCGCCGGCTGGCCGCAGCCTCTAGCCTGCCCCCGGGGGCGACCGGCAGGGGCAGGCGCCATGCGGCTATTGATCTATGGCGGCTGCCATGCCGAGGCCATGCGCCGGGTGCTGGAGGCCTTCGGCCCGCCGGGCCTCACGGTCGAGCACATCCTCAACTTCGAGCTGATGGCGCGCGGCGAGCCCTTTCCTCACGAACGGCTCGCCGGGCAGGACCTCGTCCTCTACACGCCGATCCTGAGCAAGCCCGCCTACGACACCCGCGCCCTCGCCGAGGCCTGCGCGGGGCGCGGCGTCCGCAGCCTCGCTTTCACCTGGCTGCAATGGAACGGCTATTTCCCCGGATTCGCCGTCGCGTCCTTCCCCTGGTACGACGGCTGGTGGTGCCGGGCGCTGGCCGAGGCCGCGCCCCGCCATGCCTCGTTCGAGTCCTTCCTCGCCGCGCTCGAAGCCGGCGAGGCCCTGGCGGAGCTGGTCGAGCCGGCCTTGCAGCAGGCGACCAAGCTGCTGCGCCAGCGCGAGCAGGCCGGCGCCGTCGACATCGCCATCTCCGATATCGTGGCCGAGCGCTTCCGGACCGAACGCCTGTTCCTGACACCCTCGCACCCGACGCCGGCGCTCTACCGCTTCGTCTTCCGCCGGCTGGAGGCGCTGACCGGCATCCGCCTCAGGCCCGACTACTACGAGCGCCCGCAGCCGCCGCCGCACGACACCGAGATGCCGATCCTGCCGGCCGTGCGGCGCGCCCTCGGCCTCGGCTTCGAGGACGGCGCCTTCACCCACCGCGGCACCTTCGGCGAGCGACGCTTCACGCTGCGCGAATTCGCCCGCATGCATTACGAGCCGGAGACGATGCGACAACTCGCCGAGCAGCACGCCCGGGCCGCTGCGCGCCGGGCCTGGACACCGGCGCGCCTCATCGGCGGCCTGCGCCGCCGGCTGGGCTTCGCCGCGCCGGAATCGCCGCCCTGAACCACCACCGCACGACTGCGTCCCCGTTGGCAAATCTTGCCAAGGGCGATAGCCTATGGTTGAGAGTGTGGAGGTTCCATTGCCCACCCGGAATGTCAGCCTTACGCCTGAACAGGACGCCTTCATCGAGGAAGTCCTGAAGAATGGCGAATATCAGAGCGCCAGCGAAGCCGTGCGGGATGCGGTCCGCGCACTGCAGCAGCAGCGTGCCTTGGACGCCCTCAAGCTCGACCGGCTGCGCCTGAGCATCCGGGCAGGCGTCGAGGCGCTCGACCGCGGCGACTACATCGAGGTCGAGGATGCAAACCTCGACGCCTATCTCGACAGCCTCGCCGCGCCACCTGGCCATTAACAGCATGGCGCGATATCGGCTCTCCGCTCTGGCGAAGACCGACATCGCCTCGATCTTGAGGACCAGCGAGGAGCGTTGGGGACAGTCAACCCGCACGCGCTATCAGGCGCTTCTGGCTGCTGCGATGCGACGCGTTGCAAGCCGACCGCAGGATGGGGCGACGGTCGACCGGTCAGATTTGTCGCCGGGCCTTCGCAGCTTCCATCTCAGGCACAGTCGGGACCACGGCGGCGAGGCAGCCGTCGCAAACCCGGTCCACGTGATTTTCTATCGTAAGGCCCAGTCGAACCTCGTCGAGATCGTCCGCGTGCGGCATGAACGCATGGAGCCGAGCCGTCACCTCGGCCCTGTCGTCGAACCTTGACGACGGCCGATGTGTTCCTCACCAGCCCCCCTTGCAATCCATCCTCAGCGCCTCTAAAGGGCCTGCCCCACCGCAGGAGGACGACGATGGATCGGACCGAAGTCGCCCGGCATTGGGAGGCCAATGCCGAGACCTGGACCCGGCACGCCCGCGCCGGCTACGACGTCTACCGCGACGCGCTCAACACGCCCGCCTTCCTCGCCATGCTGCCGCCGATCGCCGGCCTGGAGGGCCTCGACATCGGCTGCGGCGAAGGCTCGAACACCCGGCAGCTCGCCCGGCTCGGCGCGCGGATGCGCGCGGTCGACATCGCCCCCACCTTCATCCGTCACGCGCTGGACCAAGAGGCGGCCGAGCCACTCGGCATCCGCTTCCAGGTCGGGGACGGCATGGAGCTGCCCTTCGCGTCGGCCTCGTTCGACTTCGTGACGTCGTTCATGGCGCTGATGGACATGCCGGACCAGGGCCGGGTGCTGGCCGAGGCCGCGCGGGTGCTGCGGCCCGGCGGCTTCCTGCAATTCTCCATCCTGCATCCCTGCTTCGTGCCGCCGCACCGCAAGACCCTGCGCGAGCCCGACGGCCATGTCCGGGCGATCGAGGTCGGCGGCTATTTCGACGCGATCGACGGCCAGATCGACCGCTGGTGGTTCACCGCCGCCCCCCAGGAGGAACGCCGCACCGTGGCGCCCTTCGCCGTGCCGCGCTTCCACCGCACCCTGAGCCAATGGGTGGACCTCGTCTGCGACGCCGGGCTGGTGATCGAACGCTTCGGCGAACCCTGCGCCGATCCGGCGCTGGCCGAGGCCGAGCCGCATGTCGCCGACACGCGCGTGGCGCCGATCTTCCTGCACGTCCGCGCCCGCAAGCCGGCCTGACCGGACGGCGCCTGCGCCTCGCCTGCCCTTGTCATGGCGCCTCGCATCGAGATTCAGAGCAACACCGGCCGCAACGCGATCATCGATGCCGGCAACGGCAATCGCGACTTGATCAAGACTGGGCGAAGCCCCGTGAGGCTTCGCCGGTCGAATGACCGACGTCAACTACGCCGCGATGGTGAGTGGCTTGATCGCCTCGATATCGGCGGACGATTCTTGCTCCGCTTTTTGCAGATCGTAGGACGCCTGCAGGTTCATCCAGAACCGCGCGGTCGTGCCGAAGAACTTGGACAGGCGGAGGGCGGTATCGACGGTCACGCCAGTCTCCTCCCGCACGATCCGCTCAATCCGCGTGCGCGGCACGTTGATGGCCCTGGCAAGCGCATAGGGTGACAAATCGAAGGGAACGAGAAACTCCTCGCGCAGGATCTCGCCAGGGTGGATGTTGCGATTGAGACGGACCATGGCGATGCCCTCCTTGGCGGTGCAGGGTCAGTGATAGTCGACAATCTCGACTTCCGAGGGCCCCTGCGGGGTCCAGACGAAGCAGATCCGCCACTGGTCGTTTATGCGGATCGAATATCGGCCGGCGCGGTCGCCCTTGAGGGCTTCCAAGCGATTGCCCGGCGGGACACGAAGATCGACCAGCTCCTCCGCGTTGTCGAGCATGCGCAGCTTGCGCTCCGCGACGGAAACCACATCGGCCGGAAAGCCCTTGGGAGCCCGGCCGGCCATGACCGCTTCGATGAACTTACCCCTGGTCGAGACGATCATTGAGCCTTCTGTTCACGGACGAGTTCGTATCATTATATGATACCAGACACAAGCAAATTTGTATCATCAAATGATACGCGCAATGCTCCGCCGCGTTCGACCTCGCGGCCTCGCTCATGGCGCTGATGGACATGCCGGACCGGCGCGCGCGGCACGACGGCTTCCTGCAATTCTCCATCCTGCATCTCTGCACGTCCGCGCCCGCAAGCCGGCCTGACCGGACCCGCTCCCTCGCGGGTCAGGCGCGTGCCTGCGCCTCCCGCGCCTGCAGCGCCTTGTAGAGCTCGCGCAGCCGCCGCGTCACCGGCCCGGAGGCGTCGTCGGCCGTCCGCTCGCCGGCCCCCCCGATCGGCCGGCCGTCGACGATCGTCACCGGCGTCAGGCCGCCGAAGGTGCCGGTGCAGAAGGCCTCGTCGGCGGAATAGACGTCGAACAGCGAGAAGTCCCGCTCCAGGGCCGGGATCCCCGCCTCCCGCGCCGCCTGCAGCACCGCGCCGCGGGTGATGCCGCCGAGGCAGAACTGGCCGCCCGAGGTCCAGACCTCGCCCTTGCGCACGATGAAGAAATGCGTCGAGTTGCAGGTCGCCACCAGGCCGCGGTCGTCCAGCATCAGGCCTTCGTCCGCCCCCGCCTCGGTCGCCTGCATGCAGGCCAGGATGCAGTTGAGCTTGGAATGGGAGTTGAGCTTCTGGTCCTGGGTGTCCGGCCCGGTGCGGCGCACATGCACGGTGAAGAGCTTGAGGCCGCGCGCCAGCACCTCCGGCTTCGGCGTCTTCCATTCCGCGATGATGACGATCGTCGCCTTGCCCTCGGCGACGCGCGGATCCTGGTAGGGCGTGCGCCGCTTGCCGCGCGTCACCATCAGGCGGATATGCACCCCGTCGCGCATGCGGTTGCCCTCGACGAGGTCGAACACCCGGGCCGCGAGCTCAGCCTTGGTCAGGCCGATGTCGAAGCGCAGCATCTTGGCCCCGTCCCAGAGCCGGTCGAGATGCCGGTCGAGGAAGGGGATGCGGCCCTGCGTCAGCCGCAGGCCCTCCCAGACGCCGTCGCCCAGCACGAAGCCGCTGTCGAACACCGAGACCACCGCCTGCTCGCGCGGCACGAGCGCGCCGTTCACCGAGATCAGGATCGCGTCGTTGCGCGGATCCTCGCTCGCGTGCTGCGCGCCGGAAATCTGTTCGGTCAGCATGGCCCTGGCACTCCTTGGGGGGACAGGCCGCCTTGTCGCCGCTGCGCGCCTGCGGCGCAAGGGCGCCGCCGGCATCGCGGTCTTGCTTTCGTCACCTTCGCACGGCCGCGGTCTTGCCTTCGTCATGTTCGCATTGTTTATGACAGGTGGGGCGGGGACCATGAGGAGGCCGTCGGACAGGGGAGCTTCGGCGCACGGCATGAAGATCAAACTGGACTATGTGTGGCCGTTCGTCGGTCTCGCAGCCGTCGTCTTCTCCATCTACCTCCTGTCCAAGGAGCTGAAGGGCGTCGAGGTCGGCGACGTCTGGCAGGCGATCGTCGCTCGCGGGCCGCTCGCCTTCGGGCTGTGCGTCGCCTCCTGCCTGCTCGCCTATGCTGCGCTGGCCTGGTACGACCGCATCGCCCTGATGCATGTCGGCAAGAAGCTGTCCTGGCTGGTCGTCTCCGTCGTCTCCTTCACCGCCTACGCGCTCGGCCACAATATCGGCGTCTCCGTCCTCTCCTCCGGCGTGGTGCGCTACCGCGCCTACAGCCGCATGGGCCTGACGGCCGGCGAGGTCGCCATCGTCACCGGCTTCTGCGCCTTCACGTTCGCCTATGGTTCGATCTTCCTCGGCGGCATCGTGCTGACCTTCGAGCCGAACCTGATCTCGCGCCTGTTCGCCATGCCGGAAGGCCTGGCCATGACGATCGGCCTCGCAATGCTGGCCTTCGTGGCGCTGTACCAGATCGGGGCGCTCCTGCATTTCCGGCCGCTGAAGATCGGCTCCTTCCAGATCGCCTATCCCAAGCCCGGCATCGCCTTCCGGCAGCTGTTCGCGGCGCCGATCGAGATCATCGGCGCGGCGGCGATCATCTATTTCGCCCTGCCGGAGGCCAACCATCCCGGCTACTTCGTCGTGCTCGGCATCTTCCTCGCCTCGTTCTGCGCCGGCCTGGTGTCGAATGCGCCGGGCGGCATCGGCGTGTTCGAGGCGGTGTTCCTCCTGGCCATGCCGGAAGTGCCGAAGGCCGAGGTGCTGGCGGCGCTGATCGTCTTCCGCCTGCTCTACCTGCTGATCCCGCTGGCCATGTCCTGCGCCGTGGTGCTGATGACCGAGCGCCAGGCCCTCGTCGATGCGATCGGCGCCCTGTTCGGCCGCAAGGCGCCCGCGCCGCAGCCTTCCGACGACTGAGGCGGCCTCAGCCCTTGGACGGCTGAGGCGGGATGAACGGCACGTGCGGCGCCGCCGTCGTCGGCAGGTGGCCGCTGTGCCGGGGATCGTCGTGCACCTCGACCATCAAGGCGTAAGGGGTGAAGCCCGAGCGCCGGTAGAAGGCCGGGGCACCGGGATGGTCGAAGCTGCAGGTGTGGACCCAGAGGCGGCCGATCGGCCGCGACCAGGCCCTGGCGATCGCCTGCTCCATCAGGAAGCGCCCCGCGCCCTGACCGATGGCTTCCCGCACCAGCCCGAAGAAGGCGAGCTCGCACTCCCCCGCCTGGCGGAAGTCGAGCTCCAGCAGCCCCAGCACCCGCCGCCCCTCGTGCAGCCGGTACACCTCGACCTGCGGGTCGGCCAGTATGGCGGCGAGCGTCTCGTCGGCCATCAGCAGCCGCGAGGTCCACATCCAGTCCTCGCCGACCAGGCGAAAGAGCGCGCGGTAGTCCTCGAGGCCGGGCTGCTGCCAGCGCTCCACCGTCAGCGGCTGCTCGGTCGGCCTCGCCGGCTTGCGCGGCGGACGCTCGCGCATCTCCAGGCAGGTGACGACGTTGGCGAGCTTGCCGGGCGGGACGGGAGAATAGCCCTGGGGGAGCGGCGGATTGGTGAGCTGCATGCTCCTCGAAGAGCCCATTCCGGACGAGACGTCAAGCCTTCGTCGGAACCGCACCTCGCCACGCCGGCAGAGCTAGCCGTCCTGCTTGCGCCGGACGATCGGCGCCGGACCGCCTCCCTCGACGACCTGCCGGATTGCCGCCTGCCGATTGCGGCACTTCCTCCGGAAGTGTGCATGGATCCAGACGGCCGGCGCCAGCGAGATCGTGGCGTAGAGCACGCTCAGGACCGCATAGGCTGCGGGCGCCTCGGCGGACGAGATCCATCCGCCGGCCTGGAACCAGTCGCCGGCCCACAGCTGTCCGAACCGCAGCATCGTGTAGTCGTTGTAGCACGCCCAGCCGAACACCCCAGCGCCGATCGCGGCCGCACAGGCCCTCGCGAAGAGCGTGTCGCCCCCGGCCCAACGCGGCCGCGGCATCGCACCGGTCACGACGAAGACCAGCAGCTCCCGCAGCAGGCGAAGAACAGTCCGTGCCATCGACGTTTCTCCCCGCAGGCGCAATGCGCCTGACGGCCTCACACGCTGCCGACCGTCTTCAATCGCGCCCGCGGGTGGATCTCCGCCTGGCTCATCACCGTGGTCTGGGCGCGGAAGCGCTCGACGATGCCGCGCACGAACGGGCGGATCGCCGCCGACGTGATCAGCACCGGCACCTCGCCCGCCCGGGCCGCGTCCTCGAAGGCGTCGCGCACCGCGTGCACGAATTCGGTGAGCCGGGAGGGCTGCATCGCCAGGTGCTTGTCGTCGCCGGTGCCGACGATCGATTCGGCGAAGGCGGTCTCCCAGCGCGGCGACAGCGCCAGGATCGGCAGCACGCCGCCGCCGCCGGCATTCTGGGCGCAGAGCTGGCGGGCGAGGCGGCTGCGCACGTGCTCGGCCACCTCGCGCGGGTTGCGGGTGAAGCCGACGGCCTCGGCGATGCCCTCCAGGATCGCCGGCAGGTCGCGGATCGACACGCGCTCGGCCAGGAGCTGCTGCAGCACCCGCTGGATGCCGGTGACCGTGATGAGCGAGGGCACGATGTCCTTGACCAGCTCGCCCTGCTCCTTCGGCAGCTCCTTCAGGAGCTTCTGCACCTCCGCATAGGAGAGCAGGTCGGCCATGTTGCCCTTCAGGATCTCGGTGAGATGGGTGGAGAGCACCGTCGTGGCGTCGACCACGGTATAGCCGCGGATCGCCGCCTCCTCGCGCAGGTTCGCCTCGACCCAGGTCGCCGGCAGGGAGAAGGTCGGCTCCAGCGTGTGGTGGCCCGGCAGGTTCACCTGCCCGCCGGCCGGGTCCATCACCATGTGCTGGTTGGCCCAGATCTGGCCCGAGCCGGCATCGGTCTCCTTGATCTTGATGACATAGGTGTTGGCCTCGAGCTGGACATTGTCGAGGATGCGCACCGCCGGCATGACGAAGCCCATCTCCGAAGCCAGCGAGCGGCGCAGCGCCTTGATCTGCTCGGTGAGGCGGTCGGAGCCGTCGGTGGCATTGACCAGCGGCAGCAGGGCGTAGCCGAGCTCGATCTTGAGATCGTCCATCCGGAGCGCCGTCGAGATCGGCTCCTCGGCCGGCGGGGCCTTGGCCTCCTCGGCCTTGGCCACGGTCTTGGCGGCGGCCAGGCGCTGGGTCTTGGTGACGTTCCAGGCGAGCAGGCCGGCGCCGGCGGCAAGGCCGAGGAACGGCAGGGTCGGCAGGCCCGGCAGCAGGCCCATGATCGCCATGACGGCCGCCGCCATGCCGAGCGCCTGGGGATAGCCGGAGAGCTGCTTCACCAGCGCCTTGTCGGCCGCGCCCGACACGCCCGCCTTGGAGACGAGCAGGCCCGCCGCGGTCGAGACCAGCAGCGCCGGGACCTGGGTGACCAGGCCGTCGCCGACGGTCAGCACCGTGTAGGAATGCGAGGCCTGCGAGAAGGTCACCCCCATCTGGAACACGCCGATGACGACGCCGCCGATCACGTTGATGAAGGTGATCAGCAGGCCGGCGATGGCGTCTCCCTTCACGAATTTCGAGGCGCCGTCCATGGCGCCGTAGAAGGAGCTCTCGTCCTCCAGGTCCTTGCGCCGCTTCTTCGCATCCTGCTCGTTGATCAAGCCGGCGGAGAGGTCGGCGTCGATCGCCATCTGCTTGCCGGGCATGGCGTCGAGGGAGAAGCGGGCCGCCACCTCGGCGATGCGGCCCGAGCCCTTGGTGATCACCATGAAGTTGACGATGATCAGGATGGCGAAGACGATGATGCCGATGACGAAATTGCCGCCCATGACAAAGTCGCCGAAGGCCTGGATGACATGGCCGGCGGCATGGGTGCCCTCGTGGCCGTGCGACAGGATCAGGCGCGTCGAGGCGAGGTTGAGCGACAGCCGCAGCATGGTCGCGATCAGGAGGACGGTGGGGAAGGCCGTGAACTCCAGCGGATGCTGGATGAACAGCGCCGTCATCAGGATCAGCACCGACAGGATGATCGAGACGGCCAGGAACAGGTCGAGCAGGAAGGCCGGCAGCGGCAGGATCAGGACGACCATGATCGCCAGCACGCCGATTGCCAGCAGGATGTCGCCACGCCGCAGCACGGCCAGGGCGTCGGCCAGGCTGAAGCTTCCGGCGAGCCCTTGCTTCGCCGCTGGCGGTGGTCCCGCCGGCACGTCTGTCATGACACCCCCACACCCCTGTGCCCAGCGTGTCGAGACGTTGGGTCAGCCGGCAAGTTTTGCCGGGCACATGGTTAACGAAGGGTTAGTGCGGGGCGCTCGCCGGACGTCGCGACTGAAACTTTTGCGAGCGTGGCGATTTCCGCCACACCCGCGCCGATCCGCCGCCTCGGCGCTTGAATTGCGGCACCGCTGCTGAGACAAGAGGCGGAGATCCGCCCCAGCTCCAGGAGCCCGTCATGTCCCTCGGAATCGGCATCGTCGGCGCCGGCGTGATGGGCGGCGACCATGCCCGCACCCTGTCCCGGTCCGTCCACGGCGCGCGGCTGGTGGCGCTGGCGGACGCCGACCGCGAGCGGGCCGCCGCCGTGGCGGCGGAGGCCGGCGGCCCGCGCCTCCATGCCGAGGGCCGCGCCCTGGTCGAGGATCCCCAGGTCGAGGCCGTGCTCGTCGCCTCGCCCGACGCCACGCACCAGGAGCTGGTGCTGGCCTGCCTCGCCGCCGGCAAGCCGGTGCTGTGCGAGAAGCCGTTGGCGCCGACCGCCGCGGCCTGCCTCGACATCGTCGCGGCCGAGGTGAAGCTCGGCCGGCGCCTGATCCAGGTCGGCTTCATGCGGCGCTTCGATCCCGGCTATGTCGCGATGCGGGCGGCGCTGGCGGAGGGAAGGATCGGCGCGCCGGTCATGATGCACTGCCTCCACCACAATGCCGGCGTGCCGCCCTGGTTCGATGCCGGCATAGTCGTCACCAATTCGGCGGTGCACGAGATCGACGTCGCCCGCTGGCTGCTCGACGACGAGTTCGTCGCGGTCTCGGCCTTTCTGCGCGGCACCGATGGCGGCGCGCCGGGCGACCGTCAGTTCCTGGTTCTGGAGACGCGGCGCGGCGTGCTCGTCGACGTCGCGCTGTTCCTCAACGCCCGCTACGGCTACGACGTGCGGGCCGAGCTGGTCGGGGAGACCGGCACGGTGGCGCTGCGCCCGCAGGCTCCCGCTGAGCTGCGCCAGGCCGGCCTGCAGGCGATCGGCCTCGCGCCGGACTGGCGCGCCCATTTCGCCGCCGCCTATGTCAACCAGCTCCAGGCCTGGGTCGACGCCATCCGCCGGGGCACGCCGACGGGCGCCAGCGCCTGGGACGGCTATGTCGCCTCGGCCACCGCCGACGCCGGCCTGGAGGCGCTCAGGACCGGCGGGCGCACCGCCATCGCGCTGCAGCCGCGGCCGGCATTCTACGGCGGATAAGCCCCTCGCAGCCGCGGACGATCATCCCCAGATAGGAAGGCATCGTCCGCAGGCCGCCCCGCATGACCTCCCCGCTCCGTCTTTCCGTCCTCGACCAGTCGCCGATCTCGGAGGGCTCCAGCGGGGGCGAGGCCCTGCGCAACACGCTCGACCTGGCGCAGCTCGCCGATGCCCTCGGCTATCACCGCTACTGGCTGGCCGAGCACCATGCGACGCCGATGCTGGCCGGGGCGAGCCCGGAGGCGATGATCGGCGTCCTCGCCTCGCAGACCCGGCGCATCCGCGTCGGCTCCGGCGGGGTGATGCTGCCGCATTACAGCCCGTTCAAGGTGGCCGAGACCTTCTCGATGCTGTCCGGCTTCGCCCCGGGCCGCATCGATCTCGGCCTCGGCCGTGCCCCGGGCAGCGACGGGCGCACCGCCTATGCCCTGCAGCGCGACCGGCGCGCCGCCGCGCCCGACGATTTTCCCGAGCAGCTCGCGGAGGTGATCGCCTATCTCGACGACGCCCTGCCCGCCGACCACCCCTTCGCCCCGCTCGGCGCGACGCTGCCGGGCCGGCCGGAGCGGCCGCAGCTCTGGCTGCTCGGCTCCTCGGCCCAGAGCGGGCTGTGGGCGGCGGAGGTCGGGCTGCCCTACATGTTCGCCGATTTCATCAGCCCGACCGGTGCGGCGGTCGTGCAGCGCTATCTCGGGGATTTCCGGCCCTCGGCCCATGCGCCGCAGCCGGTGCCGGCCGTCGCCGTGGCGGCGATCGCGGCCGAGACCGACGCCGAGGCGCTGCATCTCTCAGCCAGCGCCCGCATGGTGTTCACGCTGTTCCGGCAGGGGAAGCTGATCCGCGTGCCGCCGGTGGCGGACGCCCTCGCCTTCCTCGCCGCCGAGAGCCGTCCGCTGGACGCCCCGCCTCCCGGGCGCCGGCTGATCGCCGGCTCGCCCGCGACCGTGCGCGCCGGCATCGAGGCGGTGGCGGCGGACTACGGCGCGCAGGAGGTGATGATCGTCACCATCGTCCACGACCACCAGGCCCGCCGCCGCTCCTACGAGCTGATCGCGGAAGAGTTCGGGTTGATGTGAGGCGGCTCGGCCGCGTGCGCGTATTCGTCTTGCGCTTGGCACCATCGCGCCTTCCCCCTCACGCGCCGATCAGGTGCAGCACGATATCGCGCCGGTTGGGCTGGCTGCGGTGCTCGAAGAGGTAGAGGCCCTGCCAGGTGCCCAGCACCAGCTGGCCGGCCTCGATCGGGATCGAGAGCTGGACCTGGGTCAGGGCGGTGCGGATATGGGCCGGCATGTCGTCCGGCCCCTCCGCGTCGTGGACATAGCGCCCGGCCTTCTCCGGTGCGATCTGCTCGAAGAAGGCGCTGAGGTCGACGCGGACGTCCGGGTCCGCATTCTCCTGGATGAGGAGCGAAGCCGACGTGTGCCGGCAGAACACGGTGAGCAGCCCGGTCGAGACCTTCTGCCCGCTCACCCAGGAGCGGACCGCCTCGGTGATCTCGATCAGGCCCTTGCCGCGCGTCGGGATGGAGAGATGGTGAATCGCCTGATGCATGGTTTCCATATAGGATGACCCGCCGCCAAAATCACTCCCGCTCGATGGTGTTGACGTCGGACTGCGTGCCGTCGCGCCAGGTGATGCGGATGCTGATCGACTTGGTCTTCGGCGGCACCTTCAGATAGGTCGTGGCGTTGCTCGGGATCGAGAACGGGTCCTTGGCGTTGCAGGACGGCAGGTCGAAGCGGCGCAGCGGCTCGGCGCCGTCGAGGCCGTAGCGCACCTCGGTGATGGCGCAGCGATAGCTCATCAGCGTGGTGAAATAGACCAGCGTGCCGTTGAAGTCGCGGAACTCGACCCAGCTCGGCCAGATCTGCTCCAGCGCCTTCCTCTGGGTGTCGAACAGCGCCACGTCGGGGTCGAAGCGGATTGGGAACGGCCCGACCACAGCCCCGTCGGCGGTCTGGTAGCGCACCTGGATGATGGCGGCCTGCGCCTTGCCCGAGAGCTGGAACGAGGGGTTCGGCATGCGCTGGCCGGTGCGCTGGTCCAGCACGTCGAGCAGGCCGGTGTCGCGGTACTCGCCCGTCTCGCCGACGCGGTAGGTGATGGCCACCGCCGGCTCCGGGGTCGACAGCGTCACCGTCCAGCCGGCGTTGGAGCGCATGAAATTGGCGATCGGCGCCCGGCCGCCGCCCTGGCCGAGCTGGCCGACCTTGGCGTCCGGCTGCACCATGGCGAGCTGCTGGCCGCCGGCCGGCGGCGTGCCGCCCTGCACGGTGATGAGGCGCTGCGTCCCGTCGTCCTTGGGCGCGTTGGCCGGGTTCTGCAGCGCGATCTTGGCGTCCTTGCCGCCGATGATCACACCCGGCCCGATCGTCACCCCGGCCCCGAGTGTCACGCCCGCCCCGGCCTGGGTGTTGTCATGGGTGTGGATCTGTGTCGGCACGTTGGTCGCGACGTGCTGGGCATCCACGGCCGGCGGCTGACCGGCCTGGGGCGTAGCGCCGGCGTCCCACAGCACCACGTCGCCGATCACCTGGTCGTAATAGGCCGGCGTCTGGTCGTAGCCGACGCTGCGGGCGAGGTCCTTGACCTTCACCTGCGTGGTCTTGGCGATCTGCACCAGGGTGCGGCCGGCCTTGTCGAGCTCGCCGAGGAAGGTGCGGGTGAACACCGAATTGGGGTTGTCGTCGGCGTCGGAGAGGCGGTCGAGCGCCTCCTGCTTCTGGCCCGCCGACATCAGCACGAACACGCCCTCGGGCGCGTCGACGCGGGCGAGGCCCCTGCTCTGGGCGGTCGAGCGGGTGCCCGGCGCGGCGAAGGGATTGTCGCGGCAGGCGTCGAGCACCAGGATGGCGACGCCGGCGCCCTTCTCCCGGATGCCGTCGATGATGCGGTCGACCGGGAAGGAGGCATCGCGCACCAGGTCCGCTTCGTTGCTGCGCGCGGCCGGCACGTCGGTCGGCAGGAGGTAGTTGGTGCCGCCGATCTCGAATCCATGGCCGGAATAGAAGAACAGCGCCCGGTCGCCCGCCTGGATGTCGGCGTCGAAGGCCACCAGCGCCTTGCTCATGCTGCGCTGGTCGACATTCTCCACCCGGCGCACCACGAAGCCGAGGCGCTCCAGCTCGGTGCTGATCGAACGGGCATCGTTCACCGCCTTCTGCAGCCTGGGCACGTTGGCATAGGCGTCGTTGCCGATGACCAGCGCGACGCTGCGGGCCTGCGCCGCGAAAGGCGCCAGGACCAGGGCAAGCGCAGGGATGAGAAGGCGGCGCAGCATGGCGGGCTCCCGAAGCGGACGGCACCAAGTCTTAGCGCGTCGGCGCGCGCAGGGCGAGATGCGCCGCCTGCTCCATGCCCCGCTTCGTGGCGCCGGTCCGTGCGCGAACGCACAGGACGCGAGGCGGCGTGAAGAGCGCGGGGCCTGGACGCCCCAGGGCTCGGCGACATATCGTCAGAGCGCGACGCCACCATCCTCGGGATGCAGGCCACATCGTGTCGGGGCGCTTCGACCTGCACTCGGGCCATCGAGATGATCCGTATGCGACACTCCATGTGCTGGGCGCTCGCCGCCTGCCTGTCGGCCTCTCCTTCGCAAGGCGCGACCTTTCTCCGGTGCGACGTCACACGGACCGTCAACCAGTCGGGCCGGTCTGTGACGGCGGAAAAGATCGACATCTATAAGATTGCGGGATCGGATATAAAATGGTGGAGCTTCGAAAACAAGAAATGGATCGACCTGTGCGCAACGGATGAGAACACCTGCGCAGTCGACAGGAACAGCTATCGTCACGACTACACCAGAAGTGACGGCTCGGCGAAGATGTCTCTCGTCATACGAAGTGACACAGGCGATCTTATCGAGAACGTCATCGATACAGGCCCATCTGCCATGTCATGGTCAAAGAAAGGCAAGTGTGCCCCGACGACAGATCCTTCGAATTGAGGTCGGCCATGTGCGTGCCGGCAGTGCCCGTTCTTCACGCCCCCATGGGCCGTTCTTCATGCGCGGAACACCGAAGCCGGCAGGGATCTCTACTGATATTTCCGGTTGAGATCCCAAATCGTCGTGCTGTCGAGAGCATGTCCTGCTACAGCTTCGTACCAACGCTTGGCCTCGTCATAGTCGCGATTCCGGTAAAAATCGTTCGCGATGCGAACCATCTTCTTTCGCGGAGCCACTGAAGGGTCGTATGAGAGCCAGGACAGTATCTCTGTAATATTGTCCGCAGAGATCTTGTCATTGGACCAGAGCTCAAGCAGCTTCCTCGGACTTTCCCTGTTGCCGAGACCGAACGCCACCCTGTAGGCGTGCGCCGCAGCCTCGAACTTTCCGCCGGCTTCGTAGGAACGGGCGAGATCGAAGGTCCAGCTGTCGTCATCGAGAACTTTGGCGGCCGCTTCACAAGCTTCGACCGCCCGGGGCGAATCGATCTGCTCGAGACGGACCCGCGGCCCCGCGAGCCGGTCGCACACGTCGCCGGGGCTGTCGGTCGCCTTCGGATCGCCGGCCGGCGCCGCCGCGACGGCGACAACCCTGGCCTGGAGCTGCTGCGCCCTGATCCGGGCCACCGCGGCGTAGGGGCAATCCGGGAACCTCTCGGCGCTCAGAAGCAGCGCAGCCGCATCTCCGGCGGCATCGGCCGACAGGAAATCGCTCTGAGCCGCCGAGCAAGCCGGCGGCGCCGACGCGAGCTGGTCCGCCTTCGCAGTTTCCGGTGGGCTCTTCAAGTAGATGCGTCCGTGCAGGGTCTGATCGTAGGTCGCGGGAACCTGCTCGAGCCGCTGCGTCTCCGCGAGGGCCGCAACCTGCTCGCGCACCTCGTAGGCGATGTCCTGGAGGCTCAGTCCCGGCTTCGTGAGCAAGCGCACGAGGACCCGTGTGAACACCGAGTTTGGATCCGTGTCGCTATCGGACAGCGAGTCGAGCGCAGTCTGACCGAAGCCTGCCGAATAGATCGAAAAGACGCCCTGGACATCCGGGGTTCGCGCCAGCCCCCGGTCGAGTCCCACGGAGCGAAGGCCGGGGCGCCTGAAAGGATTGTTGCGACACGCATCGAGGACGAGGATGGAAACGCGGGCACCCTTTTCATGGAGGTCGGCAATGATGTCCTCCTCGCCGATCGATTGGGCCGCGATGAGCTTTTCATCGCCCGCCCGAGGAGCCGGCACATCCGAGGGTAAGATGAAATTGCCGCCATCGATCGCGACGCCATGTCCGGCAAAGTAGAAAAACGCCAGGTCACCGGGCTGAATCCGATGGATGAACTCGAAGAATTTCGAATTCAACTCGGACCGTGTCAGATTTTCGCCCCGTATGACCTCGAAGCCGTCGCCGATCAGCGCGTCCCCCACCGCACGAGCGTCGTTCACGGCTCGTTCGAGTTGCTGATCTTTCCCCAGATTGGAATAGAGGTTGTTGCCGACGACAAATGCGACGCGCCCCTCGGCCAGGACGGCCGGCACGGAAGCAAGGAAAGAGAAGCCAAGGAAAACCAAACAAAGCAGCGCCTTGGCGACCATTGTCAGGGCCTCTTCGGATCGGGCGTTTCTTGCGGCGAGCGATAGAACAGGAAGTTCGGACGGTGCGCTCCGACTGAACAAACGCGTGTGCGCTGCGCAGCCGAAGCAATCCCCATATCCCGTCTCACGGCGTGGCCGGTATTCCGACCTCGCCGCGAGCATCGTCCCCTAGGGAAATGGCAGAATTGCGAAAGGCCAGCGTAAAGTCTAGCCCCAGGATCGGCCGTGAAGCGCCGCGCGGCTCTCGACCCAGCTTCGAGATCGGCGGCGCAAAGCCCGGCTTCAGCCGCCCTATGTGCAGGCGCAACCGGGCATGCGTTGACATCCGCATGGACCGGTCTGTCCGCTACGCCTGGCGGACGGGTCCGTCCGCCCCAAACTGGAGGACTCGTCATGAAAATCGGCATCATCGGCTCCGGCGTGGTCGGCCAGACTCTCGGCGCCCGGCTGGCGGCGCGAGGGCACGACGTGCGCCTCGGCCTGCGCACCGTCAGCGAATCCGAGCTCGACAAGCCGCGCGCCATGGCCGAGACGCTGCGGGACTGGCGGGCGAAGGTCGGGGTCGGCATTGCGACCTTCGCCGAGGCTGCGCGCCATGGCGAGATCGTCTTCGCCGCCACCGCCGGCGGCGTCACCGTTGCCGCCCTCGCCATCTGCGGCGCCGAGGCCCTCGCCGGCAAGGTCGTGATCGACGTCTCCAACCCGCTCGACTTCTCCACCGGCGCCCTCACCTACCTGCCGCAATGGTCCAACACGACAAGCGTCGGCGAGGAGGTCCAGAAGGCCTTCCCCGCGGCGCGCGTGGTGAAGACGCTGAACACGGTCAACATCGCTGTCGGGGTCGACGCGTCCCAGGTCCCCGGCGAGCCCGACATGTTCGTGGCCGGCAACGATGCCGCCGCCAAGGCCGCGGTGACGGACCTGCTCCGGCGCGACTTCGCCTGGCGCTCGGTGATCGACCTCGGCGACATCGGCGCAGCCCGTGGCATGGAGCAGACCCTGGCGCTGTGGTTCCGCCTGATGCAGACGCTGGGAACGCCGCAGTTCGGGTTGAAGGTGCTGCGCTGAGCCCAGGCTCCGGCGAGCGTTCGCTCAGCCCCCGGGCCGGGCGGCGGCGAAGCCGTTCTCCGGCCGCTGCAGGCCGAGGCGGTCGCGCAGCGTGCCGGGCTCGTAGTCCGTCCGGTGGAGGCCCCGCCGCTGCAGCTCCGGCACCACCGTCTGCATGAAGTTCGTCCAGTCCTCCGGCAGGAGCGGGAACATCAGGTTGTAGCCGTCGGCCGCGCCGGAGACGAACCAGGCCTCCAGCTGGTCGGCGATGTCGGACGCCGTGCCGGCGAGGAGCGGCACCGAGCCGGTGTTGGCGATCTTGCGGGCGAGCTGGCGGATGGAGAGCCCCTTGTTCGTCTCGTCCTTCACCAGCTTGAGCCAGGTGCGCCAGCCGTCGAACGTGCCCTCGTTCGGCAGGTCTGGAATCGGCCCGTCCGGCGGATAGGCCGAGAGGTCGACGCCCGCCCAGCTCGACAAGAGATCGATGGCGACCCGGTCGAGCATCAGCGCCTCCAGGGCCTCCTGCTTCTCCAGCGCCTCGGCCCGGGACGCGGCAACGATCGGCAGCACGCCCGGGATGAGCTTGAAGCTCTCGGGCTTTCGGCCCTTCCTGGTCAGGCGCGCGTCCATGTCGGCGCGATAGGCCAGCCCCTCCGCCTCGCTGCGGATCACCGCGAAATGCACCTCGGCATGGGCGGCCGCGAGCTCCCTGCCCGCCTCGGACGAGCCGGCCTGCACGATCAGGGGATGGCCCTGGGGCGGCCGCGGCACGTTGAGCGGCCCCCGCACCCGGAACTGCGGCCCGGCATGGTCGAGATAATGGACCCGCTCCGGATCGGCGAAAAAGCCGGAGCCCTTGTCGATCAGCAGGGCCTCGTCCTCCCAGCTGTCCCAGAGCGCCTTGGCGACGTCGAGGAACTCCCCGGCCCGCTCATAGCGGCGGGCATGCTCGATATTGGCGTCGCGCCCGAAATTGCGCGCCTCCTCCTCGAGGGCCGAGGTCACGACGTTCCAGCCGACGCGCCCGCCGCTGAGATGGTCGATCGAGGCGAACATCCGCGCCAGGTTGAAGGGCTCGTTGTAGGAGGTCGACGCCGTCGCCATGAACCCGATATGCCGCGTCACCGCGGCCAGGGCCGAGACCAGCGTCAGGGGCTCCAGGCGCGCATTGGCATAGTGGGCGACGCCGCTCCTGTAGGTGTCCCAGATGCCGAGGTGATCGGCGATGAAGATCGCGTCCAGCTTCGCCCGCTCGGCCGCCTCGGCCAGGCCGCGATAATAGGAAAGATCGAAGACCTCGCGCCCCGGAGCTCGCGGGTGCCGCCAGGACAGCCGGTGGTCCCCCTGGGGATTGTAGAAGAAGGCCAAGAGGATCATGGAGCGACGGGGCATGGGGACCTTTCCGCGATGGTGGTCCGACCCTATGCAACAGCCTGACTTTCCAAAAGCGAGCTTTTCTGTCAGAAAGACAAGGTGACCTTGTCTTTTCCGAGCATATGATCGGCGCTCCCTCCTTGCGTGGCCTGCAGGCGTTCGAGGCGGCCGCCCGCTCGGGAAGCTTCGTCGCCGCGGCCAGGGAGCTCGCGGTCTCGCCGGCGGCCGTCAGCCAGCTGATCCGCGCACTGGAGGATCAGGTCGGGCGCCGATTGTTCCATCGGGTCAACCGGCGCGTCGTCCTGACCGAGGCGGGCGCGGAAATCCTTCCCCAGATCGCCACCGCGTTCCGCGACCTCAGAGGCGTCTCGCGCGAGCTCGTCAGCGGCGAGCGGCGCTCGTCGCTGGTCGTGTCCGTGCCGCCCTCCCTCGCCGTGGACTGGCTTCCCCAGCGCCTTCCCGCCTTCGTCGACGCCCATGGCCCGGTCGACATTTCGCTGAGGGGCGAGGACGATCCGGTTCCCTTCGAGCGCGAGACCATCGACATCCGCTTCTCCTACGGACGCTTCTACGAGCGCGAGCACGAGACCGAGGAGCTGGCGACCGACGCCGTCCACCCCGTCTGCTCGCCCGCATGCCGGGTGCGGCACGGTCCGTTCGGCTCGCCGGACGACCTGCTGGCGGCACCGCTCATCCACACGGATTGGGGACCGTCCGGCGCCTCCTTCCCCTCCTGGCGCAACTGGTTCGAGGCGGCGGCGATCGCGCCGGGCCGCAGGATCCAGCGCGGCATGACCGCGAACTCCTCCAAGTCCGCCCTGGAGCTCGCCGTCGCGGGCCTCGGCGTCGCGCTCGGGCAGGGCATCTTCTGCGCCCGCGCCATCCGGGCCGGCACGCTCGTCGTCGCCGTCCCGCGGCCGCTTGCGCTCGGCCAGCCCTATTGCCTGACGGTGCCGGAGGGCAGCGCCCGGCGCGCCGTCGTCACGGCCTTCAGGCGCTGGCTGCGCGCCGAATGCCTCGATCTCATCGAGCCGCCAGCGCCGCCCTGAGATCGGCCGGCGGGCTTCGCTATCCCCGCATCACCTCGCCCAGCACCTCGAAGATCCGCGGGGCGGCGCATTGCGAGACGTTGAAGCGCAGGAACCGCCCGGCGGTCTGGGAGACGCTGAAGACATTGCCGGGCGCCAGCACGACGCCGCGCTCCAGCGCGCGGCGGGCCAGCACGGCGGAGTCCAGCCCCTCCGGCAGCTCCGCCCACAGGAACATGCCGGCGCGCGGCTCGATCCACGGCGTCAGGCCGAGTGGCTTGAGCCGCTGCAGCGTCAGCGTCATCGCCCCGGCGAGGCGCGTGCGCAGGCGCTCGATGGAGCGGCGATAGGCTCCGTCCGTCAGCACGCGGTGGACGATCTGGGCATTGGCATCGCCGTTGCCGAAGCCGGTGGCGAGCTTGAGGTCGAGCAGCTCTTCGACCCAGTCGGGCCGGGCCGCAACGAAGCCGACCCGCGCTGCGGCCGACACGGTCTTGGAAAAGCTGCCGACATGGATGACGCGCCGGAGGCCGTCGAGGGCGGCGAGGCGCGGCGTCGGATGCACCTCGAATTCGCCGAACGTGTCGTCTTCGACGATGGTGAGGTCGTGCGCCTCGGCGATCTGAAGCAGGCGATGCGCCACGGCCGAGGACAGCGTCGCGCCGGTCGGGTTCTGCAGCGCCGCGTTGGAGAGGTAGAGGCGCGGCCGGTGCTCGGCCGCCAGGGCGGCGAACCGCTCGATATCCGGCCCGGCCGGCGTCACCGGCACGCCGACCACGTCGACGCGCTGGGCCCGCAGCAGGGCCTGGAAGTTGAAGTAGCAGGGATCGTCGACCATCACCGTGTCGCCCGGCCGCAGCAGGAGCCGGCAGACCAGGTCGAGCGCGACCGAATCGGAATCGGCCAGCACCACCGCCTGCGGCTCGACCTCGATGCCCCGCTCGTTCAGGCTGCGGGCGATATGGGCCCGCAGCGCCGGCAGCCCGAGCGGCGAGCCGTAGGCGGTGAGGTTGGCGCTCGCGTCGCGGCCCATCGCGCGGAAAGCCCGGCGCAGCGCCTCCTGCGGCAGCCAGTCGTCGGGCAGGCAGCCCCAGCCGGGCTTCAGCACCTCCGCCGGCGTCTCCAGCGACTGGCGCGCCACCCAGAACGGATCGATCACCCGGTCGAGCTTCGGGCCGGCCTCCGCCAGCCGCAGCACCGGCATCCGGCCGGCGACGAAGAAGCCGGAGCCCGGCCGCGAGACGACCACGCCCTCGGCCGCAAGGCGATCATAGGCCTCCACCACCGTCGATTTCGACACGCCCTGCGTCTCGGCCATGCGCCGGATCGACGGCAGCCGCGCGCCCGGCATCGCCGACCGCGTGGCGACGAGCTCGCGCACCGCCCGCATCACCCGGCCGACCAGCGTCGGACCGGCCTCGTCCTCATGCACCACGTCCAGCATCTGTACAGCCTTTCGTACCAGTACAGTTTGGTGAGATTGTACTGGATTGTGTCTGTCGGCGCCAGGGCTGCTCCGTCTAGGGTCCGGGCAGGAGGACGAAGCGATGGACGACAGGCTGACCGGCTGGACGCACGGGTTCGTGGGAGTGCTGATCTTCAGCGGCTCGCTGCCGGCCACCCGCGTGGCGGTGGCGCAGCTCGACCCGCTGTTCCTGACCGCGGCCCGCGCCGCCATCGCCGGCCTGCTCGGCGGGGCGCTGCTGCTGGTGCTCAATCTCCACATGCGCTGGAACCCGGTCAGCCTGCGCCGCCTGCGCCGGGGCGAGGCCTTCGGCCGCCAGGCGCCCGGCTTGCCCTCGGGCGCCGAAATCCTGTCGCTCGTCGTCGTGGCGCTCGGCGTGGTCGTCGGCTTTCCCCTGCTCACGGCGCTGGCGCTGCGCAGCATCACCTCGGCCCATGCCATCGTCTTCATCGGCCTGTTGCCGCTGGCCACGGCCGTCTTCGGCGTGCTGCGCGGCGGCGAGCGGCCGAAGCCGGCCTTCTGGCTGTTCTCGATCGCCGGCAGCGCCGCGGTTGCCGGCTTCGCCCTCGCCCAGGGCGGCGGCGGCGCCGGGATCGGCGACGCGCTGATGCTCGCCGCCATCCTGGTCTGCGGCCTCGGCTATGCCGAAGGCGCCCGGCTGTCGCGCCGGCGCAGCGGCTGGCAGGTGATCTCCTGGGCCCTGGTGATCGCCCTGCCGCTGATGCTGCCGCTGGCCATGGTCCTGGAGCCGCCGGCCTGGAGCAGCGTCGGCTGGCCCGCCCTCGCAGCGCTGGCCTATGTCTCGCTGTTCTCGATGCTGATCGGCTTCGTCTTCTGGTATCGCGGCCTGGCGCTGGGCGGCATCGCCGCGGTCGGCCAGCTGCAGCTGCTCCAGCCCTTCCTCGGCCTCGCCCTCGCGGCCCTCCTGCTGCACGAGCCGGTGGGCTGGGCGATCTGGGCGGTGGCCGCGGCGGTGGTCGTCTGCGTCGCCTGCGCGAAGCGCTGGGGGTGAACGCCGCCCTGCCTGGATCGGCTCGTCAGCGGACGCGGATGGTGCAATCAAGTTCGGGAGACCCTGCAGAGGGTCCATTCTCGAACAACTGAGCCGAGGCAGCGTGCCCCTCTCCCGCACGGGAGAGGGGTTTCCAGATGCGGCGCAAGCCCTTACGCGCCGACATCGGTCGAGTGAGCCAGCGCCTTCTGCGCTTCCAAGGCAGCAAGACGCTCCGTCAGCGCCGCATGGACGAGCGCATAGGCGTCACTGCCCAGCGTCAGCCGCTTTGGCGCCGGGCTCTGGTCCGCGGATGCGATGATTGCCGATGCGACCTTGCGCGGGTCGCCCGGGAACATCGCGAGGCCGGCGGATGCGACCATGCGGCGGAAATCACCGGCAGGCGTCTGATCATAGACCTTCAGGGCGTCAGCGGCATCCGCGCTGGAGGTGGCGAAATTCGTCCGCGACGCCCCTGGCTCGACCAGCGTCACCTCGATGCCGAAGGGAGCGACCTCCGGGATCGTGCCTTCGAAGAATCCTTCAACGCCCCATTTGGTGGCGGCGTAGACGCCCAACGTCGGATAGGCCGCCTGCCCGACAGACGACGAGATCTGGATGATCCGCCCGCCGCCCTGCTGCCGCAGATGCGGGATGGCTGCACGGGCGACCTGGATCGAGCCGAGCAGGTTGGTGTCGATCTGACGCTCGATCTGTGCGTCTCCGACCTCTTCGGCCGCGCCGAGCAGGGCATAGCCGGCGTTGCTGACGACGACGTCGATCCGCCGCAGCTCGGCGAAAGCGCGGTCGATGACCTTGCGGACGCCGGCGCCGTCCGTGACATCGAGGATGGCGACCCAAAGGCGCTCGCCGTGCTCGGCCGCCAGGTCCTGGAGGGCGTCGGCCTTGCGAACCGTGGCGGCGACCCGGTCCCCGCGCTGAAGCAGAAGCGCGGCGAGCTCCCGTCCAAAGCCGCTGCTCGCGCCGGTGACGAACCATGTCTTCGACATAGGATTTCCTTTCGTTTGGCTGGATCCCTTCGACCGATCGTCTGCCGGCCCGGGCCTTGCCTCCGGGGCGAGCGGTCGAACCTTCGAGATGGAAGATCGAACGAGACGGCGCTCACGCGTCGGACGGTCCGGGCGGCAGATCGCCGACCGTCATCTCCGCGAGTCCTTGCCGCAGGGCTGCGACGTTGTCCGCTCCGTTCAGTTGCGCGAACTGCCGCTGCGCTTCCCGCCAGAACGGGGAGGCTTTCTCATGCAGGCGGCGCCCCTCCTCGGTGAGCTCGACCAGGCGGCTCCGGCCGTCGGTGGGCGACGGCTTGACCGCGACCAGGCCGTCGCGCTCCAGGAAGCCGACCATTTTCCCCATCGCCGTCCGTTCGATGTCGAGCCGTTCGGCCAGGGCGTTGACCGCAGCGTTTCCCAACTCGTTCAAGGCCGCCAGGGTGAGAAATTGCGTGATCCGCAAGCCCGTGGGCTCGAGCTGGGCGTCATAGAAACGGGAGATCTGCCGGGCCGCCTTCCGCATGGCGAAGCAGTTGCATTGGTCGATCCCGAGCGGCTGGTCGATCGGCGGCATCCCTGGCCCTCTCGTTGCATGGCCCGAAACCGGGCGTCTCCGTCAGGCGAACGCCGCCCGGTGCTTCTCGATGAAGGCCCGGACCGACAGCGCCGGCGTTCCGGTGATCTCCTCAACGACGTCGTTGGTGCCGGCGAAGATGCCCTCCCGGTAGTTCTGGGCGACTTCGACGAGGTGCTGCACCAGGAAGGGCGGGAACTTGTAGACGCTCTCCATCTTCCGGCGAAATTCCTCGATCGAGGTCGGCGCGTACGCGATCGTTGCGCCGAGCACGTCGCTCATGGCGGCGGCGATCTCGGCATGGTTCATCTCGACCGGACCATGGAGGGTGTAGATCTTGCTCGCATGGCCGGCGGGATCGGCCAGAAGGTGGGCGATGACCCGTCCCTGGTCGTCGGCGCTGATCGGGGCGTGACGCCCGTTCTCGAAGGGAAACTCGATCCTCTTCCGGGCCCAGATCTCCTTGGCGAAATGCGGGTAGACGAGCCATTCGGCGAAGAAGGTGGGACGCAGATGCGTCGTCGCGACGCCCGACCAGTCGAACACCCGCTCGGAAACCCAGTGGTCCCGGGCGGCGTGGCTCCTCGATTCTCGCCGCGCCGAGATCTGCGACATGTTGACGATCGCCGTGACGCCCGCCTCCTTCGCGGCCTGCGCGAAATAGGCGGCGGCGCCGATGATCCCCGGTGCGATCGGATGCAGGAAATAGGCCGAGCGGATGCCCGCCATGGCCGCACGAATGGCATCGATGTCGCTGAAATCGCCGACGGCGATCTCGACCCCGCGCTGCCTGAGGGCAGCCGCCCGTTCGTCATCCGACCGCACATAGGCACGGACGCGCCGTCCCATCGCCAGCAGGGTGTCGATGGCGGCCCCGCCGGTCCGACCGGTCGCGCCGCTGACGAGAATATCGGCCTGGCTCATGGCTTCGTTCCTTCGAAAATTAAGAGCATATGCTCCTATTGACGAAGAAGTAAGAGCATATGCTCTCATCGTCAAGCCGTTTCGATGGCGGCGATCTCCGGAACGAGGCGGCAACCCCCTCCGCACCGCGGAGGAGGCGCTCCGATGAGCCCCCTCTGCCCGCTATCGTTGCTCGTGCTTTCGTGCACCCAGCGCGGCCGTCGCCAGGCGCAAGGCCTCTTCATGGCGGCTCAGCTGGAACTGCGCGGCCTGCTGCAGCGCCAGAAGCTCCTCGCGTGTCCTGGTCTTCAGATAGGCCAGGCGGGGCAGCGCCAGGATGTCGTCGTCCGCCGGGACCTCGCCATCCCTGAGGGCGAGTTTTCGCTGGGTGCCCTGCAGGGTGAGCCGGTTGCGCTCCACGCCCTTCCTGCCGCGCTCCACGTAATGCGCCAGTTCTTCGGTGGACAGAGCGCCGGCCGTCTCGGCGTCCCATTGCATCAGGCGGGCGAGGTCCTCGTCACCGAGCGGGTCTTCCACGAACTCGTTGCACAGCTCGATGCACTCGTCGCAGATGAACACGGCGGGCCCGGCAACCAGCTTGCGCACGTCGTGCTGGCTCTTCCCGCAGAAGGAGCAGTGCAGGGTCCGCCGGGGCGCCGGGCTCGACTGTTCGACGGGCGAATGCTCGCGCGCCGCCGCGTCGATCCTGGCGGACAGGATGTTCCAATTGTCGAAGCCGAACGCCTTGGCGATCAGCTCCAGGCATTCGCTGTGGGTGGTTTCGACGGCCTTGGCCTTCAGGGCCTCGCGCAGGGCATGCGCCATGGCCTTCGCATCGCGGAAATCGCGCATGGGAGCACCTCTTCATCGGCGAACGGATGAGATCGGTGCCTGCCTTGCCGACCCGTTCGCCAATGGCGAGGGCGTTGGAAAAGATCGATACGTTCACCATCCCCGAGGGGCGCAGGCGGCGGGTGCATCGGCCCTATGGGCAAGACTGATGCAGGACGGCGTGCGCTGTCAACCCGAGAGCACGAGCAGGCGGCGGCTCAGATGTACAGGGCCGCCATCTTTCGCCACGCGCCGGCGCGATGGGCCCGTCCATCCCAGACATGCAATCGATGGTGGACGCCCTTGTCGTCGAGGAGGCGGCTGAGGTGGCGGTTGTTGTCGAGAAAAGGGTCGGCCTTGCCGATGGCCAGGACGATGTCGAGCTGGCGCAGCTTTTCCAGCCGCCATGCGCAGGTGAGGCCGGGCAGGAAATGCGTCGGCGTGTGGAAGTAGACGTCATCGCCGTAATAGCCGTCGAACAGGTCGCCGAAGCTTTCCACCGTCATCGTCAGATCATAGCGACCGGAAAAGGCGACCAGCTTGCGGAAGAGGTGCGGATGCCGGAAGACGAGGCTGGCGGCCTGGAAGGCGCCGAGGCTGCAACCCATCGCCATCGTGCAATCGTGGGGATTGGTCGAGGCCATCAGCGGCAGCACTTCGTTGAGGATGTAGTCCTCGAAGGCGCCGTGCCGGCGGATGCGGTCGGCGGGATGACGGCCTGCGTCATAGAAGCTCTCCCGCGCCAGCCCCTCGATGCAATAGAGCTGCAGGTGCCCGGCACTGACCTTGTCGGCGAGGCTGCCGACGACGTTGAGCGTCTCGTATTCCCAGAAGCGGCCGTCCCGCGTCGGGAACATCAGCACCTTCGCGCCGGCATGGCCGAAGATCAGCAGTTCCATGTCCCGCTGAAGTCGCGGACTATACCAGCGCCGATAGTCTCGCCTCATGTCGCCCTGAAGAATCGCCTGACCTTCTCCGAGAGCAGCGCGTGCTGCTCCTCGCTGCCGGGATAGTCGAAATGGCCTGCATCCAGGATGACGGTTTCATGATGATTTGACGTCGGCAGCGCATTGGCGATCGAAAACTGGCAGGGTGGCGCCACCGCCGGATCGAAGCGGGCGACGGCAAGGAGCATGGGCACCCGAATGCGCGCGGCCGCCGTCGCCGCGTCGAAGAGGCTGAGAGTCTCGATCACGTCCGCATGCGTCTTCCGATAGGCCTGGACGGAATGGCCGCTGCCGACGGTCGGCAGGGTCAGCCAGAGCGGCATGTTGCCGAAAGTCGGCACGGTGAGATGGCCGCGATCGATGCGTTGGTCGAAAGGGATCGCCAGCGCGCCGATGCCGCCGCCGAAGCTGAGGCCGGCATAGCCGACCCGTCCGTCGAGCTCGGGATAGAGCCTGATCAGAACCGAGACGGCCAGCCAGAGATCCTCGACGCAGCCGCCGAGGATATAGCGCTCCGGCTTGTCGATGCCGTCGAGCACGTGCCAGGCAGGATCGCTGGAAATCGGCGGACGGCTGCTGCGCGAGAGTCCGCGGAAACAGGGAAACAGCACGGCCGTCTCCTCGACCGGAATGTCGAAATCCGGCTGGTCACGCCCGCCATAGCCATGGCCGACGACGAGGCCGCGCCTCACCCTTCCCTCTCGCGGCAGCAGGAGCCAGCCGCCGATCCGGAAGTCGCCGGTCGAGGTATAGATGACGTCGTGGACGTGCCAGTTGGGATGGCTGGACCCGCTCTCGCCGAGCTGCGGCTGCGGATCGACGCCGAGCGCGGCGACATGGCGCGCGCGCCAGAACGCATCGAAGTTCGATGGCGCCCGAGGCGGCCTTATCGCGCGAAGCTGATCGACCCCGAAGCCGTAGGTCGGATCGAAATCGAAGGGGTAGTCGGTCGGGATGCTCATGCGATGCCTGCTCCCTGTGCATCGGGCTCGTGCCGGGATGTTGCCTGGGAAAAAACGCCGAAGCGACTCGGCGTGGAGGATGCGGCCGATCGAGCTGCGAGCTGCATTGGTCCCTTGCGGACGGCCCGCAACGGGATAGCCTGTCGGCATGAAGCTTTACCTCGTGCAGCCGAACCTTCCCGCCGGCGCAGACCGGGCGACCGTGGATGCCCGGCTGAGGGCCTGCATAGAGCCGATCGCCGACCTCATCCTGTCTCATCTGTCGGAAGACCCGGCGCTGTTCGCGATACGGCACAAGGACGAGGTATCGGAACCCTGCATCCCGCCCGAGATCTCCTACGGCTATGCCGAAGTCGCCGGGATCAGCGATCCCGTGACCCTGCGAAAACTCTTGCTGGCGTGCGGCGACCCTTTCGACGAGCGGGGGGTGCTGATCCGCTCGCTGGTGACCTGCCGGGCCGTTTTCTACGGTTACGACGGGCAGGCCTTTGTCTGCCTGCCCTCGGAGGCCGACCCCATCCAGTCCCCCGACGCGGCCCTGATCACCGTGACGGAGTGTTCGCATCGGCTGACGGACAGCCACTGGATGGACGGACTGAGCCCTTGACGAGGGATGTCGGCGCCCCCTGAGCCGTGCCTCCGCGTGCCCGGACCAGCGAGCACGAGGGTGCCGGGATGCCGGGGGCGACCCGGGTCGGTTCGCAGTCGCTAGTAGAACCCCGCCACGCGCGCCTCTCCGCCCGGCGGCGGCGGGATGCGGTGGCCCTCGTCGCTGTACAGGTTGAGCTTGTTGCGCAGGGTGCGGATCGAGATCCCGAGGATGTTGGAGGCGTGGGTGCGGTTGCCCAGGCAATGGTCCAGCGTCTGCAGGATCAGGTCGCGCTCGACGTCGGCCACCGTCCGGCCGATGAAGGAGCGCGACAGCGCCTCGGCCGTGGCCGCGGCCTGGGCCGCCAGGCCGCGGCTCAGCGCCAGGCTGTCCATGGCCGCGCCGTCGGGCGCGCGCAGCGCTTCCGGGCCGATCTCCGGGCCGGTGGCGAGCAGCACCGCCCGGTGCATGGCGTTCTCCAGCTCGCGCACATTGCCGGGCCAGGGCGCCGCCATCAGGCTCTTGCGCACCTCGGCCGACAGGGGCCGCGCCGGCAGGCTGTTGGCCTGCGCATATTTGCGGGCGAAATGGCCGGCGAGCTCCAGGATGTCCTGCGGCCGGTCGCGTAGCGCCGGGATCTTCAGATTCACCACGTTGAGGCGGTAGAGCAGGTCCTCGCGGAACGTGCCCTTCTTCACCTCCTCGGCGAGGTTGCGGTTGGAGGTGGCGAGGATGCGGATGTCGACCGGCACGGGCTTGGCGCCGCCGACGCGGTCGATCACCCGCTCCTGGATGGCGCGCAGCAGCTTGGCCTGCAGGCGCACGTCCATCTCCGAAATCTCGTCGAGCAGCAGCGTGCCGCCGTCCGCCTCCTCGAACTTGCCGATGCGCCGCGCCACGGCGCCGGTGAAGGCGCCCTTCTCGTGGCCGAACAGCTCGCTTTCCAGGAGGTTCTCGGGAATCGCAGCGCAGTTGACGCAGACGAAGGGCTTGCCCTTTCGGGCGGACCTTCCGTGGACATGGCGCGCCAGCACCTCCTTGCCGGTGCCGCTCTCGCCGGTGATCAGGATCGAGGCGTCGGAGGGGGCGATCTGGCCGGCGAGGCGGACCACCGCCTGCATCGCCTCGTCGCGCACCACGAACTCCTCGCTGTCGCCGGCGACGGCGGCCAGGATCGCCCCGATCAGCTCCGGGTCGGGCGGCAGCGGGATATATTCCTTGGCGCCGGCATGGATGGCCGCCACCGCCGCCCGGGCGTCGTTGTCGACGCCGCAGGCGACGAGCGGGATATGGATGCGCTCGGCCTCCAGGCGCGCCACGAGCCCGCGGATGTCGAGCGTGACGTCGACCATCAGGAGGTCGGCGCCGCGTCCGGCCCTGAGATGGCGCAGCGTCCCCTCCACGTCGGGCACGTGGGTGACCGAGGCGCCGCGGTCCATGGCGATCTTGGTGGCGGCGGTGAGCTGGCCCTTGAGCGTACCGGCGATCAGGAGTTTCATGGCTTACTTCTCGCCTTTCAGGATTTCGGTCATCGTGACGCCGAGCTTGTCCTCGACGAGGACGACCTCGCCGCGCGCCACGAGACGGTCGTTGACATAGATGTCGATGGCTTCGCCGACCTTGCGGTCGAGCTCCAGCACCGAGCCGGGCCCGAGCTTGAGCAGGTCGCCGACGCCCATGCGCGCCCGCCCCAGCACGGCCGAGACCTTGACCGGCACGTCGAACACGCTTTCGAGGTCGGCGGCCCCACGCGCCTGCCCCTCTTCCGGATAGGCCTGGCCTTCACCGCCGGGTGCCATCACGTCGATCTCGTCGGTGAGATGGGGCAGGTTCATCTCCTTCATTCCGGGCTTGTCGGTGCTCATCGGCTCTGCTCCTCCCGGCTGGATGTCGGATCGAGATGGCGGCGGACGGCGTCGTCCAGCACCGCCTCGAGCGCCGCGGCCTCGCGCACGGCGCCGCCGTCGGCCCATTCGACGCGGGCGTCGCCGATGGCGATGTCGGGCTCGCCCAGCACCACGATGGTGCCGGCAAAGCCGGCCTCGCGGGCGATGGCGTCGAGACGCGGCTTGACCGCCTCGACCAGCCCGGCATTCACCCGCACCACGGCGTGCGGCGTGGCTCTGAGATGGGCGAAGACCGAGCGCGCCAGCGCCTCCACCGGCGCCAGCGGATGCTTGTCCAGGAGCGCGCCGGCGAGCTTGCGCGCCAGGGCGAAGGCGAGCGCCGCCGCCTGCTGCTCGGTGCGCGCGGCGATCTCGACGAAGCGGCCAGCGGCCTCGCCGAAATGCAGCGCCAGGCGCTGCATCGAGGCGGCGAGGCGGGCGGCCTCGTCGGCCTCGCTCTGGCGCCTGCCCTCGGCCACGCCGCGCAGGAAGGCCACCTCCTCCGCCTGGCGCAGCGCCGCCCGGTGCTCGGCGAGCGGCAGCGCCGGCTCGGCCGGCGCCGGCGGCGCCTTCGGCGCGCCGAAATCCTCGTCGAACAGGAATTTCGCGCGCGGGCTCACGGCGTCCTCCGCCGGTGAGGCCGGGCAGCGGAGCCGCGGCGCGGCGTCGTCGGGGCGGGGGCGAAGCGGTTGCGCATCAGTACACCAGCTCGTCGTCGGCGCCGTTCTTGGCGATCATGATCTCGCCCTTGGCGGCCAGGTCCTTGGCGGTGGAGACGAGGATGGCCTGCGCCTCGTCGACGTCGCGCAGGCGCACCGGTCCCATCGCCTGCATGTCGTCCTGCAGGAGCTTGCCGGCCCGGACCGACATGTTGGAGAGGAAGAAGCTGCGCGCCGTCTCCGAGGCGCCCTTGAGGGCGATGGCGAGCTTGTCGCGGTCGACCGAGCGCAGCAGCGTCTGCACCGCCGCCGGATCGAGCTTCATCAGGTCGTCGAAGGTGAACATCAGCGCCTTGATCCGCTCGGCGCTGTGGCGGTTGGCCTCCTCCAGCGCGGTGATGAAGCGCGTCTCGGTCTGGCGGTCGAAGGCGTTGAAGATGCCGGCGATCAATTCGTGCGGATCGCGCCGGTGCGTCTGGTTGAGGTTCGACATGAACTCGACGCGCAGCGTCTGCTCGACGCGCTCGAGCACCTCCTTCTGCACGCTCTCCATGCGCAGCATGCGCGCGACCACGTCGAGGGCGAACTCCTCCGGCAGGATCGACAGCACCCGCGCCGCCTGCTCCTGGCGCACCTTGGTCAGCACCACCGCGACGGTCTGCGGATATTCGTTCTTGAGATAGTTGGCCAGCACATGGTCCTGCACGTTGGAGAGCTTCTCCCACATGTTGCGGCCGGCGGGGCCACGGATCTCCTCCATGATCTGCACCACCCGCTCGGGCGGCAGATAGGTCTGGAGCAGGCGCTCGGTGTTCTCGAAATTGCCCATCATCGCGCCGGAGGCCGACATCTGGCCGACGAATTCCAGCATGAACATCTCGATGGCCTCGGCCTCCAGCGCGCCGAGATGCGACATGGCGATGGAGATCTCGCGCACCTCGTCGTCGTCGAGGCCGAGCCAGACGGAGCCGCCATATTTGTCGCCGAGCAGCAGCATCAGCATGGCGGCGCGCTCGGCGCCGCGCAGCACGCGCGTGTTCTCGGAGAACTTGCGGGTCGGGTCGCTCTTGATCGGCACCGGCGCCATCGCATCCCCCTCAATGCGTCGGCTCGGCGAGCCAGGTCCGGATCAGGGACAGGGTCTCGCCCGGGTTGCGTTCGACCAGCTCGCCGATGCGCTCGACCGACTTCTGCTGGATGGTGCCGTTGACCTGGGCGACTTCGAGCAGCTGCAGCGTCGGGCTCGGATCCTGGGGCGGCACCACCGCGGGCAGGCCCGACGTCTCGACCGCCGCGGATGCGCCGGCTATCACCGCGACCGCGCCGCCCGCCTTCGCGTCAGGCGTCTCCGGCGAGACGATGCGCCGGATCAGCGGCCGCACCGCGAACAGCAGCACCAGGAGCGACAGGATGGCGAGGACGCCGAGCTCGGCGAGCTGCATCACATCGCCCTTGCTGAAGGCGAGAAAGCTCAGCCAGCCCTGGTCCGAGGCGAGGTCGGCCGTGAGCGGCGCGTCGGCGAAGCGCAGGTTGACCACCTCGACCTGGTCGCCGCGCTGCTGGTCGTAGCCGATCGCCGAGCGCACCAGCGCGGCGATGCGGTCGAGGTCGTCCTTGGCGCGTGGGGCATAGGCGAGCGTGCCGCTGGCATCCTTGCCGTAGAGGCCGTCGACCAGGACCGCCACCGAGATGCGCTTCACCCGCCCGGCATCGATGGTCTCGGTCTTGGTGGTGCGGGAGATCTCGTAATTGATGGTCTCCTCGGTCTTCTTGGTCAGGTCCTGGCCGGTGGTGGCCTGGTTCGCCGTGGCGTTGGGCAGCTCGTTGCCGACCGTCACGCCCTGGTCGCGCTGGGCGATGGCGCTGCTCTCCTCGCGGGTCTGGGTGGAGCGCACCACCTTGCTGTCGGGGTCGTAGAGGTCCTGGGTCTGGGTGATGCGGTTGTAGTCGAGCTCGGCCGCCACCTGCACCCGGGCGCGCCCGGTCCCGACCACGCTCTCGACGATGCGCTGCACCTGGTCGGAAAGACGCCGCTCATAGGCGACCTGGCGCTCGTCGGCGCCGCCTTCGGGCTGGGCCGTGCCGGCGCCGTCGGCCAGGAGCGCGCCGGATTCGTCGACGATGGAGACACGGTCCGGCTTCAGCCCCTCGACCGCGGTGGCGACGAGATGGCGGATGGCGCGGATCTGCCCCGGCTCGAGGCCGCCGCGCACCTTGAGGACGATCGAGGCGGACGGCGGCTCGCGGTCGCGCTGGAACAGCGAGCGCTCCGGGATCACCAGGTGGACGCGGGCCTGCTCGACCCGGTCGATGCCGCGGATGGTGCGCGCCAGCTCGCCCTCCAGGGCGCGCAGCTGGTTGATGTTCTGCACGAAGCTGGTGGCCGAGAGGCTGTCGCCCTTGTCGAAGATCTCGTAGCCGATGCCCCCGCCCGATGGCAGGCCGTCCTGGGCCAGCGTCATGCGCAGGCGCGCCACCCGGTCGCGCGGCACGGCGATGGTGGCGCCGTCGGCGCTGAGCTCGTAGGTGACGCCGGCCGCCTCCAGCGACTTGACGATCGCCGCCGAGTCCCTGACGTCGAGATCGGTGAACAGCGGCGCCATCTGCGGCTGGCTGAAGCGCATGATGACGAAGCCGAAGAAGCCGACCAGCACGAGCGTGACCGCGCCCATCGCCGCCAGCCGGCCCGGACCGAATCGCTTGAGAATCTCCAGCAACCCCTGCACGCCACGCCTCACACGCTGAGATCGGCACCTGCGGACCGCCGCCCGTGCGCCGGCCGGACGATTCCGCAGACTTCCGGAGCCTTGTCGAAAAGCCCGGGCCGGGCGCCGGAACACCATCCGGTTTCGGCGAGCCCCTCGGCCCGACGCCGGCCGCTAGGCAAGAATTGCCCGGTCCTTGGTTTCGAATTGGTTAACGCCCTCCGCGCGGCCGCCGGTCGTCGACGCATGGAGGGGCGCGGCGCCCTGCTGCCGGCGGCGCGAATGGACGGTCCGCCCCGGCAAGAACTGCCGCCAGGCGGCAGGATGCGCCGACCCGGCCCTCGCTTTTTCTATGAAAAACCACACGCAATATATTGAAAAATAAAGATCATGAATCGGGCACGAGATGGTACGCGTCTTGCTCTGCTGCCCACGACCCGCCTCGTGCGGTCCCGTTGCCGAGGCCGCCGTTTGACTGCTCCCGACGCCCTTTCCGATCTCTCGGTCCCGCAGGCCCGGCCGCGCCGCAAGCCGGCCGGGCCGACGGCTTCGTCCGCCTTCGCCGACCTGCTCGGCCAGTCGACGGACGTGGCGGCGCGGGACCGGCCATCGGCGCCGGAGGCGGCGCAGGATGCGGCCGCTCCGGTCGCCCGGGCGGAGCGGAGCAAGGCCCGCCACCCGCCGGCGCAGCCGGGCGCGGCGTCCGAGACCGCGGATGCCGACGATGCGGACGGCAGCGCGGCCGGCGACGCGCCGGCACCCGCCGCGGCGACGCCCGACGCCGCCGCCTCGCCCGGCATGGCCGCCGCCCTCGCCGTCCAGGCCGCGGTGCCGGTCGTCGAGACCGCGGCGACGGCCGGCACCATCGTCAGGCCCGGCGCGGTGACGGCCACCAATGCGGCAGCCGCGCTCGCGGCGACCCTGCCCGTCGCCGCCGGCGAAACCGCTGCCGCCCCGGCCGGAACGCCGGCCGGCAAGGCGGGCGCCAAGCCGTTCGATCCCCAGCAGGCGGCGCTCGGCGGCAAGGCGGACCCGGCCAAGCCCGATGCCGGCAAGGCCGATGCGGACGAGGCCGATCCGGCCGGCAAGACCCCGCCGGCGGCGGACGCCGGCAAGGAGGCCAAGGACGCGGCCGCCCTGCATGCCGCCGCGAAGGATGCCGCCGCGGCGCCCTCGGACCAGCCGGCCGCCACGCCCGCCCCGGCGGAGGCGGCGCGACCGGCGACACCGGCTCCCCCGGCGCCGGCGCCCTCGCCCGTCCTCGTCGCCTCGCTGCCCCAGGTCGCGGTCACCGTCGCGGCGCGAGCCAAGGACGGCGAGAGCCGCTTCCAGATCCGGCTCGATCCGCCCGAGCTCGGCCGCATCGACGTCCACCTCGCCATCGACGATTCCACCGGAGCGGCCACCACCACCCTCACCGTCGAGCGGATGGACACGCTCGACCTGCTGCAGCGCGATTCTCGTGCGCTGGAGCGGGCGCTGAACAGCGCCGGCTTCAAGACCGACCAGGGCTCGCTGCAGTTCAATCTGCGCGATCCCGGCCAGAATCCGCAGGGTTTCGCCGGGCGCGACCAGGGCAGCCAGCGCCAGGCGCAGCCCTTCGTCGCCGACGGCGGCACGGGTGAGACGCCGCGCCCGAGCTCGCCGCGGGTCGCGGCCTATGCCAGCATTCTCGGCCGCCGCGGCGGCCTCGACATCAGCGTCTAGAGTGTGATCGTTTCAAGTTGAATCGATCGCACTCTCTATCTCTTTGTTTTTACGCATTTTCTTAAGTCGAACCGAATGCCGGTTCACCGGAAAATGCTCTAGGGGGGCCCCATCATGACGAGCGTTTCCTCTTCCTCCTCTGGAGCCCTCGCGGCCAGCCAGACGAATGCGAAGCAGACCATCGCCGGCAATTTCGACACGTTCCTGCAGCTCCTGACCACGCAGCTGCAGAACCAGAACCCGCTGGATCCGCTCGACACCAACCAGTTCACCTCCCAGCTCGTGCAGTTCTCCTCGGTGGAGCAGCAGCTTCGGACCAACGATCTCCTGACCACCCTGGTCTCGGCCAACGCCGCCGGCATCGTCTCCGCCTCGGCCGGCTATCTCGGGGCCGAGATCACCGCCGACGGCTCGGTGACCACCCTCGCCGCGGGCAAGGCGGCCTGGACGCTGAACGCCGCGAAGCCCGCGGCCAAGGCGACCTTCAGCGTCATCGACGCCAGCACGGGCGCGACCGTCTACACCGCAACCCGTTCGCTCGACGCCGGCGCCGGCAGCTTCGTCTGGGACGGACGGGGCGGCGACGGATCGCTCTACAGCGCCGGCTCCTACAAGCTGAAGATCGACGCCGTGGACGCCGCCGGCCAGCCGGTCGCCGTCTCCACCGAGATCTCCGGCAAGGTCGACGCCGTCGACCTCTCCGGCGATACACCGCTGCTCAAGATCGGCGACATCTCGGTCGCCCTCGACAAGGTCAAGACCCTGCGCAAGTCCGCCTCGTGACCCGCTGCCGGCGGCTCGGGCGCCGCCTGCCGCAAGCGGAACGGGGCTTGGGGCAGGGCCATGCGCCTTCGAGAAAATGCTTTTCGAGCCAAGCACTTGCCGGCCAACCCGGGATGCTTCGAATGCGACATTTTCCCTTCAGCAAATTTTAAGCGGGCCTCTTTACGCTCTTCTTCGACTAGGTCAGTCGAGTTGTATGAGCGTATCCCATGACCGAACCCCTTCGTCCTCGGGTCAAATACGTGATCGGACCGGACGGCAGTCCGCTGACGATCGCCGATCTGCCTCCCCCCGGTACGCAACGCTGGGTCATTCGCCGCAAGGCCGAGGTGGTCGCGGCCGTGCGGGGCGGGCTCCTCAGCCTCGATGAGGCGTGCAGCCGCTACACCCTGACCACGGAGGAGTTCCTGGGCTGGCAAGCCTCCATCGACCGCCACGGCCTGGCGGGGCTGCGCACCACGCGCATCCAGCACTATCGCCAATAGGCGCCTTCCCGACCATCCGACGCCGGCCTCTCGCGAGACCGGCGTTTTTGTTTGGGGCGCGCCCCGCCCCGACCGCTCTCAGGCCGGCTGCAGCCTGATCGGCCGTGCCGGCGGGAAGGCCAGGGATATCGCCACGGCGCCGAGCCCGACGGCGCAGGAGCCGACGAACAGCCACGCATAGCCCTTGAAGCTGTCGAACACCCAGCCGCCGGCCAGCGGGCCGAGCGCCATGCCGAGGCTGGACAAGAGCGTCGCCGCCCCGAGGACGGTGCCCATGATCGCCTGGCCGAAATACTCGCGCGCCAGCGTTGCGTAGAGCGGCATCACCCCGCCATAGGCGCCGCCGAAGACGATGGCGAGCGCATAGAACTCGCCGAGTCGGTCGACGAAGAGATAGGTGCCGATCGCCAGCGCCTGCGCCAGCAGGCCGGCGGCCAGCACCGGCTTGACGCCGTAACGGTCGGCCAGCACGCCGAGCAGCAGGCGTCCGCCGAGTCCCGCCAGGCCTTCGACGCTGTAGATGCTCACCGCCGCCATCGGCGCCACGCCGCAGACCATGGCATAGCTGACCATGTGGAAGATCGGCCCGGAATGGGCGGCGCAGCAGGCGAAGAAGGTCAGCCCGAGCACCAGGAACTGCGGCGAGCGCAGCGCGTCCGCCACCGAGATGCCCGGCGTGGCCCTGCCGGCCTCGGCGACGGTGCCGTCCGATGCCGCCGCGGGCGGACGCCGGACCAGCAGGGCGGCCGGAATCAGCAGGATCCAGGCGAGGATGCCGATGGCCAGCATGGCCGGGCGCCAGCCATGGGCCGAGATCAGCCAGCGCGCCAAGGGCGAGATGGTCAGCGGCGCCACGCCCATGCCGGCCGAGACGAGGGAAACGGCCAGGCTGCGATGGCTGTCGAACCAGCCGGTGACGGTGGCGATCATCGGCGCGAAGAAGGCGCTGGCGGCCAGGCCCACCAGCATGCCGTAGATCAGCTGGAAGGCGAGCAGCGACTGGGCCTGGCTGGCCAGCACCAGCGCCAGGCCGAGCAGCAGCGCCCCGGCGAGCACGACGATGCGCGTCCCCCAGCGATCGCTCGCCGCGCCCCAGCCGAAGCCGCCGAGGCCCATGACCAGGAAGTTGAGGGTCATGGCGCTGGAGATGCCGGCATGCGACCAGCCGGTGTCGGCGGTGATCGGGTTGAGGAACACCGCCAGCGAGAACATCGTCCCGACGCCGACGCACGACATCAGCGCGCCGAGCGCGACGATGGTCCAGCGATACGACAGTGTCATGCCTTCCTCCCGCGCTTCAGCCTATCGGACGACGGAACAGTAGCGCCACGTAGCGCCTGAGATGGTCGATGCTCTCGACGGCCACGGCGGCCTGCCCTTCGCCCTTGGCCAGGATGAAGGCACCCTGGAGCACCGCCTGGATGTGGCGGGCGAGGCTCGGCGCAGTCCAGTCGCCCTCGATGCCGTATCGGCGCATGGCCTCGGCGATGATCGCGGCAACGGCATCGGAATGCTCGGCGATGCTCGCCTGGCAGGCATCGCTGAGATGGCGATGGGTGCGGTAGGTCTCCTGGATCACCGTGCCGGCGAAGCAGGTCCATTGCGCGAGGTCGCCGGTCATCATCGCCCGGCGGAAGGCGAGATAGGCCATCAGCCGATCGAGCGGATCGGCGAGGTCGTCGCAGCCGGCAGCCGCGAAAATTGCGTCGGCGCAGCCGCGCCACTGATCCGCAGCGGCCAACGCCAGCGCATCCTTGCTGTCGAAATGGTGGAAGAAACTGCCCTTGGTGACGCCAGCCGCCGCGCAGATGTCCTCGACGCGCGCGGCCGTGTAGCCCTTGGTGCGCACCACGTCGATCGCAGCCTCCACCAACCTGGCTCTCGATCCCTGCGGCTGATCCGGCATGGCATCGCTCCTCCCGGAAGAAACCATACCAACTGGTTGGTATGGAATCAATCGACATGACCGCCGATCGGATGCGCGCGACAGTCCAGCGCGCCGCCGTCCCCGCTCCCGATGTGTGGAATCCGGGCCTATCCGATCAGTTCGTCGGGCAACGACACTGCTATGCCGAACGGCCGGAAATGCCGCGCGTTGCGGGTGACAACGACGAGATCATGCGTCTTCGCGATGCCGGCGATGATGGCGTCCGCCATGCCCGGGTCATGCCCCGACGAGATCGCCCTGGCCTCCGACTGTCCGGCAGCCGCGGCGCCCGAAGCGTCGAGGCCGATAATCTTGTCGTCATAGGTCGAAACAAGGCCGGCAAGCCAGGCTTTCAGGCCCGCGGCTTTTGCCGTGGCTCCCTTGTGCTCGAGGAGCGCGATCCCCTTCTCGATCTCGTGGATCGTGACAACCGACAGAAAGATCCTGCCTTCACCGTCCAGGCGCTCCAGCCATTCGAGAAACACTGCCGACACCTCGGCCCTCGACGGCGAAAGCATCGAGACGACATTGGTGTCGAGCAAGTAGCCGTTCAAAGCTCGACATCTCGGGACCGCGAGCGATTGCGCTCGAAATCGCCGCCAGGAAAGGTTCTGAGATAGGCGACGAGGCCGGCGCGCTTGCGCTCGATCGCCTTGCGGGCGATCTCCGCCGCCTCGACCGAAACCAGAGCAGCGACGGGCTTGCCGTGGCGGGTGATCGTCACGAACTCGCCATTGATCGCCTTGTCGACCAAGCCCGAGAACCCAGCCTTGGCATCCCTGAGATTGACGGTCGGCATCGGGCAATCCATCGCCGGGTGGTCACTGGTGACCACAGATAGCTCTTTGCAGGCCGGAATTCCAGCGAAGGAGGAGGCCCCTTCGCGAACGCGGGCAGCCGCGGGTGAAGTCGTCCGGCCTCAGGCCCCCAGCATCAGCTGGATGTTCTGGACCGCCGCGCCGGACGCGCCCTTGCCGAGATTGTCGAGCCGGGCGACCAGCACCGCCTGCCGGTGCGCCGCGTTGGCGAACACCCGCAGCTCCAGCCCGTCGGTCTCGTTGAGGGCCTCCGGCTCGATCCGGCCGGCCACCATCTCCGGGCCGTCGAGCGGCATGACCCGGACGAGGCCGGCAGGATCGTAGCGCCCGGCCAGCACGGCGTGCAGGTCCGCGCCGGTCGGCTGGCCCGGCAGCGTGTCGAGATGCAGCGGGACCGACACCAGCATGCCCTGGCGGAAATTGCCGACCGACGGCACGAAGATCGGCCGCCGCGACAGGCCGGCATAGACCTGCGTCTCCGGCAGGTGCTTGTGCTCGAGGCTGAGGCCGTAGAGCTCGAAGGACGGGGCGCGGCCGTTCTCGAAATCCTCGATCATCGAGCGGCCGCCGCCGGAATAGCCGCTCACCGCATTGATGGTGACGGGGTAATCCTTCGGCAGGACGCCGGCATCGACCAGCGGGCGCAGCAGCGCGATGCCGCCGGTGGGATAGCAGCCGGGATTGGCCACCCGGTCGGCGGCCCGGATGGCGCCCGCCTGGTCCGGCGTCAGCTCGGCGAAGCCGTAGGTCCAGCCCGGCGCCACCCGATGCGCGGTCGAGGCATCGAGGATCTTCGGCGCGGCGGCGCCGAGGCCGTCGACCAGCGCCACCGTCTCCTTGGCCGCCGCATCGGGCAGGCAGAGCACGACCAGGTCGACCTCGGCGAGCAGCGCCTGCTTGGCCGCCAGGTCCTTGCGCAGCTCCGGCGCGATGCTCCTGATCGCGACGCCGGGCACGGCGGCGAGGCGCTCGCGGATGCCGAGGCCGGTGGTGCCGGCCTCGCCGTCGATGAAGACGGTGCGCACCGCCGTCGCGGCCGCGGGTCTGTCGGCGAGGTCCGAAGGCGTGGTCATGGCATGCTCTCCTGCCCTGGAGCGGTGAGGCGAAACAAAAAAGCCGCGCTGTGGCGCGGCTCACGACGAACGCATCAGGCGAGCGTCATCGTGGGCGCACCGGAGTGCCCATCGCGGGACGTCGGACGAAGGCGGACATGGTCCTCATGGCCCGCTGCATCGCCGATGCCGGCCGGCGTGTCAAGAGCCGTCCGCCCCCGGATGGGAAGCCGGCCGCAGGCCTTCATCTTGGCAGGCGGCGACGAAATCTCGGTGACAGAGGACGCCGTCATGCACTTCACATCTTGTAAAGTGGCGCCGGCCACTTTATGGCTTGTAAAGTGAGAGCGCACAAACGCCATGACCATCGCTGAGGACCATGCCCCGGAAGCCGGCGCCAGCCTGGAGGCGCGCCGCTCCACGGTGCTGGGCGAGCGCGTCAAGGCCTTCCGCACGGCGCGCCGCCTGACGCTGCGCCAGCTCGGCGACCGGACCGGCACCACGGCGAGCTTCCTCAGCCAGCTCGAGCGCGGCGTCTCCGGCGCCACCACCAGCACGCTGATGCAGATCGCCAACGCCCTCGGCATCAGCGTCGCCGACCTCTTCGACGAATCCCAGGTCTCCCCGCACCGGGTGCTGAAGCGGGCCGACCGCCCGGCTCTTCCGGTCAGCGAGGGCTATCGCAAGACGCTGCTGTCGCGCCGGCCGATCCAGGAGGTCGAGGTCTATTCCGGCGAGTTCGCCGTCGGCGGCTCGACCGGCGAGGGCGCCTACACCCATGGCGGCGCCCACGAGATGTTCGTCGTCCTGCGCGGCCGGGTGCAGCTGACCCTCGGCGCGGAGAGCTTCGTCCTCGAGCAGGGCGACAGCATCGAATATGCGCCCTCGACGCCGCACAAGACCGTCAATGTCGGCGCGACGCCGGCCGAGGTGCTGTGGATCATCGTGCCGCCGACCAGCGGCGCCGCCGAGCTCGACCAATATGTGGCCCGGAAGACGCTCGCGTCCGGCGCCGCGCAACCCAGAAGCGGGCCATCCGAGGACTGAAGCCATGACCAACAGATCGACGCTGGCCGCCTTTGCCGGTGCCACCGCCATCGCCATGCTGGCGACGCTGGGCGCCCAGGCCCAGACCGCGCCCGCCGCCGGCAGCGTGGCCGAGGGCTCGCTCAAGGGCAAGACGCTGACCTTCGTGTCCTATGGCGGCATCTACCAGGACGGCCAGGTCGCCGCGCTCAAGGAGTTCGTCGACAAGTCCGGCGTCAAGCTCCTCAACGACGGCCCGACCGAGATCGCCAAGCTGCAGGCGCAGGTGGAATCCGGCAACGTCACCTGGGACGTGGTCGACACCGACGACCTGCCGCCCTACGTCTATTGCGGCAAGCTGTTCCAGAAGCTCGACTTCTCCAAGATCGACATCTCCCACATCCCGCCCGGCCAGGTCGGCGAGTGCAGCGTGCCGGCCATGAACTACGGCATGGTGCTGATGTACAAGACCGCCGCCTACAAGGATCATCCGCCGACGAGCTGGAAGGACTTCTTCGACACCAAGACCTTCCCCGGCGTGCGCGGCATCGACGGCAGCGGCAACCCCGTCGGCAGCCTGATCGAGCAGGCGATCCTCGCCGACGGCGGCTCCGTCGAGCACCTGACCCCGGCCGATATCGACAAGGGCATCGCCAAGATCAAGGCGATCGGTCCCGACACCATCTTCTGGAAGACCGGCGCCGAATCCCAGCAGCTCGCCGAGTCCGGCGAAGCCGACATGCTGCTGATGTGGACCGGGCGCGCCATGACCGCGCTCAAGAACGGCGCCAAGTACACCCCGGTCTGGCAGGACTGGCTGGTGGTCAAGGACCAGCTGGCGATCCCCGTCGGCGTCAAGGACCCCGACGCCGCCTATGCGCTGATCAACGCCTATCTCGGCAAGCAGTCCCAGGAGATCCTGTCGGAGAAGACCTCCTACTCCCCGGTGCACGACCAGGCCCAGCCGAAGGTCGACGCCAATGTGGCGGCCTTCCTGACCAACACCCCCGAGCGCACCAAGCAGGGCT
This sequence comes from Labrys wisconsinensis, assembly GCF_030814995.1. GTDB lineage: Bacteria > Pseudomonadota > Alphaproteobacteria > Rhizobiales > Labraceae > Labrys > Labrys wisconsinensis. The sequence continues at coordinate 227,371 of NZ_JAUSVX010000008.1, read as the reverse complement.
ACCAGCAGAACATCAAGTTCTGGGTCGACAACTTCGCCGCCGCCTCGGAGAAGTGGGCGGCCCTGATGGCCGGCAACTGATGCATCCTCCGCGGATCCGGAGCATCAAGGCGTGAGCGCAGCCGCTTCCGCATCCCCGGCCGAGGGCATCGTCCCTCGGCCACCCGGGAGGGCCGGCCGGCCCTGGCGGCTCGCCGCCCATCCCTGGCTCCTGACCGTGCCGGCCGTGCTGCTGCTGGCCGCCGCCATGGGCTACCCGCTGCTGACGGTGGTCCTGCGCAGCCTGGCGGAGCCGGCCTGGGGGCTGCAGAACTATGCCTGGTTCTTCTCCACCCCGGTCAACCTCACGGTGCTCGCGCGCACCTTCTCCATCGCCGCCTGGGTGACCCTGGTCTGCGTGATCGCCGCCTATCCCTATGCCTATCTGATGACCGCGGTCGGGCCGCGCACGCGCCTCGTCCTCACCCTCGCCGTGCTGGTGCCGTTCTGGGTCAGCGGCGTGGTGCGCACCCTCGCCTGGGTGATCCTCCTGCAGGATTCCGGCGTGATCAATTCGGCGATCGCCGCCCTCGGCTTCGGCCCGGTGCGACTGATCCGCACCCCGGTCGGGGTCGTCATCGGCATGGCGCAGGTGCTGCTGCCCTTCATGATCCTGCCGCTCTACTCGGTGATGCGCGGCATCGACCTGCGCCTGGTCCAGGCGGCGCGCAGCCTCGGCGCCCGGCCCAGCCTCGCCTTCCTGCAGGTCTACCTGCCTCTGTCGCTGCCGGGCGTCTTCGCCGGCGCGATCATCGTCTTCATCCTGTCGCTCGGCTTCTACATCACGCCGGCCCTGCTCGGCGGGCCGCGCAGCACCATGCTCTCCACGCTGGTGCAGACACAGGTGCTGAGCCTGCTCAACTGGGGCCGGGGCGGCGCCATGGGCGTGGTGCTGCTGGTCGCCACCTTCGCGCTGCTGGCCCTGGCCGGGCCGCTGATGCGCCAGCGCCACAAGCAGGCCTCGGGTGCGCGCCGATGAGCCTGCCGCGCCTCATCCTCGCCCTGTTTTGCCTGCTCGTCGCCATCTGGCTGGTGCTGCCGACGCTCGTCATCATCCCGATGTCGTTCAACGCCAACAAGTCGCTCGCCTTCCCGCCGGTCGGCTTCTCCTGGCAATGGTACGAGAACTTCTTCACCAATCCGGACTGGTCGGCGAGCTTCTTCAATTCGCTCAGGATCGCCGCGTTCGTCGCCGTCGCCGCCACCGTGATCGGCACCCTGGCCGCCCTCGGCCTCAGCCGGATGAAGCGCTCGGCGGCCGGCATCCTGCGCGCCGTCCTGATCACGCCGATGGTGGTGCCGGGCGTGGTCCTGGCGGTCGGCATCTACTCCGTCTACCTCAACCTCCAGCTCGTCGGCACCGATATCGGCTTCGTCGTCGCCCACACCATGCTGGCGATCCCCTTCGTCATCATCGCGGTGTCGGCCAACCTGGAAGTCTTCGACGTGCGGCTGGAGACGGCGGCGGCGAGCCTGGGCGCCGACCGGCTCACCACCTTCCGGACCGTCACCTTGCCGCTGATCCTGCCGGGCATCCTCTCCGGCCTGCTCTTTGCCTTCGTCACCTCCTTCGACGAGATCATCGTCGCCCTGTTCATCACCAACCCCTATCTGAAGACGCTGCCGGTGCAGATCTTCACCAGCATCACCCGTGACGCCGACCCTACGGTGGCCGCCGTCGGGACCATCGTCTTCCTCGCCACCTCGCTCCTGATCGCCGCAGGGCTGATCGTCGGCGCCAAACCCAGGAGGAGCTGAGATGCCCATGCCTCAGGGCGGCGAGCGCGGCGCCGCCATCGACATCCGCAACGCCGTCAAGCGCTATGGCGGCTTCACCGCGCTCGACGATGTCAGCCTGCACATCGAGCCCGGCGAGTTCATGACCCTGCTCGGCCCCAGCGGCTCGGGCAAGACCACGACGCTGAACGTGGTCGCAGGCTTCACCGACCTCACGTCGGGCGACCTCGCGCTCGGCGGCCGCAGCATCGCCGGCCTGCCCGCTCACAAGCGCAATATCGGCGTCGTCTTCCAGCACTACGCCCTGTTCCCGCACATGACCGTGGGCCGGAACGTCGCCTATCCCCTCGTCCTGCGCGGCCTGGGCAAGGCCGAGCGCGAGGCGCGCGTGCGCCGCGCGCTCGACATGGTCAAGATGACCGACTTCGCCCACCGCTTTCCCAGCGAGCTCTCCGGCGGCCAGCAGCAGCGCGTGGCGCTCGCCCGCGCCATGGTGTTCGACCCGCCGCTGCTGCTGATGGACGAGCCGCTCGGCGCCCTCGACAAGAAGCTGCGCGAATGGCTGCAGCTCGAGATCAAGCGCATCCATCGCGAGCTCGGCACCACCTTCGTCTATGTCACGCACGACCAGGAGGAGGCGCTGGTCCTGTCCGACCGCATCGCGGTGTTCAACCAGGGCCGCATCGAGCAGGTCGGCACCGGCCGCGCGCTCTATGACGAGCCGGCCACGCTGTTCGTCGGCCGGTTCATCGGCGAATCCACCACCCTGCGCGGCGCGGCCGAGACATCGGGCGGCGAGACCTGCCTCACCCTCGCCGGCCAGAGGGTCCTCGCCCGGGACCGGCTGGCCGACGGGCGCAAGCCGGTGATCCTGCTGCGCCCCGAGCGGCTGTCGCTAGCCCCTGCGGCCGCGGCGCCGGCCGAGGGCCGCAACGGCCTCGCCGGCCGGGTGAGCGAGGCGATCTATCTCGGCTCGGGCTCGAAATACCAGGTGACGCTGCGCGACGGCTCGGTCGCCGTCGTGCGCACGCCGCCGGAGACCGCTCCCTTCGCCATCGGCGACGAGGTCAGCCTGTCCTGGTCGATCGCCGATTCCAAGCTGCTCGCCGACGATGATCGCGCCGAGCTGACGCTCACCTGATCCCCGCCCCCCGCAGGACCCCGCCATGGACGTCAAGGTCAACGGCAACGTCTCGTTCTGGTATGCCGATATCGGCGGCGTGCCGGCCTGTCGCGCGCCCCTGCCCGGCGACCGCAGCGCCGATGTCTGCGTGGTCGGCGGCGGCTTCACCGGCCTGTGGACCGCCTATTACCTGAAGCAGGCCAGGCCCGACATCTCCATCGTCATCCTCGAGAAGGAGTTCGCCGGCTTCGGCGCCTCGGGGCGCAACGGCGGCTGGCTCTCCGGCGGCTTCGGCTGGTCGCGCGAGAAATATGCGGCAACCGCCTCGCGCGGCGCCGTCACCGACATGGAGACCGCCATGCACGGCACCGTGAACGAGGTGATCGGCGTCACCGAGAGGGAAGGCATCGACGCCGACATCCGCCGCGCCGACACGCTGACGGTGGCCACCAACCGGCCGCAGCTCGAACGCATCAAGGCGGACTACGAGACGGCCCTCGCCTGGAACGTCCCGCGCGAGCGCGTCAGCCTGATCGGCCGCGAGGAGATGCGGGCGCGCATCAATGTCGACAAGGCGCTGGGCGGCTTCGTCCATCACGGCACCGCGCGGGTGCAGCCGGCCAAGCTGGTGCGCGGGCTCGCCGCCGTGGTCGAACGTCTGGGCGTGCCGATCTTCGAGCAGACCGAGGTGACCCGCATCGACAAGGGCGCGGTGACGACGACGCGGGGCACGGTGAGGGCGCCGATCATCGTGCGTGCCACCGAGGGCTTCACCGCCGGCATTCCCGGCTTCGAGCGGCTGTGGATCCCGATGAACAGCGCCATCCTGATGACCGAGCCGCTGTCCGATGCGCTCTGGGCCGAGATCGGCTGGAACGGCTACGAGCTCCTCGGCGATGCCTCCCACGCCTATTGCTATGCCCAGCGCACCCGCGAGGGGCGCATCGCCATGGGCGGGCGCGGCGTGCCCTATCGCTACGGCTCGCGCACCGACATGCGCGGCCGCACCCAGCAGGAGACCATCGACCAGCTCTACGCCATCCTGAGGCGGGTGCTGCCGCAGACCAGGGACCTGAGGATGGACCATGCCTGGTGCGGCGTGCTCGGCGTGCCGCGCGACTGGTGCACCACCGTCGGGCTCGACCGCAAGAGCGGCATCGCCTGGGCCGGCGGCTATGTCGGCCTCGGCGTCTCCTCCTCGAACCTTTCAGGCCGCACCCTGGCCGACCTGATCCTGGATGAGGACACGCCGCTGACCCGCCTGCCCTGGGTCAACCGCTCGGTGCGCGAATGGGAGCCGGAGCCGCTGCGCTGGCTCGGCATCCATTCCATGTACCATCTCTACCACATGGCGGACCGGCGCGAGGCCGCCGGCCTCGAGCACACCTCGCGCATCGCCACCCTCGCCAACAGGATCACCGGGCGCTGAGCCCGGCGACACCCCGCATCCCCTGCCCTGCCGGACCGCACATGATCGCATTTCAGACCTTCGCCCATCTCGCCGCCATCGATCTCGGCGCCCTGCAGCCCAAGCCGACCTCGATCGAAGGCGATCAGCACGAAGCCGCGAAGACCCTGTGGACCTCGCCGGACGGCCGCCTGGAGATCGGCGTATGGGAATGCACGCCCGGCCGCTTCACCGCCTCGCGCGACGAGAATTCCGAGACCTGCCATATCGTCTCCGGCCGGGCCTCGCTGCACGACAAGGACGGCCGCACCCGGGAGGTGCGCGCCGGCGAGGTTCTGGTGCTGCCGAAGGGCTGGAGCGGCGAGTGGACGATCCACGAGACGACACGCAAGCTCTACATCCTGCATGCCGAGGCGGCGTAGAGCGGGCGAAGGCAGCGGAAAGCCCGGCTGCGACAGTCGCTATCGGCAGGCTCAGCCTCGGCCCATCCACAAGGTCCGGCCCGCCGGCGGGCCTTCGAGAACCGCGAACCCCTGCCGTTCCCAGAATCCGACCGCCCTTGCATTGGCGCGGTTGACGGCGACATGCAGGGCGGCGGTCCCGCGCGGCGCCGCCAGATCCAGCCAGCCCGCCAGCAGCCGCGGACCGAGACCGCGCCCCTGCGCGCGCGGCAGCAGGTTCAGGTGGAGATGCGCGGGATAGCCGTCGGCCACGGCGGGTGGCGTGCGCGCGGGATGATGGATCATGAAGGCGCGTCGCTGGTCCGCGGTCCATGACGGCATCGGGACGAGACCGGGATCGGCGTAGCGGCGGCGGAGCGCCGGCCACCACTCGCGTTCGAGCCGGTCTTCCCAGGCCGCCGTGTCCAGGGCGCCGGCCGCAAAGCCGCAGGCCCCGGCCGCGTCGACGGCCACCAGCACCAGGGCCGGATCGAGCGAGGCATAGGGCGCCGAATAGATGTGCCCGATCAGGCGGCCGTCCCCATGGAGATGCGAGGCGTCCCCTCCCTCATGGCCTGTCGCCAGGGAGATCGCGTAGAGCGCCTGCAGATCCTCGGGCCGGACCTGCCTCAGCGCGAGCATCGAAGGCAGGCTCGCTGCGCCGGCTCAGACGGCCGGCGCCTCCGCCAGCACCTGCAGGTCGCGCGAGAAGGACAGCGTCACCGGCACGCCCGGCGCCGGCGGCGGCGCGCTCGGGCTGTTGAAGCTGTCGAGCGAGATCATCGTGCCGTTGCAGCGCACCCGCATGCGCACGATGGCGCCCTGGAAGCCGACATCCTCGATCACGCCGTTGAGGCGGTTGGACTGATCGCCGCCCTGCGACAGCGCGATGCCTTCCGGGCGCAGCGCCACGGTCGCCCTGTCGCCGGCCGCCGCGCCGTTCAGGCCGCCGGCCACGACGATCTCCTGGCCGTCGACGCTGAGGCGTCCCGCCGCCGCATCGACGACCTTGCCTTCCAGCAGGTTGAGCGTGCCGACGAAGGAGGCGACGAAGCGGGTGCGCGGCCGGTTGTAGATCTCGAAGGGCGTGCCGACCTGCTCGATCCGCCCCTCGTTCATGACGACGATGCGATCCGACATGGTCAGCGCCTCCTCCTGATCGTGGGTCACGAACAGGGTGGTGATGCCGAGCTTGCGCTGCACGTCGCGGATCTCGTCGCGCAGCGACACGCGGATCTTGGCGTCGAGCGCCGACAGCGGCTCGTCGAGCAGCAGCATCTGCGGCTTCACCGCCAGGGCGCGCGCCAGGGCGACGCGCTGCTGCTGGCCGCCGGAGAGCTGGTAGGGATAGCGCTCCGCATGGGTCGGCAGCTTGATCAGCTTCAGCATCTCGTCGACCCGCGCCGCGATCTCGCCCGGCGGGCGCTTGGCGACCTTGAGGCCGAAAGCGATGTTCTGCGCCACCGTCATGTTGGGGAACAGCGCATAGGCCTGGAACACCATGCCGACATTGCGCTGGTTCGGGCTGAGAGCGGTGACGTCGGCGCCGTTGACGCGGATCGTGCCGGACGCCGGCTTCTCGAAGCCCGCCACCATGCGCAGCACCGTGGTCTTGCCGCAGCCCGACGGCCCGAGCAGCGAGATGAACTCGCCCTTCTCGGCGGCGAAGTCGAAATGCCGGACGCCGGTGTTGCCGCCGAAGGTCCGCTGGAGCTTGTCGATCTCGAGGAAGGCCATTATCCCAGCTCCTTCATCTCGCGGCCGGGGCGCCGCGCGCCCGGCCGAAGATCTGGATGAGGCCCATGCAGGCCCAGGTGACAGCGAAAGCGATGATGGCGAGCGCCGAAGGCTCATAGGCGCGGTTGGCGCCGATCAGCTGGAGATAGGGACCGAAGGCCGGGCGGTTGAGCAGGCTGGCGAAGGTGAACTCGCCGATGACGATGGCGAAGGTCAGGAACGCGCCGCTCAGCACCGCCGAGCGCACGTTCGGCAGGATGATCTTGAACAGGATCGTCGGCCAGCCCGCGCCGAGGCATTCGGCCGCCTCCGTCAGGGTCTTGACGTCGATGGCGCGCAGGCCCGTGTCGACCGTGCGGTACATGTAGGGCAGCGCCAGCGTCACATAGCCGAAGGTGAGGAGCACGTTGGTCGCCCCCGCCGAGGCGGTGAACGGCAGCCAGGAAGAGGAATTGTAGAGCCGGAGATAGCCGAACACGATCACGATCGCCGGAATCACCAGGGGCAGCAGCGTGATGAACTCGACCACCGAGCGCAGCTGCGGCAGCTTCAGGCGCACCCAATAGGCCGTCGGCACCACCAGGAGCGTGCCGACCAGGATGCTCGCCACCGCCAGCGTCACGGAATAGAGGAAGGTTTCCTGGAAGTTGGGATCGCCGAAGACGACGCGATAGGCTTCGAAGCTGTACTCGCCCCGCACCATGCGCAGGGAGAATTCGAAGGTCGCCAGCAGCGGCAGGATGAAATAGGTGGCGCCGAAGGCGAGGATCACCCAGGCGAAAAGCGAGGAGCGTTTCATCGAAGCCACCTCTCGCCGCGGCTGCGCAGCCAGATATAGGCGCCGTTCGACAGGCATGTCACCACGATCATGCCGAAGGCCAGCGCGAAGCCGAGATTGGGATCGTTCAGCACGTCGCCGCGGATCTGGGCGAAGAGCTGGATGGTGACGATGTTGAGCGAGGAGCCGGTGAGCGCATAGGCGGTTGCCACGGCGCCGAAGGCGTTGGCGAACAGGAGCAGCGTCGCGCCCATGATGCTCGGCCACAGCACCGGCACGCCGACATAGCGCCAGTAGTGATAGGCGCTGCCGCCGAGGATGGCGCAGGCCTCGCGCCATTCCCGCTTCATGCCGTCGAGGGCGGGCACCAGGATCAGCACCATCAGCGGGATCTGGAAGTAGAGATAGGTCAGCGTCAGCCCCCAGAAGCTCAGGAGGTTGAAGCCGTGGGCATAGATGTTGATGCCCAACCAGTCGCGCAGCAGCACGGTGACGAGGCCGACGCGCCCGACGGTGGCGACGAAGGCGAAGGCGAGCGGCACGCCGGCGAAGTTCGAGGCGACGCCCGAGAAGGTCATCACCGCCGGCCTCAGCCAGGACGGCAGCACCCCCGACACCACGGCATGGGCGATGAAGAAGCCGATGATGGCGCCGCCGACGGCGGAGGCGACGCTGATCTTGATGCTGATCCAGTAGGAGGCGAGAAGGTCGGGCCGGTTGAGGAGCTCGACGAAGTTGCCGAGCGTCGGATTGCCCGCCTTGTCCTGGAAGGCCCCGACCATCAGCATGCAGGTCGGCACGATCAGGAACAGCAGCGCGAAGATGAAGAACGGCACGACGCCCAGCGTCGCCACCGAGAAAAGGCCGCCGGTGGAGGCGGTCTTCGCGATGGGCGGGGCCTGCTCGATGGCGGCGACGGTCATGCGGGAACCGGGGTAAGGACGGAAAGGCTCGGCATCACCATGCCTGAACCCGCCGTCTGTTTCGAGTCGGTCCTTCCAGGAGCCCGACGCCTACGGAGCCACCGGAGCGGACGCGTGGGTCCGCCCCGGCGGGCATCAGGCTCGGGGAGTGCGGCCCGGACGATCCGGGCCGCCGCGATCTCACTTGACGTTGGCGCCGACGACGCTGTCCCAGTTCTTGGTGATCTCGGCCTTGGCGGCGTTCTGCTCGTCGAGGGTCGGGAACACGGCCTTGGTGTAGGCCTCGGCCGGCGGCAGCTTGTCGAGCAGATCCTGCGGGATCTTCTTGTTGGCGGCGAGATCGTTGAAGCGGATCGGGTGGCAATAGCCCTTCAGCCAGCCGATCTGGCCCTCGTCGGAGTAGAGATACTCCATCCAGAGCTTGGCGGCGTTGGGATGCGGCGCATAGGCGCTGATCGCCTGGACATAGACGCCGGCGACGACGCCGCTGGCGGGCACCACGACCTCGACCTTCGGATTGCCCTTCAGCGTGTCGCGGTCGGCGAGGGCGTTGTAGTCCCAGCGCACGACGATCGGGGTCGCGCCCTGCGCCACCGAGGCCGCCTTGCCGATCACGGGCACGAAATTGCCCTTCTTGTTGAGCTCGCCGAAGAACTTCAGGCCCTCGGCCCCGGCCTTGGCGGCATCGCCCTTGGCGGCGGAGAGGCCGGCGGCGTAGACCGCCTGGATCGCCTGGTTGGACGTGCGCGGATCGCCGGCGAGCGCCAGGGTGTTGGCATATTCGTCGGAGAGAAGATCGGCCCAATCCTTCGGCACGGTCTTGACGATGTCGGTGTTCACCTCGAAGGCGAGCACGCCGTAATAGTCACCGTACCAGAAGCCGTCCTTGTCCTTGGCGCTGTCGGGGATCGTGTCCCAGGTCGAGACCTTGTAGGCCTGGAGCAGGCCGGCGTCCTTGGCGGTCGGGCCGAAGGAGAGGCCGACATCGATGACGTCGGGGGCCTGCGGGCCGGTATTGCCCTTGTTGGCCTTGATCGCCTCGAGCTCGTCGCCCGAGCCGGCATCGGGGTTGAGCTCGTTGACGGTCAGGCCGTACTTGGCCTTGAAGCCGTCGATCAGCGCGCCGTAGCCGCACCAGTCGTGCGGGAGCGCGATGGTGGTGAGCTGGCCTTCCTTCTTGGCGGCGGCGACCAGCTCGGCCGACGGCTCGGCGAAAGCCGGCGTGACGGCAGCGAGCAGCATGGCCGACGACACCGTCGCGGCAAGGCTCTTCCTCAGCTGTACGTTCATTCTTATCTCCCCGCGGCCGTGAATGATTCTTCGGGCGCTTTTTCGGAACAGAAGTTACGAAAAGCGCGTAGCAACGGCCAACGACACATTTGTGACACTGGGATGTCGGTTCCGCAATCGCGATTTGCGACCCAAAGATGCGTTGCCGGCTACGGTTTCGAGCGAGGAGCGAGCGGCTTCGGCCGGCCTCCGATGTCGGCCGCCGCCGGGCCGTGCGCCGCCCGGCCGCGCGCCCTTCGCTGCCCGTGCCGACCGGTAGCCGGCCATGCTCTTAAGGAATCGCCGCCACCTGCGAAGAGGGATCGGCGCGCAGCTCCCGGCGCAGGATCTTGCCGACGTTGGACTTCGGCAGCTCGTCGCGGAATTCGACGTGCTTCGGCACCTTGTAGCCGGTGAGGTGCTGCTTGCAGTGGGCGCGCACCGCCTCGGCTGTCAGGGCCGGATCGCTGCGCACCACGAAGGCCTTCGGCGCTTCGCCGGCGGCCCCGTCCGGCACGCCGACCACCGCCGCCTCCTTGACGCCGGGGAGCTTGGCCAGCACGTCCTCGATCTCGTTGGGATAGACGTTGAAGCCGGAGACCAGGATCATGTCCTTGCGCCGGTCGACGAGCCGGAAGAAGCCGGCCTCGTCCTCGATGGCGATGTCGCCGGTGAGGAGCCAGTCGCCGCGCATGACGAGCGCGGTCTCGTCGCGCCGGCGCCAGTAGCCCGCCATCACCTGCGGGCCGCGGGCCGCCAGTTCGCCGGGCTCGCCGCGCGGCACTTCATTGAAGGCGTCGTCGACGCATTTGAGCTCGGTCAGCGGGATCGGCACGCCGATCGTGCCGATGCGCCCGGCCCCGAACGGATTGAAGGTCAGCACCGGCGAGGTCTCGGTCAGGCCGTAGCCCTCGATGATCGGCCGCCGCGTCACCTCCGCCCAGCGCTGCGCCACCGCCGCCTGCAGCGCCATGCCGCCGGCGACCGACAGGCGCAGCGTCGGCGGCGGCGCCTCGCGGAACCAGTCCTCGTTGAGCAGGCCGTTGAACAGGGTGTTGACCCCGGTGATGAAGGTGATGCCCTGCCCCTCCAGCGCCTTGCGCAGATTGGTCAGCGGCCGTGGATTGGGGATCAGCACGCTGCGCCCGGAGCGCATGTAGAAGGCGAGGAAGTTCACGGTGAAGGCGAAGATGTGGTAGAGCGGCAGCGCGGTGAGGATGGTCTCCTCGCTGGAGATGTGCGCCCCCGCGAAAGCGGTGGTCTGCGCCGCGTTCATCACCAGGTTGCGATGGGTCAGCATGGCCCCCTTGCTGACCCCGGTGGTGCCGCCGGTATATTGCAGGCAGGCGACGGCGTTGGGCTCGATCCCCTCGGCATAGGCGGCGGACCTGTCGCGGCGCAGCATGTGGCGCCGGCCCGCCCGCAGCGCGGCGGCGAGGCGGACATGGGCGAAGCGGGCCGGCGGGATCTGCCGGCGCACATAGGTCTGCACCAGCCCGATCACGGTCCGCGGCCAGGCCGGGAACAACTCGGCCGCCGAGGTCAGCACCACCTGAGGCCGCGGCCCCTCGGCCAGCACCGCTGGCCTCTCGGCCAGCGCCGCCGCCACCTTGTCGGCGAACATGTCGATGACCACCAGCACCGCCGGCTCGGCATCGGCGAAGATCTTGGCCATCTCGCCGCTGGTGTAGAGCGGGTTGACGTTGACCAGGATGCAGCCGGCCTTGAACACGCCGAAGGCGACGACGGGATAGGCCAGGCCGTTGGGGATCTGGATCGCCACGCGCTCGCCGGCGGGAAGCTTGAGGTCCTCGCGCAGATAGGCGGCGAAGGCGTCCGACAGCCGGTCGACGGCGGCGAAGCTGAGCGAGCCCGCCATGCCGTTCGGCATCACGCAGGTCACCGCGATGCGCCAGGGCGTCTGCCGCGCCCGGTCGCGGGCGATGTCGCCGAGCAGGCGATAGGGCGTGGCGGCGAGCTCGGTCAGGGCGTCGGGGGGATAATGGGCGGTCCACGGCCTGTCCCGCCCTATCTCCCCGTCCGTCGCGCCGTCGCCGGTCATGCGCTCCCCGCTCGTTTCTGGTGGCTCTTGGCGAAGCATCATGACGCGCTTTATCCCGAACGAACAAGCCCTGCCGCACCCCGCGCGCGACCATGCGCGGGATGCGGCAGGGCTGGCCGGGCGAACATGCCGTCCCGGGCGGGCCGGCGCTGCACCCCCGGGAACGCTCTTTCGGGCGATCGGGACCCCGGAGGCGCCGCCTCAGGCGATCTTCACCATGACGTGTCGCACCACGGTATAGTCCTCAAGCGCATACATCGAGAGGTCCTTGCCGTAGCCCGAGGACTTGAGGCCGCCATGCGGCATCTCGCTCACCAGCATGAAATGCGTGTTGACCCAGGTGCAGCCGTACTGCAGCCGCGCCGCCGTCGCCATGCCCTTGGCGACGTCGCGGGTCCACACCGAGGAGGCGAGGCCGTAGTCGCTGTCGTTGGCCCAGGCGACGGCGTCGTCGACCGCCTCGAAGCGCGTCACCGACACGACCGGCCCGAACACCTCGCGGCGCACGATCTCGTCGGACTGCAGCGCCCCGGCCACCACGGTCGGCTCGTAGAAGAAGCCCTTGCCGGCCCCCTCGTGCCCGCCGGTGGCGATGGCGATATGCTTCTGCTCGGCGGCCCGCTCGACGAAGGAGGCGACGCGCGAACGCTGGCGCGCCGAGATCAGCGGCCCGATATCGTTCTCGTCGTCGTTGGCCTGGTTGAATTTCAGCCCCTGCACCGCCGAGGAGAGGTCCGCCACCAGGTTGTCGTAGATCCCAGCCCCGGCATAGATCCGGCAGGCGGCCGTGCAGTCCTGCCCGGCATTGTAATAGCCGAACACCTTGACGCCCTCGACCACCGCCTCGAGGTCGGCATCGTCGAACACGATCACCGGCGCCTTGCCGCCGAGCTCCAGATGGGTGCGCTTGACCGTCTTGCTGGCGGCCTGCAGCACCTTCTTGCCGGTGGCGACGTCGCCGGTCAGCGACACCATGGCGACCTTGGGATGATGGATCAGCGCATTGCCGACCGTCTCGCCGCGCCCGACCACGACGTTGACCACGCCTTCGGGGAAGATGTCGGCGATCGCCCTGGCGAGCTTGAGCAGGGTCAGCGGCGTCTGCTCGGAGGGCTTGATCACCACGGTGTTGCCGCCGGCCAGCGCCGGGCCGAGCTTCCAGGCCGCCATCATCAGCGGATAGTTCCACGGCGCGATCGAGGCGACGACGCCGATCGGGTCGCGCCGGATCATCGAGGTGTGGCCGGCGAGATATTCGCCCGCCACGGTACCGTGCATGTTGCGCACCGCCCCGGCGAAGAAGCGGAAGCAGTCGACCACGCCGGGGATCTCGTCCTGCAGCACCCGGATGCGCGGTTTGCCGCAATTGAGCGCCTCGAGCGTGGCGAAGGCCTCGGCATCCCTTTCGATGGCGTCGGCGAGCTTGAGCAGCAGCGCCGAGCGCTCGGCCGGCGTGGTGCGCGACCAGGCCGGGAACGCCCTGTCGGCGGCGGAGACCGCCGCATCCACCTGTTCGACCGAGGCCTCCGGCAGGTCGACGATGGTCGCCTCGGTCTTGGGGTTGAGCACCGTCTCCGGCGTCTCGGTGCCGGCGGCGAAGCCGGAGCCGATGAGCATGGATGTGTCCAGCATGGCTTTTCCTCCTTGGATCATTTCCCGCCGCCGGCCACCGCCTCGCCCTCGCGCGTGAGGTAATAGGCGGCGAGGATCGGCAGGGCGGTGACGGCGATGACGACGACGGCGACGACGTTGGTGACCGGGCGCTGGCGCGGCCTGAGCAATTCGCCCAGCATCCAGATCGGCAGGGTGCGCTGCTGGCCGGCGGTGAAGGTGGTGACGATCACCTCGTCGAAGGACAGCGCGAAGGCCAGCATGCCGCCGGCGAGCAGCGCCGTGCCGATCGAGGGCAGGATCACGTGCCGGAAGGTCTGGAACCCGTCGGCGCCGAGGTCCATCGAGGCCTCGACCAGCGAGGGGGACAGGCGGCGGAAGCGGGCCACCGCATTGTTGTAGACCACGACGATGCAGAAGGTGGCGTGGCCGAGCACGATGGTCCAGAAGGAATAGGGGATGTCGGCGAGGCTGAAGGCCGCCCTGAGCGCGATGCCGGTGATGATGCCGGGCAACGCGATCGGCAGGATCAGGAGCAGCGACACCGCCTCGCGCCCGAAGAACTTCGTGCGCGCCAGCGCCGCGGCGGCGAGCGTGCCGAGCACCAGCGCCATGGCGGTCGACAGCGCCGCGACCTTCACCGAGAGCGCCAGCGCCTCCCACACGTCCGGCCGTTCCCAGGCGACGGCGAACCATTTTGCCGTCAGCCCCGGCGGCGGGAAGGCGTAGCTGCGATCCTCCGTGGTGAAGGCGTAGAGGATGATGAAGGCGAGCGGCAGGTGCAGGAACAGGAGGCCGAGGCCGGCGACGATCTTCAGGGCGAGGGGCGAGCGGGCGTCGGTCATGGGCGGCACGTCGCAGGAGGAGGCGCGACCGAAGCCTTCCCCACGAAGCTGGGGAAGGTGGCGCCACGAAGTGGCGACGGATGGGGTGTGGTCCGCGAGACTGCGTCGTTCAACAAGCTTGCACGATCCTCATGCCAGCCGAACGCCGTCTCCCCCCTGCCCGCCACACCCCATCCGACCCGACTTCGTCGGGCCACCTTCCCCACTGCGTGGAGAAGGCTTGGCGTGGCGCCGACTTCGCGCCTGCTTGTTCCCTCACAGCGCATCGAAGGCCCCCATGCGCTTGGCCACGGTGAGGAACAGGCCCATGATCAGCACCGGCACCACCGAGAAAGCGGCGGCCAGCGGGATGTTTCCGGCATTGCCCTGCTGGGTGTAGACGACCTGGCCGAGGATCAGCGAGGACGGCCCGACGATCTGCGGCACGATGTAGTCGCCGAGCGTCAGCGAGAACGTGAAGATCGAGCCGGCGACCACGCCCGGCAGGGCGAGCGGCAGCACCACGGTGCGGAAGGTCTGGCCGGGATCGGCGCCGAGGTCGCCGGCCGCCTCGATCAGCGAGCCCGGCACCCGCTCCAGCGCCGCCTGGATCGGCAGCACCATGAACGGGGTCCACAGGTACAGGAACACCAGCACCATGCCGGTATAGCTCACCGAGAGCGACGGGCCGCCGACCAGCGGCAGCGACAGCCAGCCGTCGAGCAGCGAGGCGGCGCCGGCGGCGTTCATCACCCAGCCGACCGCGCCCTCCTTGGCCAGCAGCAGCTTCCAGGCATAGACCTTGACGAGATAGCTCGACCACAGCGGCATCATCACCGCCACGTAGAACAGCGCCTTCACCCGGCCGCGGGCGTAGCGCGCGGCGTAATAGGCGATGGGGAAGGCGATGAGGATCGCCAGCAGCGTCACCACGGTGGAGAGCAGCACGGTGCGGACGATGATGTCGAGATTGGCCGGCTGCAGGAGCTCGCCATAGGTCTTGAGCGTCGGCTCCTCGACGATGGTGCCGGAGAACTCGTCGATGGAGAAGAAGCTCTGCGCCAGCAGGGCGAAGAGCGAGCCGAGATAGACGACGCCGAGCCAGAGCAGCGGCGGCACCAGGAGCAGCATGAGGTAGAAGCCGCGCCGGACGACCAGCACGTCGGAGAGGCGGCGCAACAGGCCGTCCGGCGGCGCGGCGACGGGGGTGGCGGACATGGTCATCACCCCTCCTCCATCGCGTGCAGCGCGGCACGGGCGAAGACGGCGCGCACCGGCGCGCCCGGCTCGTGGGCGGCGCTGCCGGCCGCCGGCACGGCGGCGACCAGGCGGCCTTGCGCCGTCGTCAGCTCGACCCGCTTCACCGCGCCCTGGTAGAGCGTCTGCGTCACCCGGCCCTCGACGACGATGCGGTCCGCCGGGGCGATGGCCGCCGGTTCCAGCAGGGCGATCTTCTCCGGCCGCAGGCTGGCCGGGCCGGCCCGGCCCGTCCATTCGCGTGCCACGGCCGGCTCGATCACGTTCGAGCCGCCGACGAAATCGGCGACGAAGCGGGTGCGCGGCCGCTCGTAGATGTCCTGGGGGCTGGCGACCTGGACGATGCGGCCCTCGTTGAACACCGCCACCCGATCGGCCATGGACAGAGCCTCGCCCTGGTCGTGGGTGACGAAGACGAAGGAGAGGCCGAGCGAGCGCTGCAGCGTCTTGAGCTCGCCCTGCATCTCCTCGCGCAGCTTGAGGTCGAGCGCCCCGAGCGGCTCGTCGAGCAGCAGCACCTTGGGCCGCACCACCAGGGCGCGGGCGAGCGCCACGCGCTGGCGCTGGCCGCCGGAAAGCTGGCTGGGCTTGCGCCCCTCCATGCCCGTGAGCTTGACCAGGGCGAGCGCCTCGCGGCCGCGCGTCTCGCGCTCGGCCCGCGCCACCCCGCGCACCATCAGGCCGTAGCACACGTTCTGCAGCACGCTCATGTGCGGGAACAGCGCATAGTCCTGGAACACGGTGTTCACCGGCCGGCGATAGGCCGGCATGCCCTCCACCGCCTCGCCGAAGATCTCGATATGCCCGGCGGTCGGCTGCTCGAAGCCGGCGATCAGGCGCAGGCACGTGGTCTTGCCGGAGCCGGAGGGTCCGAGCATGGCGAAGAACTCGCCGGGCGCGATGTCGAGATCGACGCCGTCCACGGCCTTCACCGGACCGAAATGCCGCGCGACGCCGCGAAAGGACACGGCAGGCTGGGGAGAGGACATGGAGACGGTTCCGGTGGTTTCCCCATCCGGCCGGGCCGGACTCCTCGGGAAACGAAGACGATTGGAATCGTAGGATCGAGCCTCAGCCACCGCCGTCATGGACGGGCTTGTCCCGTCCATCCACGCGAACTCGACATGAGCCTGTGGTCGCGTGGATGGACGGATCAAGTCCGCCCATGACGGCCGAGGTTTGTGCCAGGGAAAGCGACCGCACTCGCTTCCCGCGGCGGATCGGCGGGCGGGAGAGGAACGTCCCCTCCCCTCACCGGCCGCCGATCACGGCGATGTAGTCGGTGACCCAGCGGTAATAGGGCACGCAGGTGCCTTGGCTGGCGCACTTGCTCACCGGCGTCTTCCAGAACCGGATCTTGTCGAAATTCTCGAAGCCGTTGGTCTTGCAGCCCTCGTCGGTCAGGAGCGCGTTGCCCTTGCAGGCGGCCGGCACGGCCGGGTTGGAGCCGAACCAGGCGGCGAGATCGCCCTGCAGCTTGGGCTGCAGCGAATGCTCCAGCCATTTGTAGGCGCAGTTCGGATGGGCGGCCTCCGAATGCATCATCGTGGTGTCGGCCCAGCCGGTGGCCCCCTCGGCGGGGATGGTCGAGCCGATCGGCTTCTTGTCGGCCTGCAGCAGGTTGACCTGATAGGGCCAGGAGCCGGAGGCGATCACGCCCTCGTTCTTGAAGTCGTCGGTCTGCACGGTGGCATCGTGCCAGTAGCGCTGGATCAGGCCGTGCTGCTGGCGCAGGAGGTCGAGCGCCGCCTTGTACTGATCCTCGTTCAGCTCGTAGGGATCCTTGATGCCGAGCTCGGGCTTCTTGCTCATCAGGTAGAGCGCGGCATCGGCGATGTAGATCGCCCCGTCATAGGCCTGGATCCGCCCCTTGTTCGACTTGCCGTCCGCCAGGGTCTGCTCCTCGAACACCACGCTCCAGCTCTTGGGCGCTTCCTTGAACGTGTTGGTGTTGTACATCAGCACGTTCGGGCCCCACTGGTAGGGCACGCCGTAATGCTTGCCGCCGACCGTGTGCCAGGGCGCGTTCTGCAGGCGTTCGTCGACGGTGCTCCAGCTCGGAACCAGGCTGGTGTTGATCTCCTGCACCCGCTTGCCGGCGACCAGGCGCAGGCTGGCGTCGCCCGAGGCGGTGACGAGGTCGAAGCCGCCCTCGTTCATCAGCGCCACCATCTCGTCGGAGGTGCCGGCGGTCTTGACGTTGACCTTGCAGCCGGTCTCCTTCTCGAAGCCGGTGACCCAGTCATAGGCCTTGTCGGTCTCGCCGCGCTCGATATAGCCGGGCCAGGCGACGATATCGACCTGCCCCTCGCCCGGGCCAACCTCCTTGACCTCCGCCACGGCCGGCCCGGCCGCCAGGGCGGTGCCGAGCAGCGCCGTCATGGTGCCGTGCGCCAGGCGGACGGCTATGCCTCGATGTGATCGCATGATGGTCTCTCCCCTCGATGACGACTGGATGCGGACGAATGTCGCGGCCGCCTCTTCGGCGGGCGGCCTTCCCAGGCGCAACCATGACTCGTCTTCGGCGCGGCGCGCCACACCATTCGAGAGATGAAGGATATCGGGAATTCCGATAGCTGAGCGATCCTATCGCCCCCTGCCACCGCGCCAGGTCTGCGCCACCGCCACGAACTGGCCGGCGACCCGGCTGAGCGGCGAGCCCCGCCGCCAGACGATGGCGACCTCGACCGGCGGCAGATCCTCGGCCAGATCCCGCGCCTCGATCTTGTCGCCCTCCAGCGACCAGGGGCGGTAGGCGAGGTCCGGCAGGATGGCGACGCCCGCTCCGGTCGCCACCAGGCTGCGCGCCGCCTCGACCGAGCGGGTGCGGATCGCCACCGGCGGGCGCACCCGGGCGCGCCGCCAGGCCTCCTCCGCCGCCTCGGCGATCTCGTCGAGCGCCAGCAGCACGAAGGGTTCCCGCGCCAGCTCCGCCACGGCGATGCTCGGCCGCTCCGCCAGGGGATGGCCGATCGGCAGCCAGAGCCGGTAGCGCGAGGCATCGACCGTCTCGGCATGGAAGGCCGGCCCGTTCTTCTCCACCCCCGCCACGACGACGGCGACGTCGAGCTCGCCGCCGACCAGGAGGTGCTCCAGATACTCGCGCCCGTCCTCGACGATCTCGACCGTCACGCCCGGGAAGGCGCGGCGGAACCGGGCCAGGAGGTCGGAGAGCACGTAGCTGGCCACCAGCGGCGTCACCCCCAGCGCCAGCCGCCCGTCGACCGGCGCCGCCTCGTCCTTCAGCGCCCGGCGGGCATCGGCGATGTCGGAGAGGATCTTGCGGGCGTGGCGCAGGAACTGGTGGCCCTTCAGCGTCAGCTCGACCCCGCTCGCCCGCCGCTCGAACAGCGCGAAGCCGAGATCGCCCTCCAGCTCCTGGATCGCCTCGGTGACGGTCGATTGCGAGATCGAGAGCCCGTGCGCGGCACGAGAAACCGCGCCGTGCTCGGCGACCGCGACGAAATACTGGATCTGCCGGAAGGAAAAGGCCATCAGGCCCTATCGTACTGAACCGACTCGCCTTGTCACGGCCGATGGAACGATCGATGCGCATTCTCGCGATCTCGGGCAGCCTTCGGCGGGCCTCGTCCAACACCGCCGTGCTGGAGGCGATGGCATTGCTGGCGCCCGACGGCGTCGACATCGCCTTGCATTACGGCCTCGCCGGGCTGCCCGCCTTCAATCCGGATCTCGACGACGCGGCGGAGCTTCCCGCCGTCCTCGCGTTCCGCGACGCGCTGCGGGCGGCCGACGGCGTGCTGATCTCGAGCCCCGAATATGCCCATGGCGTGCCGGGCGCCCTCAAGAACGCGCTCGACTGGCTGGTCGGCAGCGGCGAGCTCGTCGGCAAGCCGGTGGCGCTGATCAATCCCTCGCCGCGTTCGCTGTTCGCCCATCCCCAGCTCGCCGAGATCCTCACCGTGATGTCGGCCGACCTCGTCGCCGCCGCCTCGATCACCGTGTTCGTCAGCGGCCGCGGCCTCGATGCCGCCGGCATCGCCGCCGATCCGGAGCTCGCCGCGGCCCTGCGCCAGGCGCTGACGCATCTTGCAGCCGCAGTGGCGGCGCAGCGGGCCGCGGCGTGAGCGCCCCATCCCCCGAGATCGCCGTGGTCGGCGGCGGCCCGGCCGGGCTGATGGCGGCCGAGGCGCTGGCCGAGGCCGGCCGCGCGATCGCGGTCTATGACCGCATGCCCTCGCCAGCACGCAAATTCCTGATGGCCGGGCGCGGCGGCCTCAACCTGACGCATAGCGAGGACTTCGACCGGTTCATCGCCCGCTATGGCGCCGCAGCCGACACGCTGGCGCCGATGCTGCGCGCCTTCCCGCCCGCGGCCCTGCGCGACTGGGCCCATGGGCTCGGCGAAGAGACGTTCGTCGGCTCGAGCGGCCGGGTCTTCCCCAGAAGCTTCAAGGCTTCGCCGCTGCTGCGCGCCTGGCTGGCCCGGCTCGACCGGCTCGGCGTGGTCAGCCGTCCCCGCCATCGCTGGGCGGGCTGGACCGACACCGGCGCCCTCGCCTTCGACACGCCCGGCGGAGCCGTGACCGTGGAACCGAAGGCGACGATCCTCGCGCTCGGCGGCGCCTCCTGGCCGCGCCTCGGCGCCGACGGCGGCTGGACCGGCCTGCTCGCGGCGCGGGGCGTCCCGCTCGCGCCGCTGCGGCCGGCCAATTCAGGCGTCGAGATCGCCTGGTCGCCCGTCATGCGCGAGCGCTTCGCCGGCGAGCCCCTGAAGCGCATCGCCCTCGCCTTCGCGGGACGCACGGTGCGCGGCGAGGCCGTGCTCACCGCGCATGGGCTCGAGGGCGGTGCCGTCTACGCCCTGTCCGCAGCGCTGCGCGAGGCCCTGGCGCGCGACGGCACGGCCGTGCTCGCCGTCGACCTCAAGCCGGACCTCCCCCAAGCCGAGATCGCGCGGCGGCTCGCCCTGCCCCGGCGCGGCCAGTCGCTCGCCAGCGTCCTGCGCAAGGCGCTGGCCCTGTCTCCCGTCGCCATCGGCCTGCTGCGCGAGGCGAGCGGCAACCGCCCGCCCGAGGCGCCCGAAGCCCTCGCGCGCCTGGTCAAGGCCGCGCCCCTCGCCGTCACCGGCGTGCGCGGCCTGGAGCGCGCCATCTCCACCGCCGGCGGCGTCGCCTTCGCCGCCGTCGACGAGGCCCTGATGCTGCGGGCCGTGCCCGGTGTCTTCGTCGCCGGCGAGATGCTGGACTGGGAGGCGCCGACCGGCGGCTATCTCCTGCAGGCCTGCTTCGCCACCGGCGTGGCGGCGGCGAAGGGTGCCCTGGCCTGGACCACGCGGCAGGACGTGCAAGCCCCTTGATTCCGGTCGCGGCGACCGGAATAGTTCCCTTTGGGAAACACTCGAGGCTTCACGATGATCAACGCCATCCGGTCCGGGCTGCCGGCGCTCGCCGCCGCGCTCTGCCTCTGCACGGCCCTGTCCGCCACGGCCGGGACCATCTCCAAGACCGTGCCGGCCGGACGCGCAAGCAAGGTCGACCACTATACCGGCTGGAACGACGACTGCTCCTTCCTGTCCGTCAATGTCGACATCGTCGTCAAGCCGGCGCACGGCACGCTGGCGCCACGCACGGCCATGGGCCGCATCGGTGACGCGCAGATCGGCAATGCCGGCGCCTGCCGCGGCAAGCCGACCAAGGTGCTTGAGCTCTACTACAAGCCGGCCCGTGGCTATCGTGGCACCGACGGCTTCTCGGTGAACATGCGGACGCCGAAATCCGCGCCGGTGCGCTACGACTATGTCGTGACGGTGGAGTAAGCCCGTCTGCGCTTCAGTTGCAGGTCAGCGCCCCATTGAAGCGGAAGCAGTTGGTGCCGCCGGAGCGCGGCGCCTGCTGCACCCTGTGTCGCGGCGGCGCCGGCTGCAGCCGCACCGGGCGCTCCTGGACGAGGCGGGGCGGCCGCTTCAGCGGCGGGCGGCGGATCACCGGCGCGGCGTCGGGCACCGCCAGGGCCGGCTTGGCGGGCTGCGTCGCCTGCGGCGGGACGCTCTCGACCGCGCCGACCCTGGCGGCGGGCGCCTTGGCGAGATCCGCCTTCATCACCCGCGCCAGGTCGGCATAGACGCCGGTGGGGAAAGATTTCAGGAAGGCGTCGAACGCCGCAACCGTGCCGATGGCCTTGGCCGCCTCGAACGCCTTGGCGGCCTCCTCGGCGGCCGCCGGCGCCGGGACGGCGGGCGCCATCGCCGGCGCGGCCGGCTCCGCCTTGGCGAAGTAGAACTCGGCCGACAGCCGCGACAGCCGCTCCGGCTCCTGCGTGCCGCCGGTGGCGAGCCGCACGCCGGCGGTGACCCGCTTCATCAGGCTCTCGATCTCGACGCCGGGCTCGGCCACGTGCTGCAGGAAAGCTGTCGTGAACGGGCTGTTGCGGCCCGTGCCGTCCGACGCCACCTTGCCCGGCCCGGTCGCGTAGACCAGCAGCATGTCCTGCGCGGCCACGTCGATCCGCGCCAGGCCTCGGCCGATGGCGCCGGACCGGTTGGCGGCCAGCGCCTGGCGCCGCAGCCGCTCGGCGAGCGGATTGTCGCGGCAGGCGTCGAGAAACACCAGGTTGAGCTTCGCCCGCCCCTCCATCTCGCCGAGGATGTCGGCAAGCGCGACCCCCTCGCGCTTCAGGCCGAACTCGTCCTCCACATGCGCATCGACCGGGATCAGGTAGTTCTGGTCGTTCACCTGCACGCCGTGGCCGGAATAGTAGAACAGCGCCACGTCAGCACCGTCCAGCTTGCGCGAGAAGGCGGCAACCGTGCGGGTGAACGCCGCGCCGTCGAGGTCGAGCCCGCTGGTGACGTCGAAGCCGAGCTGCGCCAGGGCGCGCGCCACGTCCTCGGCATCGTTGCGGCTGTTGCGAAGCGCCGGCACGTCGGTATAGGCGGCGTTGCCGATGACCAGGGCCACGCGCCGCTCGGCCCGGGCGGCGCCTCCCAGCGCGGCGAAGAGGATCAGGGCCAGCACGAGGCGCAACATCGCCGGGACTCCGGAAGAGGCCGGCGATCATGGCACAACGGTAACGCTGCGTCAGCCCGTCGGCGCGAGCTTCAGCCCTCCCATGTGGAAGGCCTTGGGCTCGAGATATTCGGCGATCCCGAGATAGCCGCCCTCGCGGCCGAGGCCGGACTGCTTCACCCCGCCGAAGGGGGCGACCTCCATCGAGACGGAACCGGTGTTGAGGCCGACCATGCCGAATTCGAGCGCCTCGCCGACGCGCCAGGCGCGATGCAGGTCCTCGGTGTAGAAATAGGCGGCGAGGCCGAAGGGCGTGCCGTTGGCAATGGCGATGGCCTCCGCCTCGGTCTCGAAGCGGAAGACCGGCGCGACGGGACCGAACGTCTCCTCATGGGCGAGGAGCATGTCGGTGGTGGCGCCGGTGAGGAGGACGGGCGCGACGAAGCGCGCATCGTCGAGCCCGGCCTGCGCCTGCGCCGTCACGCGCGCGCCCTTTGCCAGCGCGTCCCCGACATGGGCCCGGACCTTGGCGATCGCCGCGGCATTGATCAGGGGACCGATGGAGACGCCGGGCGTCGTGCCGGAGCCGACGATCTGGCCGGCCACCTTGCCGCCGAGCCGGGCCACGAAGGCGTCATGGATGCCGGCCTGCACCAGAATGCGGTTGGCGCATACGCAGGTCTGCCCGGCATTGCGGAACTTCGAGGCCATGGCCCCCTCGACCGCGAGGTCGAGATCGGCGTCGTCGAAGACGATGAAGGGTGCATTGCCGCCGAGCTCCAGGCTGAGCTTCTTCAGGGTTCCCGCCGAGGCGCGCATGAGATGGGCGCCGACCCGGGTCGAGCCGGTGAAGGAGATCTTGCGAACCGCCGGGTTGGCGGTGAGCTCGTCGCCGATGGCGGACGGCGGGCCGGTGACGACCGAGATCACGCCGGGCGCAAGGCCCGCGCGCTCGGCGAGCCGGGCCAGGGCGAGCGCCGAGAAGGGCGTGAGCTCGGAGGGCTTGATCACCATGGTGCAGCCCGCGGCCAGGGCCGGCGCGCATTTGCGGGTGATCATGGCGATCGGGAAATTCCAGGGCGTGATCGCCGCGGTGACGCCGACGGGCTCCTCGAGCACCAGGATGCGGCGATCGGCGCCGGGCGCGGGAATGGTGCGGCCGTAGATCCGCCGCGCTTCTTCCGCGAACCATTTCACGAAGGACGCGCCATAGCGAACCTCGCCCTCGGCTTCCGCGAGCGGCTTGCCTTGCTCGGCCGTCATGATGCGAGCGAGATCGGCGACATTGGCGAGAATGAGATCGTGCCATCGCTCCAGCAGCCGCGCCCGCTCGGTGGCCGGCACGCGGCGCCAGGTGGCGAAGGCCGCCTCGGCCGCCGCGACCGCACGCCGCGTCTCGGCGCCGCCGCACGCCGGCACCGTGCCGATCACCCTGCCGGTGGCAGGATCCTCGACCGCCAATGCGGCGCCGTCGTCGGCCTGAGACCAGCGCCCGCCGATCAGGGCGGCCTCGACGAGCAGGGTCGGATCGTCGAGGCCGAGCCCTGTTGCTGCGGTTGCCGTCATGGAAGACCTCCTTTCGCCGCGGTGCGCGAAGTCGCGCAGGGCCGCCGGGATGCTCGTCAGGAAACCGTGACCCAGAGCTTGCGCACGGTCTCGACGGTCTCCCAGGTTCCGACGAAGCCGGGGCGCATCACGAAGGTGTCGCCGGCCGTGAAGCGGCGGGTGTCGCCGCCCTCCTCCGTCAGCAGGACCACGCCCGACAGGATGGTGCAGAACTCCCAGGTCTCGCCCTTGATCGAGCGGGTGACGCCGGGCGTCGCCTCCCAGATGCCGGTGCGGATGCTGCCGTGCCCGGCCGCCGCGACCTCCCAGGTGCGGAAGGAGGGATCACCCGCGATCAGGCGATCCGGTGTGGCCTTGCCGAGGTCCGGCGTGCCGGGATTGGCGAGGTCGAATGCGACGAGGTTGCTCATGAGACCGGTCCGGTGCTGTTGGGGAAGGAATGAAGGCCTCGATAGGATCGGCGGCCATGATCTCGGCACGATGATGCCGGCGTGCCCCCTCTCGTCATGAGGACGCATCGGACCTGGCCGCGCCGCGCGCATTGAGCGAGACGAGCATGACCACGAGGAACGACACGGCGGTGAGCAGCGTGCTGATCGCCGCGATCGTCGGGTCGATTTCGTCGCGCAGCGCGGTGAACATCCGCTTGGTCAGCGTCTGGTACTGGCCGCCGGAGATGAACAGCGACACCACGGTCTCATCGAGCGCCG
Source organism: Labrys wisconsinensis (assembly GCF_030814995.1). GTDB lineage: Bacteria > Pseudomonadota > Alphaproteobacteria > Rhizobiales > Labraceae > Labrys > Labrys wisconsinensis. Next base: position 202,920 of record NZ_JAUSVX010000008.1, on the reverse strand, counting down.
ATATGAAGGCGAACAGCAGGCCGGTGACCACGCTCGGACGGATCTGCGGCAGCGTGACGATGAAGAAGGTCCGCAGCCGGTTCATGCCGAGGCTGCGCGAAACCATCTCCTGCGCCGGGTCGAATTTCCTGAGGCCCACCAGCACCGAGGTGATGACATAGGGCAGGCCGAGCATGACGTTGGCGAGGATCAGCCCGGCCATCGTGGCGAGCAGGCCGACCTTGGCATAGACGAGGAAGACCCCCACGGCCGTGATCACGATGGGAACCACCAGCGGCAGCATCAGCAGGACCCGCAGGCTGCGCACCAGGCGTGAATTGCCGAGGTTGAGGGCATAGGCGGCGGCGGTCCCCATCACCGTGGCGATGACGGCGCTCGACACCGCCACGGTGAGGCTGACGCGGGTCGCCTGCATCCAGGCCGCGCTGGAAAGATACGAGTCGTACCAGCGCAGCGACCATGACGGCGGCGGGAACGCCAGGAAGCGCGCGCCGGAAAAGGACATCGGCACGATGATGACGATGGGGATCATCAGCCACAGCAGGATCAGGCCGACGAACGCGCGCAGGAGGACCGTCGAGACCGTCATGATCAGCGCGCTCCCATGATCCGCTCGAACGGGATGACCAGGCTCGCGACACGGAAGATGACGAACACGCAGGCGAGCAGGACCACGCTGATCGAGGAGGCCGCGCCCCATTCGTTGTAGAGTTCGATGTTGCGCGAGACCAGCATGGACACCATGAAGGCCCGCCCGCCGCCGAGCAGCTCCGGCGTGATGTAGAAGCCGAGCGTCAGCACGAAGACCAGCACCATGCCCGCGACCATGCCGGGCAGCGACAGCGGCAGGAACACGCGCAGGAAGACATGCAGCGGCGTGCCGCCGAGGCTGGCCCCCGCCACCATCAGCTCGCGCGGGATGCGCCGCATGGTGGCGTAGAGCGGCAGCACCATGAAGGGCAGCAGAATGTGGACGGTCGCCAGGATCGTCCCGAACTCGTTGTTGACGAGGCCGAGGGGGGCGTCGATCAGGCCGGCATCGGTCAGCATCGTGTTCACGAGGCCGCGCCGCTGCAGCAGGATCAGCCAGGCATAGGCACGGACGAGAACGCTGGTCCAGAACGGCAGGACCACCATCGCCAGGATCAGGAGGCTCCAGCCCCGTGAGGCGCCCGTCGCCACATAGGCGACGGGGTAGCCCAGGAGGATGGTCGCGGCCGTCACGATGAAGGCGATGCGGAAGGTCTGCAGGAAGGTCATCCAGTAGACGTCGTCGGTGAAGAACCGGGCGTAGTGCGCCAGGGTGAATCCGCCGTCCTGCCGCACCGACTGCCAGGCGAGCCAGCACAGCGGCACGACCAGCAGGCAGCCGACGACCGCGAGCGCGGGCGCCAGCAGAAGCAGGATCAGGCGTCGCTCGCGCCGTTCATGCACGAGCGACGGGTTGACCGACGACGTCAGCATGAAGACCTCCCCATCGGCCGCCGCCTACTTCTGGATGAAGGCGGCCCAGCGCTTCAGCGCGTCCTCGCCGGCCGGCGAGCTCCACCAGATCACCGAGACCAGGACCTGCTTGGCGGCGTTCTCCGGGGAGCTCGGCATCTCGGCCGCCCGCTCCGGCGAAATCTTGCCGGTCTCGTAGGCGGCGGGGTTGCCCGGGCCGTAGTCGATATAGGCCGGGAAGTTCGCCTGGATGTCGGGTGAGATCGCCGCGTCGAGGAACTTGTACGAGGTTTCGAGATTGGGGGCGCCCTTGAGGATGCACAGCGACGTCTTCTGCAGGAAGCCCTGGTTGAAGGTGTAGCCGACCGGCGCGCCCTCCTTCATGACCGCGGTGACGCGGCCGTTCCAGGCCATCTCCATGTCGATCTCGCCATCGGCCAGAAGCTGGGCGGATTGCGCGCCGGACGTCCACCAGACGCTGATGCTGGGCTTGAGCTCCTCCAGCTTCCTGAAGGCGCGGTCGACGTCCAGCGGGTAGAGCTTGTCGGCCGGCACGCCATCGGCCAGCAGCGCGGCTTCCAGCGTGGCGAGCGGATGGTTGCGCAGCGCCCGCGTGCCCGGGAATTTCTTGACGTCCCAGAAATCGGCCCAGCTCTTCGGCCCGTTCTCGCCGAACGTCTTCTTGTTGAAGGCGAGAACCGACGAATAGAACTCGTAGGGGACGGAATAGGGCGTCTTGTATTCGGCGGGTATGCTCCCGGCATGGGGAATCCTGGAGAAGTCGAGCTTCTCGATCATGCCCTGCTCGCCGCCGCGGATGCAGTCCTCCGTCGGTGTGTCGATGACGTCCCAGACGGGCTTGCCGGTCGCGGTCTGGGTCTTCAGCACCGGCCAGGCATCGGGGGCGCTGTCCTGGTTGACGGTGATGCCGAGCAGCTTGGCCGCCGGATCCAGGATGGCCTTGGTCTGAGCCTCCTGATAGGCCCCGCCCTGGGAAACGAAGGTGATCTGTTCGGCCGAAGCGGCCGCGGCCGACAGGAGCAGGGCCGCCGCCATCGCCGGGATCGAGAGTGTCACGCGCATTTTCGTTCTCCTCTGGTCATTCTGGTTGGCCGCTTGTTGGCGTGGGACGACGAGCGCGGCGGCTCATCGCCCGATGGCGTCGAGGAACTGGTACCAGCCCGCGACGAGCCGGACCGCGGGCTCGCGCAGCCCGTAGAAAGGGATGGGATGGAGCGGCAGCCGCGTCAGCAGGCCGAGATCCGGGCTCCCGCCGGCGACCAGCGCGGCGACGTGGCGGCCGATCGCGGAGGAGAGCGCCACGCCGGTGCCGTTATAGCCGACGGAATAGACGACCCGGTCGTCGAGGCGTCCGAGATGGGGCAGGCTGTCCAGCGTCACGGCAACCAGGCCCGACCAGCGATGGGTCACCTTCACCGCCGCCAGCTCGGGAAACTGGCGCACCATCGCCGTCTCGAGCGCAGCGAAAGCCGCCCTCGTGTCGGTCTTGCCGAAGGCGCCGCGCCCCCCGTAGAGCAGCCGATCGCCCGACTTGCGGAACCAGCGCATCATGCGCCTCGTCTCGGTATAGCTGCGCCCGCTGGCGAGCAGGCCGGCGCCCGGGGTGCCCGCCAGCGGCTCGGTGGCGATCATCGCCGAGCGGAACGGGATGATCGATCGGCGCACCGGCGCCGTCGCCGGCGTCAGGTCGGAATAGGAATTGGTGGCGATGACGAGCTGGCGCGCCGAGATCCGTCCGGCCGGCGTCTCCGCGACGATGCCCGTCGCCTCTCGCCGCAAGCCGGTGACCGGCGTGTTCTCGTGGATGGCGATGCCGGCCGCCTTCAGGCCGGCCGCGAGCCCGAGCACGTAGTTCAGCGGGTGGATCACGCCGCCATGGGGGTTGAGCATGCCGCCGGTGAACCCGCGCGAGCCGGTCTCCGCGGCCACCTCCTCGGCGCGGAGCATGGACACCGCAGCGTCACCGAACGTCCCGCGCAGCCAGGCCGCCTCGCTTTCGAGCCCCGCGAGCGTGTGGCCGTTATGCGCGCAGAGCAGCGAGCCCGAGGGCCGGTAATCCGCGCCCTTGATATCGAAGTCCTCGACGAGCTGGCCGACATGCTCGACGGCCTCCAGGCCGAGATCGTGCATGCGCCGGGCGGTATCGAGCCCATGCCGCGCGGCGATGGCCCTGAAGCCGACGCGGAATTTGTCCGACACCACGCCGCCATTGCGCCCGCTCGCGCCCCAGCCGATGCGATTGGCCTCGAGCACCACCGGCGCGAGGCCGGCCTTGGCGAGATATCGCGCCGTGGACAGGCCTGTATAGCCGCCGCCGATGACGGCGACGTCGAAGGCCCGGTCGCCCGTGAGGCTTGCGAATGCGGGCCTGGCAACGGACGTCGCCTGCCAGAGGGAGTCGACGTCGGCCGCGGATGTCTGGGAAGCCATGGCTGTTCCTCGTCCCGGCGATCAGGCGGCCGCACCGGCTCGGGCGAGCTCCGCGTCGACGGCGTCGGCGAGTTGCTTCAGCGAGGAGACGTGGAAATCCGGCCTGGTCAGGACCGTGGGTTCCGGCGTGCCGCCGAAGCCCTTCAGGCCCTGACGGCGCTCGACCCAGCACGTCGCGTAGCCTTCGGCCTTGGCCACCCCGATGTCGTGGTACTGGCTCTGGGCGACATGCAGGATCTCGGACTGCCGGAAGCCGAAGGCCGACTGGCGTCCCCGGTTGAAGGCGAAGAACCGGGCATCCGGCTTGGCGCAGCCGGTCTCGTCGCAGGTGACGCTGTCGTGGAACGGATCGTCCAGCGTCGCCGCATAGGCGGAGAAGGCGGTGCGGTCCGCATTGGTCATGGCGACGAGGCGGAAGGTCTTCCGCAGCCGGCGCAGCGCCTCGACGGAATCGGCGAAGGCCGGCCAGCGGAGCACCGCGAGCTGGAACGCCTCGGCGGTCGCCTCGTCGCTCCTGAAGCCGCATGCCTCGGCGAGCGAGAGATAGACGTCCTTCATGGCGAAGGAGGAGCGGCCGTGGAAGTGGTCGCGGCCCCGCTTGTAGGGCTCGAAGATCTCGTCGTCGCCGGAGGCGGCCGCCTTGGGGCCGCCGAGCGCGCGCACCGCGCCCAGGACCCCCGTCTCGAAGTCGATCAGCGTGCCGACCACGTCGAACGTCATGACTTTGAAATCGGTGAGCTGCATGGTTCTCGCCCTCTGGGGGAATGACTGGAACGTCGGGTCAGGGCGCCTGGGGCACCACGATGGTGTCGTCCGGGTGGATGGTGGCCGCGATGCGCTCGCCCGGCGCCTTGAGCTGCGATCGCCCCTGGTGGTTGCTCGGCACCCGCAGGCTCAGCCGCGCGCCCCCGTCGAGGTCGAGGAAGATGCGGATGCTCTCGCCCTGGTAGAGGGCCTCGGTCACGACGCCGACGAGTCGGTTGGGCGTGCCGGTGTCGGGCGCAAGGGTGAGCTTCTCCGAATGCACCGCCAGGACCAGGTCGGGATGGTTCGGGATGGCGCGCGAGGAGACGAGGCGCACGCCGTCGAGATCGACGGAATGGTCGTCGACGCGGCGGACGGGCAGCAGCGTCGCCTCCCCGATGAAGCCGGCGACGAAGGAATCGACCGGGTTGTCGTGAAGGCGTTCCGGCGTGTCGACCTGGACCAGCCGGCCCTTGTTCATGATGGCGATGCGATCGCTCATGGTCAGCGCTTCGCGCTGGTCGTGCGTCACATAGATCATCGTGGCGGCGAGCTTGCGGTGAAGATGCTTGAGCTCGATCTGCATGGTCTCGCGCAGCTGCTTGTCGAGGGCCGACAGGGGCTCGTCCATCAGGATGAGGCGCGGCTCGAAGATCATCGCCCGGGCGAGGGCGACACGCTGGCGCTGGCCGCCGGACAATTCGTGGATCTTGCGCTCGCCGAAGCCGCCGAGCTCGACCAGGTCCAGCGCCGCCTTGAGCCGCGCCGGCCATTCGGCTTTCGGCATACGGCGCGCGCGCAAGGCAAACGTCACGTTGTCCGCGACGTTCATGTGCGGGAACAACGCATAGGTCTGGAAGACGATGCCGATGTCGCGCTTGTGCGGCGGCGCGAGGGTGACGTCCCGCTCGCCGAGGACAATCGAGCCCGAGGTCGGCTGGACGAAGCCGCCGAGGATGCCGAGCAGCGTGGTCTTGCCCGAACCGGAGGGACCGAGGATCGAGACGAACTCGCCTGGCTTGACCTCGAGGCTGACATCGTCAAGCGCCCTGAAGAGTCCATAATGCTTGGAAGCGGATCGGATCGAGACCCCAACCGTATCTCGTGAAACAATGGCAGTCATATCGACCCGCTTCAGAGGAAAAACAAACTGTCACATGGTGCATGAGCAACATTCTTGAAGAGAATTGACATCGCCTTGAGAGCAATCGGCGCCGGCATGGCCTGCCATTGCGCACCTCGACTGTCTTGAAGCCTGGAGATGACGGAGCTCCTTGCTCCGGCATCCCGGCCTTCGCGACTCGCCGGGCTCACCCCTCGCGCTCCACCGCGTCGGCGAGCTCGACCAGGCTGGCATAATGGTAATCCGGCTCGGTCACCGCCGCGGGTGCGGGCGAGGCACCGAAGCCCTGCTTCCCCTTGCGCCGCTGGATCCAGCAGGTGCTGTAGCCGAGCCGATGGGCGACGCCGATATCATGATACTGGCTCTGGGCGACGTGGAGACAGGTCGCCAGCGTGTAGCCCAGCGGGCTTTGGCGGCCTCGCGCATAGGCGAAGAATTGAGGATCGGGCTTGCACGTCCCGACATCCTCGGCGGTGACCGTGTCGTCGAACGGCTGCTCCATGGTGCGGGCGAAATGGCCGAGCGCCCAGTTGTCGGAGTTCGTCATGGCCACAAGGCGAAAGCGCTTCCGCAGCCGCTTCAGCGCGCCGACCGTGTCGGGAAAGGCTGGCCAAGCCGGAATCGACAGGCGAAACCCTTCGACGACCTCGTCATCGGCCGGCAGTCCGAGCTCCGCTGCCATGGTGAGGTAGGCGGGCGCCATCATCTGCGGGAACGGCAAGCCGGGCGTGCGACGATGCTCCACCTCCTCGGCCTTGCCATAGCTCAGGAGGATCGCCTCGTCGTCGAGCTGCAAGCCCGCCCGCTCCGCGACCGGGCGCACATAGTCGAGGATGCCGGTCTCGAAATCGATCAGGGTGCCGACGACGTCGAAGGTGAGGATCTTGTAGTCGTTGAGAGTCATCGAATGCCCAGCCGGCTTGAGAACATGAGCGAAGGCTAGTTGACTTGTCGAAATGACAAAAATGATATGTTATCATTTAGGCCATCGAATTTTGTCATGAGCAGCCGGATGCGTCTCGATATCGACTCCCTGCGGGCGTTTCTGATGGTCCTGGAGCTTGGCGGCGTCACGCGTGCCGCCCACAAGCTGAACCTGACGCAGTCCGCGGTCAGCCATAAGCTGACGCGGCTGGAGGAGCGCATCGGCCGCCCCATTCTCCTGAAGGGCAGCCACGGCTTCGTCCCGACCTCCGACGGACGCAGCCTCCTGTCCTATGCCGAGCGCCTGATCGCCCTGCATGATGAGGCGGCGGCGCATTTCCGGTCGTCGGAGCTTGCCGGCGAGGTCCGGCTGGGCGCCACCGAGGATGCCGCCTGCGAATGGCTGGCCACGGTGCTGGGCCGGTTTCGACGGTTGCACCCGCGCGTTTCGCTCGGCATTCGCGTGGCGCAGAGCCTGGTCCTGGAGCAATGGCTCAGGACGGGAGAGGTCGATCTGGCGATGATGCAGGTCTTCGTTCACGACAAGCGGCCGGGTGATCTGGAGTTGTGGAGAGAAGATCTGATCTGGGTGCAATCGACCGACCACCCGCTCACGCTGGGAACGAGCATTCCGTTCGTCTCGTTCGACGTGAACTGTTTCTACCGGCGTGCCGCGCAGGATGCGCTGAGGGCGGCCGGGCGGAGCCTGGACATTGTCCTGGAATGCCCGAGTTGCGACGGCGTGATCGCCGGCGCGCGCCACGGCTTGGGCGTGGCCGTGATAGGCCGGCGCCATCTGGGGCCGGGCCTGATGGAGATCGAGGGCGGCCTGCCTGCCTTTCCGCAGATCTGCCATATCGCCCGCTCCGGGAAGCGCCTGGCCCGGGATCTCGAGAGCACCCTGATGGAGGCGGTTTCTGAGGAGATGATCGGCGAACCCCAGGACAGGGGCACATGAGAACTATTATAAACTATTGATATGAAACGATAATTTGTTGAATGGCGCCCTGAATCATGGTCTGGTCGTCCCATCCCAGATGCCGAGGCCTTGACCCTCGCGGATTGCAGGATCGCCCCATGACCTATCACCAGAAGAGCCTTCACGACGCCCATCCCGCCCGCCCGATCGGCTATCACGTCGACGCTGCGGCCGAGAATCTGTTCTTCACGGTCTACCGCTGCTGGATGGCCGGCTATGCCACCGGGGACGTCGCCTGCTGGGACATCGCCTGGGAGGCGCTGTGCCGCGAGATGCCGGTGGAGAACGCCAAGCCGCTGTTCGGCGCCTTCCACCATTTCGTCCGCACCCTGCGCCAGTCCGCCGTCGACGAGGTCGCCTGGCGGCCGGCGGCCTGCCGGGCGCTGTGCCGCGACGAATGCCTGATCCTGGCCATGGCCGACGCCGCCCAGCGCGATGCCCGGCCGCAGCTCGCCACCGCCGCCGCCCATCTCCTGCGCGGCGCCGAGGCCGAGGGGGCCGTCGTCGCCCTGACCGCGCTGGCGCAGGCCTTCGCCCGCCTCGGCCTGTTCATCACGCCGGTCAGTCCCGGCGCCTTCGACATGATGATCCGCATGGGCACGGAGCCCGGCGCACGGTAGAGGCCGCGGCACATCACAATAGTTTTGCATACCCCAGTATATTGGATGAATTCCAGCTTGGAATTCTTATAACTTCGCAGTTTTTAGTGATTTTAAACTGCGAAATTATCTTGTCGCCCCATGGAATTTCGCTTAGCTGGACCCGGCTCGAGGCCCGGCCGCCGTCTGCGCGCGGCTGGGGGGACTAAAGAGGGAGATGATGATGCAGATGGGCTGGACCAGGAGCGCCGTGCTGGCGCTCGGCCTCTTCGCGACGGCGGGCTCGGCGCTGGCGGAGACCAAGGCCAGGGACGTGCTGAAGACCTATGCCGACATTGCCCAGGCGATGTACGGCGACGCCCACACCGCCAGCCTCGACCTGCAGAAGGCGGTGGACGCGCTGATCAAGACCCCGTCGGAGGCGACGCTGAAGGCCGCCCGCCAGGCCTGGATCGACGCCCGGCCCTGGTACATGCATTCCGAGCCCTATCGCTTCGGCAACCCGGTCGTCGACGAGTGGGAGGGCAACGTCAATTCCTGGCCGCTCGACGAGGGCCTGATCGACTATGTCGACGCCGCCTCCTATGGCGACAAGTCGGACGAGAATCCGCTGTACACGCTCAACGTCATCGCCAACAAGACGCTGAAGATCGGCAAGGAAACGGTGGACGCCTCGGTGATCACCCCCGAGCTCCTGAAGGACAAGCTCAACGGGGCGATGTCGAGCGATGCCAACGTCGCCGTCGGCTGGCACGCCGTCGAGTTCCTGCTCTGGGGCCAGGACCTCAACGGCACCGGGCCGGGCGCCGGCGACCGGCCCTGGACCGACTATTCCCTGACCCAGTGCACGCACGGCAATTGCGACCGGCGCGCCGCCTATCTCAAGGTCGCCACCGATCTCCTGGTGTCGGACCTCGGCGACATGGCCGCCTGGTGGGCGCCGGGCGGCAAGGCCCGCGCTGACCTCGAGGCCAAGGACGACAAGGCCGGCATCGGCACCATCTTCACCGGCCTCGGCTCCCTCTCCTTCGGCGAACTCGCCGGCGAGCGCATCAAGCTCGGCCTGGTGCTGCACGACCCGGAGGAGGAGCACGACTGCTTCTCCGACGACACGCACCATTCCTACCTGAACTCCGAGCGCGGCATCATCGCGGTCTGGACCGCCAGCTACAAGGGCCGCGACGGCAAGCTCGTCACCGGCCCGAGCCTGGCGCAGCTCTCCGCCGAGGCCGATCCGGCCCTGGCCGCCGCGGTCGACGCGCGCATGGCCGAGACGCTGCAGCGTTTCGTCAAGGTGCAGGAAGAGGGCGACAAGCCGGGCGGCCAGCGCTGGGACCAGCTGATCGGCGCCGACAATCCCGCCGGCAACGCGATGATCCAGGGCCTGGTCGACGGCCTGGTCGCCCAGACCCGCGCCCTCGAAGCCGTGATCGCCAAGCTCGGCGTCGAGGTGAAGGTGCAGGGCTCGGACAGCCTGAAGGACGTGAACTGACGGGTCTCGGCCTCCTCCCGCCCGGAGGAGGCCGCCCTCGGGACGAAGAACGCCATGACCGCCCCCGTCACCCGACGCTCTGCCCTCGCCCTTCTCGGCGGGGCCGGCGCCGCAGCTCTCGCAGTGCCCGCCGGCCGCTCGGCCGAGGCCGTCCCGACGCGCAGGCCTTTGACGCACGAGGTCGCGCTGGTCGCCAACGAGCGGCCCTATGTCCTGCCCGCCTTCCCGCAGAAGCCGTTGCCGTTCTGGCTCTACGGCGAGGCGCCCTTCCCGACCATCCGCGTCACCAAGGGCGACCGCATCCGCGCCCGGCTGACCAACCGCCTGCCCGAGCACACCTCGATCCACTGGCACGGGCTGCGCATCGCCAACGGCATGGACGGCATTCCCTGGCTGACCCAGCCGCCGACCCGGCCGGGCGAGAGCTTCCTCTACGACTTCATCCCGCCCGACGCCGGCACCTTCTTCTTCCACCCCCATTGCGACGAGATCGGCCAGGTCGGCCGCGGGCTGGAAGGCCTGCTGATCGTCGACGATGCCGAGCCCGGGCCCTATGCGGTCGACCACGTGCTGGCGGTGCGCGACTGGCGCATCGATGCCGAAAAGGGCGCGTTCCTGCCCTTCACCACCGACCAGGGCGCCGCCCGGGCCGGCACCTTCGGCACGCTGCGCAGCGTCAACGGCCGGCACCAGCCCGACTTTGCCGTGCCCACCGGCGGCTATGCCCGCATCCGCATCCTCTCCGTCGACCCGACCCGCATCATGGAGATCGGCGTCGAGGGCGCCGAGGCGGCGATCATCGCCGTCGACGGCTTTGCCGTCGGCCCGCTGCCGCTGGAGAGCTGGCGCATGAGCATGGCGATGCGCCTCGACATCGCCATCCGGGTGCGCGAGCCGGGCGCGACCGCGAGGCTCGTCGACTATTTCGGCAGCGCGCCGACGACGCTTGCCACCTTCACCGCCGCAGGCGGGACAGGTACAGCCGGCGACTTCGCCCCGCCGCCGCTCGCCCCGCACGGCCTGCCCGAGCCGGACCTCGCAAACGCCGAGACCATCCCGTTCACCTTCTCCGCCTCCAGCATCGCCGGCGCCGTGCCGGAGCCGATCGTGCTGCCGGACGGACGCGTCTACGATCCCGCCGACACGCTCTGCCTCTCCGGCAGCACCTTCTGGGCGATCAACCGCCAGTCCTGGCCCGGCCATGGCGCCACGGGCCTGCCGCAGCCGCTGGCAACGCTGAAGCTCGGCCGCACCTATGTCTTCGAGCTCCTGAACACCACGCCGCATTCCCATCCCGTGCACATCCACGGCTTCGGCGCCAAGGTGCTGGAATGCTCGCGCCTCGCCCGCCCGATGCACCGCGCCGACACCGTGCTGCTCACCACCAAGGAACGCATCCGCCTCGCCTTCGTCGCCGACAACCCGGGCGACTGGATGTTCCACTGCCACATCCTGGAGCATCAGGAGACGGGGATGATGGGCATCATCCGTGTGGCGTGAGGATGGCCGGACGAGCGCGAGGGACGGCGATGAGTTCACCCTCTACGCCGTACCTCGGCGGAACGAGACGATTCACGCGCGGGCGGCAGGAGCCACGGCAGCAGGACGAGCGCCGCCTCATCCCCACGCACCACCGTCATGGCCGGGCTTGACCCGGCCATCCACGCGAACGCGCGAGGTGGAGCGAAAGGCGCGGGCCGACGGTCCCACGCACGCCGGCAGGCGCCGTGTTCGCGTGGATGGCCGGGTCAAGCCCGGCCATGACGCAGAGGTTGCGGCAAGCACGGCAGGCGTGGCGCCGGCCGCCGCAGGCGCACCCGGCCGTGGCGGGGCCGTTCGCCCCGAGCGCCGACGGCGCATGGATCTCGTCAGCCTGACCGCTGTCTTCGTCCTCCTCGCCGCCCCCGCCCTCGCCGATTCCCTCGACGTCGCCATCGGCCAGAAGCTGTTCAAGCGGCAATGGGTCTCCGCCCCCTCCTCGACCAAGTCGAATGACGGGCTCGGGCCGCTCTATGCCGCGCCTTCCTGCGCGAGCTGCCATCCCGGCGGAGGCGGCGGCGTCACGCCGGTCGTGCGCTTCGGCCTGGGCGAGGGCGGCGATCCCGTCTATGGCCGCCAGCTCCAGCCCTTCGCCGTCACCGGCCTCGATGGCGAAGGCACGGCCCGCATCATCGGGACCGATGGCCGGCCGTCGGTGACGATCGAGGGCCTCGCCTATGGCCCGCTCGATCCGGCGACCCGCATCGGCCTGCGCCGCCCGCCCGGCCTCGGCGGCCTCGGCGCCGTGGCGGCGCTCGGCGACGACGCCATCCTGGCCAATGCTGGCACGCTCGGCGGCCGCCCCAACCGCCGGCCGGACGGGCGCATCGGCCGCTTCGGCTGGAAGGCGGCGGACGCCGACATCGAGGAGCAGGTCGCCGCGGCCTTCTCGCTCGACATGGGCCTGTCCACCCGCCTGCGCCCCGATCCCTACGGCGACTGCACGCCGGCCCAGGGCGCCTGCCGCGCCGCGCCCACCGGCTCGGACCATGGCGAGCCGGAGATCGCCGACCCGATCCTGGCGGCGATCTCCGCCTATGTCGCGAGCCTGACGGCGCCCAGCCCCGATCCGGCCGCGCCCGGCGGCGCCGCGTTCGAGCGGCTCGGCTGCGCCGCCTGCCACCGGCCGATGCTGAGCGACATCAGCGGTCGCACCGCCGCCGTCTTTTCCGACCTATTGCTGCACGAGATGGGGCCGGACCTCGACGACGGCGTCGCCGAGCCGGGCGTCGCCTCGTCGGAATGGCGCACCGCGCCGCTGATCGGCCTCGGCGCCCGGCTTGCGGCGGGCGGCGCGCTCCTGCATGACGGGCGCGCCACGACGATCGCCGGAGCGGTCGCCGCCCATGGCGGCCAAGCCGGCGCGACGCGTGCCGCCTTCGACCGGGCTTCGCCCGAGGAGAGGGCCGCTCTGGAATCCTACCTGAAGGGCCTTTGACCGATGCACGTGGCTTTCGGACCTTTGCAGCCGCGGCTCGCGGCGCTCCTCGCCTTGGCTCTGCTCGCGCCGGCCGGCAGCGCCAGGGCCGACACGACGCGGGACCAGGCGGTGGTAAGCGGGGTCGCCGGCCGTTTCCTCGCCCCGGCCTATGCCGGGCTCGCCGCAGCCGCGACAGCCGACGCCGCGGCCTGGGGCGTCTATTGCCCCGCGCCCGACGCAACCGGCCTCGCCGCGGTGCAGGCCGCCCATCGCCGGCTGGCGCTGGCCTATGGCGCGGTGCAGGCCTTCCGCTTCGGCCCGGTCGGCGAGAACGGCGTCGCGGAGCGGCTCTATTTCTGGCCCGAGCGCAAGAATGCCGGCGCCAAGGGCCTCGCCGCCCTGCTCGCCGGCAGCGACCCGATCACGCCGGAGCGCGTGGCGCGGGCGAGCGCCGCCGCCCAGGGCATCCCCGCGCTCGAACGCCTCGCCTATGCCGATCCCGCCGGCGGCCCCGAGCCGCCGGTGGCGGTTGCGTCCGACGCGGGCAAGCGCGCCTGTGCCGCCGCCATGGCCATCGCCGCCAATGTGGCCGCCATCACCGCATCGGTCTCGGCGGCCTGGGGCACGCCCGATACCGGCTATGCCGCGCGCCTCGCCAGGGGGGATCTCGACCCTGCCCTGTCCGTCTCCATGCAGCAGGCCGCCGCCGAGCTGGTCACCGGCTTCATGACCGGCCTCGCCGTGATCCAGGACCAGAAGCTGGAGCCGGTCCTGGGCGCCAGCCCCGACGATGCCCGGCCGGCGGCCGCCGAGGCGCGGCGGTCCGGGCTGACGCGGGAGATGATCCTCGCCAATATCGAGGGCCTGCGCGCCTTCGTCGCCGCGCTCGACGGCGCCGCCGACCCGGTGCGCCGCCGGTCCTGGGACGCGCTGCTGGTCCGCGTCGACGACGCGGCGCGGGCGCTGGCCGACTTCCCCGACGGCGCCGGCGATCCCGTCCGGCGCCGCAGCGCCGAGGCCTTGCTCGCTCGCTTGAAGAGCGTGCGCGCCCTGCTGCAGCAGGACCTGCCGGCCGAGCTCGGCCTGACGCTCGGCTTCAACGGCCTGGACGGCGACTGATGCCGACGCGCCGCGACATCCTGCGCGCCGCCGCGGCGGCGGCCGCCGCCATGGTGGCCCGCCCCGCCGCGGCCGCGGCGTCGCCGCAGGTCGTCGCCCCCTTCCTGCGCGACGGGCTGCTGCCCGGCCTCGGCCGCTGGAGCGGCCATGCCGCGCCGGACGCGCATCTCGACCTGCCGGCGCGCGTCCATGCCGTGGCCATGCATCCCGATGCGGCGCGTTGCGTCGCCGTGGCGCGCCGTCCCGGCCGCTTCGGCGTGGCGGTCGACCTCGCCCGCTTCGAGCAGTCGCTCGCCTTCGAGAGCACGCCGGGGCGCCATTTCTTCGGCCATGGCCTGTTCGCCGGCGGGGGCGACCTGTTCCTCACCACCGAGAACGACTATGAGGCCGGGCGCGGCGTCATCGGCGTGCGCGACGTCCGGCGGGGCTTCCGCGCCGTGGCGGAATGGCCGAGCGGCGGCGTCGGCCCGCACGACCTCGTCACCAGCGCCGACGGCCGCACGCTGATCGTCGCCAATGGCGGCATCGACATGCGCCCGGATACCGGCCGCGCCAAGCTCAACGAGGGCCTGATCGCCTCCTCCATCGCCCGCATCGCCATCGGCTCCGGCCGACTCGAGGCCCTGACGACGCTCGACGAGGCCATGGCCTCGCTCTCCATCCGCCACCTCGCCGTGCTGGCCGAGGGCGCCGTCGCCTTCGGCTGCCAGGAGACGGAGCGCGACGGCATGGTCCGCCCGCTGGTCGGCATCGTCGGCATCGATGGCGACCGGCGCTGGCTGGAGCCGCCGCCCGGCGGCTGGGCCGTCATGGCGGGCTATGTCGGCGGCGTCGCCGCCGACGAGGCCGGGCGCCTCGTCGCCGCGACCTCGCCGCTCGGCAGCCTCTGCGGCGTCTGGGACGCCGCCTCCGGCCGCTGCCTCGCCGCCGTGCCGCTGGCCGACTGCTGCGCAGTCGCCGGCCTGGCGCAGGGCTTCGTCATGACCGGCGGCCATGGCGGCATGGTCGCGATCGACGGAGCCGAGGCCCGGCCGCTGCTGCAGGCCGATATCGGCTTCGACAATCACCTGGCAGTGGTTTGAGACGGGCGCCGCCCTTGCTATGAGGGAGGGATAACCGAGAGGCGCCCATGCCCCGCCCGATCCGCAGCGTCGAGCCCCTGTTCATCCCCATGCCGGATGGCACGCGCCTGGCGGCGCGGGCCTGGCTGCCGGACGATGCCGAGGCGAACCCGGTCCCGGCCATCCTGGAATATATCCCCTACCGCTGGCGCGACGGCACGCGCTCGCGCGACGAGGCCATGCACGGCTGGTTCGCGGCGCAGGGCTATGCCGCCATCCGCGTCGACCTGCCGGGCTCCGGCGACAGCGACGGCCTGCTCGGCGACGAATATGACGAGCAGGAGCTGGCCTTCGCCTGCGCCGTGATCGACTGGCTCGCCCGCCAGCCCTGGTGCGACGGCAAGGTCGGCATGATCGGCAAGAGCTGGGGCGGCTTCAATGCGCTGCAGGTCGCCGCCCGCCGCCCGCCGGCGCTGAAGGCGGTGATCTCGGTCTGCTCCACCGACGACCGCTATGCCGACGACGTGCATTTCATGGGCGGTGCGCTGCTCAACGACAATCTCTCGTGGGGCGCCGCGATGCTGGCCTGGCAGGCCCTGCCGCCGACGCCCTCGATATCGGGCTCGGGCTGGCGCGAGGCCTGGCGCCGGCGGCTGGAGCATCTGCCGTTCTTCCCCGCGCTCTGGGCGTCCCGCCAGCGCCGCGACGCCTTCTGGAAGCACGGCTCGGTCTGCGAGGACTGGTCGGCCATCGCCGTGCCGGTCTTCGCCGTCGGCGGCTGGGCCGACGCCTACACCAATGCGGTGCCGCGCCTGCTCGAGCACCTCGCCGTGCCGCGCCTCGGCCTGATCGGCCCCTGGGCGCATTGCTACCCGCACGAGGGCGTGCCCGGCCCGGCCATCGGCTTCCTGCAGGAAGCCAGGCGCTGGTGGGACCATTGGCTCAGGGGCATCGACACCGGCATCATGGCCGAGCCGATGCTGCGCGCCTTCATGGAGGAGCACGCCCCACCCGGCGCCCCCGGCGACCGCCCGGGCCGCTGGATCGGCGAGGCCTCCTGGCCCTCGCGCCTGATCACCCGCCGTCCGATGTTCCTCTCGCCCGGCCAGCTCTGGTGGCGGCCGGCGCTCTCGGCCGACCTCGCCGTGCGCTCGCCGCTCTGGTCCGGCCTGACCGCCGGCGAATGGATGGCCTCGGGCCTTCCCGGCGAGGCGCCCGCCGACCAGCGCCTCGACGACGGCCTCTCCCTCGTCTTCGATTCCAAGGAGCTCGCCGACCGCATCGAGATCCTCGGCGCGCCGGAGCTGGTGCTGGAGCTCGCGAGCGATGCCCCGACGGGGCAGATCTGCGTGCGCCTCGGCGACGTCGCGCCGGACGGGAGCGCCACCCGCGTCTCCTGGCAGATCCTGAACCTCACCCATCGCGACGGCCACGAGACGCCCCGCCCGCTCGAGCCCGGCGCCTTCGAGATCGTGCGCATCCGGCTCTGCGACTGCGCCCACGCCTTCCCGGCCGGCCATCGCATCCGCCTCTCGATCTCGACCGCCGCCTGGCCGACGGCCTGGCCGGCGCAGGATGCGGCGACCCTGACCGTGCGCACCGGCGACAGCGCCCTGATCCTCCCCGTCCGCCGCCCGCGCCGCGAGGATGCGGCGATCCGCTTCGAGCCGCCGCAGAGCGCGCCGACCGGGCCCGCCACCGCCCTGGCCGCGCCCAGGATCGAGCGCCGCTTCAGCCTCGACCTCGTCACCGGCGAAGCGACGATGGTCGTCGACGGCGACGCCTTCGGCGCCGCGCCGACGCGCTTCGAGGCGATCGACACCGACTTCGCCCATGAGAGCCGCCGCGACTTCTCCATCCGGGACGGCGATCCAGCCAGCGCCCGCCAGAGCGTGGCGCAGAGCTGCAGCCTCGCCTGCGAGGGCCGGCGCTTCCGCACCGAGGTGACGGCGGAGATGACGGCGACGCGCGAGGCCTTCCGCATCGCCGGCACGGTGCGCGCCTTCGAGGACGACGACCTCCTCGCCGAGCGCCGCTGGGACGAGGCCATCCCGCGCGACGGGGTGTGATCCCGCTCGGCGACATGGTCGATCTCCCGCTCGCCGACCTCGCCTGGATCGGCTTCGCCGTGTTCCTCGGCGGCGCTCTCCGCGGCTTCACCGGCTTCGGCTTCGCCATTGCGGCGACGCCGCTGCTGAGCCTGGTGCTGGCGCCGGCCCAGGCGGTGGCGATGGTGCTGCTGCTCGGCCTTTGCATCGGCCTCACCGACCTCCGAGCCGCCCTGACCCGGTCGCACGGAGCCAGCGTCGCTCCGCTGGCCGTCGGCATGGCGGCGGCGACGCCGCTCGGCATCATGGCGCTCGCCCTGCTCTCCGCCGCCCATGCCCGCCTCGCCATCGCCCTGGTGCTGGTGGTGGCGACGGCGATCCTGATCTCCGGCTTCCGCTTCCGCCGCCTGCCCGGACGGGTCCCGGCCGCCGGGCTCGGCGCCCTCTCGGGCCTGTTCAACGGCCTCGCCGCGATGCCCGGCCCGCCGGTCATCGCCTATTGCCTGGCGCTGCCGCTGCCCGTCGCGGACATCCGCGCCACCATGATGCTCTACTTTCTCGGAACCTCGACCGTCGGCCTCGCCACCGCCCTCGCCTCCCGGCTGGTCGGCCCGGCCGAGGTGCTCGGCGCGGCGATCGCCTTTCCCGCCCTGTTCGTCGGCGCCCGGACCGGTGCCCTCGCCTTCCGCCACGCCTCCGAGCGCGCCTATCGGCTGGTGTCGCTGCTGGCGCTGACCGGGCTGACGCTGGTGGTCGCCGCCCGGTCGCTCGTCGATCTCCTGGGCTGACACCCATCATCGATGAGCCCGACTCATCGATGATGGGCCAAGCCCGTGCGGCGCTTGAGCCTCACCCACTCGGCATCGGTCGAAGACCGAGGCCGATGGTACGAGACGTCCTACAGCTCCAGGAAGGCCTCGAAGCCGCCATAGATCATGCGCTTGCCGTCGAAAGGCATGTCGGCCATGTCGCCCTTGAGGCGCGGATCGGCCATGACCTTGGCGTTGATCGCGTCGCGCTCCTGGCGCGAGGGGTAGACGATCCAGGAGAACACCACGACCTCGTCCTCCCCGGCCTGGACGGCCCGCGGGAAGGAGGTGAGCTCGCCATAGGGCACGTCGTCGCCGATGCATTCGACATAGGCGAGCGCGCCGTGCTCCTTCCACACCGCGCCGGCCGTGGCGGCCAGCGCCTTGTAGGCATCGAGCTTCGCCCTGGGCACGGCGAGCACGAAGCCGTCGACATAGGACATGAGATCCTCCTTATGCTTGCGAACTGCCGGAGGACGATCGGACCCGGGCCGATCCGACAGCGCTCCGCGATTTTTCTTCCCGCCCTGGCTCTTTCATGCCAGGAGCAGGAGCCGCAATGTGCCGGCAATGGTGCTGCGGGAGAAGGCGAGCCTCGGACGCTGGAGCGGCGCTTGCGGATCCTCCTGATCGAAGACGAGCCCGAGATGGCCGGCGCGCTCTGCGCCGCCCTCGGCCGGCACGACATCCTGGTCGACCACGTGACGCGGCTGGCGGAGGCGCGCGCGGCCCTGGCCGAGGCCGTGCACGATGCCGTCCTGCTCGACCGCCGGCTGCCGGACGGCGACGGGCTGGCGCTGCTGGCCGGCCTGCGCGCGGCCGCCGGCTCCCCGGCCGGCTCCGGCGGCGTGCCGGTGATCGTCCTCACCGCCCGCGGCGAGCTGGTCGACCGGGTGGCGGGCCTCGATGCCGGCGCCGACGATTATCTCGCCAAGCCCTTCGCCGTGGAGGAGCTGCTGGCGCGTCTGCGCGCCGTGCTGCGCCGGCGCGGCGATCGCGCCGCCCGCACCGTGCGCATCGGCCGCCTCACCTTCGACCAGGAGCATCGGGAGGCGAGCATCGACGGCGTCCCCCTCGACCTGCCGCGCCGCGAGCTGCTCGTCCTGGAGACGCTGATCCGCCGCGCCGGGCGCACGGAGATGCGCGCCGCCCTGGAGGAAGCGGTCTACGGCTTCGACGACGAGGTCCAGTCCAACGCCCTGGACGCCCATGTCTCGCGCCTGCGCCGCCGCATCGCCGCCGCCGACGTCGAGATCCACGGCATCCGCGGCGTCGGCTATCTCCTGCGCGGCGCGCCATGACCCGCTCCGCCTGCTATTCGCTGCGCCGCCACCTCGTCATCCGCCTGGTCGCGCTCCAGGCGGCGGCGCTGACGCTGCTCGTCCTGGTGCTGCTCGGGGCGCTGTGGGGCACCGGCCACCTCGTCAAGCTGGAATCGGAGGACGACATCATCGATGCGGTGGTCGACGCCGCCGGGCGCGACGCCGGGGGCGGCCTGACGCTCCGCCCCACGCCCGAGCTCGCCGCGCTTCGAGTCGCGCTGCCGGATCTGTGGTTCGTGGTCCGCGACGGCGAGGGGCGCCAGCTCGTCGAGGGGACGGTGCCGGAGCCGTTCGCCGACCTCGCGCCGGCGCTGGAGCGCGTCGGCCAGGCTCGGCTCGGCTGGAACCTCTGGGACCCCACGCGGCCGGGCGCGCGGCTGAAGCGCGTCGACACGGCCATCGGCCCGCTCCAGATCCTGACCGGCCCCGGGGGCGAGGTGCCGCTCGGCCGCTCGCTCCGGGCCATGGCCGTGGTCTTCGCCGGCGTGACCGTGCCGATCCTGGCGCTGATGACGCTGGCCACCCTGATCGCGACGCCGCTGGTGGTGCGCCGCGCGCTCGCCGGGCTGAACCAGGCCGCGGCGGAAGCCGCCCGCATCCGGCCCGACCAGCGCGGGGCCCGCCTGCCGCCCGATGCGGTGCCGGCCGAGGTCGCGCCGTTCATCGAGGCTGTGAACGCGGCGCTCGAGCGGCTGGACGAAGGCTATGAGCGGCGCCAGCGCTTCCTCGCCGACGCCGCGCACGAATTGCGCACCCCGATCGCCATCCTGACCACCCGCCTGGAGGCCTTGCCGGACGGCTCGCAGCGCACGCGCCTCCTCGCCGACGCCGCCCGCCTCGCCAATCTCGCCGAGCAGCTGCTCGATCTGCAGCGCATCGACCGGACGGCGCGCGATGCCGCCCCCGTCGACCTCGTGCGCCTCGCCCGGCAGGTCGCCGCGGACCTCGCGCCGCTCGCCATCGCCGGCGGCTTCGACCTCTCGGTCGAGGCGGAGGTCGATCGCGTCGAGGTGCTCGGCGACGCCCCCTCGCTGGAGCGGGCCCTGACCAACCTCGTCCAGAATGCGATCGAGCACGCCGGCGACGGATCGATCGCCATCCGGGTCGAGCGGGACGGCGCGGTCGAGGTGGTCGACGAGGGCGAGGGCGTCCCGCCCGCGCATCGCCGGCGGATCTTCGAGCCGTTCCAGCGCCTCAACCCGCGCGAGCGGGGCGCGGGCCTCGGCCTGCACCTGGTCAGCGAGATCGTCCGCCTGCATCGCGGCTCGATCGCCGTGCTCGACGGCCCGAACGGCGGCGCGCGCTTTCGGATGTTGCTGCCCGTCCACAAGCCGGAGAACCGCGCATGAGCGTCATGTCCGCGCAATCCGCATGCCGCAGGTGGAGGTGCGCGGCTGCGCCGCCACCGACCAATCAAGGGGCTTCCGCGCCATGGCCATCCCTCTTCCCGATTCCCTGCATTTCCTGCGCGCCTGGGCGGCTGCCCCCGGCCGGGTCGGGGCGGTCGCTCCCTCCGGCCGCGCCCTGGCCGCGCTGATCACCAGCGAGATCGGCGCGGGCACCGGCCCGGTGATCGAGCTCGGGCCGGGCACCGGCGTCTTCACCCGGGCCCTGCTGGCGCGCGGCGTGCGCGAAGAGGACCTGACGCTGATCGAGTTCGGCGCCGACTTCGCCGAGCTCCTGCAGTCGCGCTTTGCCGGCGCGCGCGTGCTGCGCCTCGATGCCAGCCGGCTCGCCGAGCACCGCCTCTTTCCCGATGCGCCGGTCGGCGCCGTCGTCAGCGGCCTGCCGCTCCTCACCATGCCGCCGCGCCGGGTCATGGCCATCATGGCCGGGTCCTTCGGCTATCTCAGGCCGGGCGGCGCCTTCTACCAGTTCACGTACGGCCCGCGCTGTCCGATCCCGCGCGCCATCCTCGGCCGCCTCGGCCTCAGGGCGACGCTGATCGGCCGCGCCTTCCGCAACATCCCCCCGGCGGCGGTCTACCGCATCACCGCCCGCCCGGCGCTGCGCCGCGGCCAGGGCGAGCCGCGCGCCGCCGAGGCCGCCTGAGGCAGGAAGCCCCATGCGTGGAGCGCATGGCGCTGGCCGCAATCCCGGCGTTACGCGGCCGGGCCGGGCATGCTAGTGTTCCGACTCTAACGGTTCGTTCCGAACCGTCAGCCCGGAACCCTAGTTGGTTCAATGCTTTGTGTTGTGCTTCCAACACAATGGTCGGGGACCAAGCGTCGGAAGCACAACACTAGACCGCATCTCCCTGGCGACACGCAGCGTTCCCCTTTCCTCCCATGCCGGCACTTTCGTTGGAGCAACCGAACGCCCTGGCGCAGACCGGCTATTGGAACTTCTGGTCGGCGCGGGTGCTGTCGACCGGCAGCTTCCAGATCGTCGCGGTGGTGATCGGCTGGCAGCTCTACGGCCTCACCGGGCGGGCCTTCGACCTCGGCCTGCTGGGCCTCAGCCAGTTCCTGCCGATGCTGCTCCTCACCATTCCGGCCGGCCATATCGCCGATCGCTATGACCGGCGCCGCGTCGTGCGCGCCTGCCAGTGGGTCGAGGCTGCGACCGCGGCCGGGCTGGCCCTCGCCTCCGTCACCGGCACGATCTCGCCGGCGGTGATCTTCGCCGCCGCCGCGCTGATCGGCGCCTGCCGCACCTTCGAGATGCCGACCATGGCGGCGCTGCTGCCGGGTGTGGTCGGCCCGGCCCTGCTGCCCCAGGCGCTGGCGCTCTCCGCCTCGGCGGTGCAGACCGCCACCATCCTCGGCCCGGCCACCGGCGGCCTGCTCTACCTCGCCGGGCCGGGTGCCGCCTATGGCGTCGTCGCCCTGCTCTACGGGCTCGCCAGCCTGCTGGTCCTGGCGCTGCGCACCGCCAGCCTGCCGCCGCCGCGCGAGCCGGTGAGCCTCGCCACCCTGCTCTCCGGCTTCGGCTTCATCCGCGGCCGGCCGATCGTCCTCGGCGCCATCTCCCTCGACATGGTGGCGGTGCTGCTCGGCGGCGCCACCGCGCTGCTGCCGATCTATGCGCACGACATCCTGCACACCGATGCGCTCGGCCTCGGCATGCTGCGAGCGGCCCCGGCGGTCGGCGCCCTCTCGACCTCCCTGGTCCTCGCCCGCCGGCCGCTCCGGCGCCATGTCGGCGTCAAGATGTTCATCGCCGTCGTGGCCTTCGGCCTCGCCACCATCGTCTTCGGCCTCTCCACCTCGATCCCGCTCTCGCTCGCCGCCCTGGTCGCCATGGGCGCTTGCGACGTCGTCAGCGTCGTCATCCGCTCCACCCTGGTGCAGCTCGAGACGCCCGACGCGATGCGCGGACGGGTGAGCGCCGTGAACTCGATGTTCGTCGGCACCTCGAACCAGCTCGGCGAGTTCGAATCGGGCATGACCGCCGCGCTGTTCGGCACGGTTCCGGCCGTGGTGATCGGCGGCATCGGCACCGTGCTCGTCGCCCTCGCCTGGTCGCGCCTCTTCCCGGCGCTGCGCCGGGTCGACACCATGCCGGGGCGGTGACAGGGGCCTGTAGCAAGCGCGCCTGTAGCGAGCGCGCCTTGCCGGCGCCGCCGGATTGCGGGATGCTGCGCCTCTCCGCCCACCCGCGGGCGCAGGCCGGGGACCGCCATGATCCGCCTAGCCGAGCCCGAGGACGTGCCGACCATCGAGACGCTGGTGTGCGAGGCTTTCGCGCTCTACCTGCCGCGCATGGACCGGCCGCCCGGCCCGATGCTGGACGACTACGCCGCCCATGTCGCGGCCGGCCGGGCCAGCGTGCTCACCCGCCATGGCCGCATCGCCGGCGTGCTGATCCTCGCGCCGGAAGACGACCATCTCCTGCTCGACACCGTCGCCGTCTCGCCGCGCTTCCAGGGCAAGGGCATCGGCCGGGCGCTCGTCGCCCATGCCGAGACCGAGGCGCGCCGGCTCGGCCTGCCGGAGGTGAGGCTCTACACCAACGAGGTGATGACCGAGAACCTGCCGCTCTACCGCCATCTCGGCTTCGTCGAGACGCACCGGGCGGCGGA
This sequence comes from Labrys wisconsinensis, assembly GCF_030814995.1. Taxonomy (GTDB): domain Bacteria; phylum Pseudomonadota; class Alphaproteobacteria; order Rhizobiales; family Labraceae; genus Labrys; species Labrys wisconsinensis. Next base: position 179,823 of record NZ_JAUSVX010000008.1, on the reverse strand, counting down.
GAACGGCTACCGGCGGGTGTTCATGACCAAGCGGCTGTGAGACTCACAGCGCCTTCAGCACCGTGCGGAACGTCTCGCACATCCGGTCGATCTCGCCCGCCTCCATCACGAAGGCCGGCGCGACGATGGCGGCATCCCCGGTGGTCTTGATGTGCACGCCCTCTTCGAACAGCCGGCGCTGCAGGAGGTGGCCGCGCTGGCCGGGATTGCCCATCGGCGCCACGTCGAAGCCGCCGAGCATGCCGATGCCGCGGATGTCGGTGACGATGGGGATGTCGCGGAGCGCGAAGAGCTGGTCGAGGAAATAGGCCGACATCTGGGCGGCGCGCTCGAACAGCAGCTCGCCCTCGTAGATGTCGAGCGCCGCCAGCGCCGCGGCGCAGGCCGCCGGATGCGCCGACCAGGTGTAGCCGTGGAAGAGCTCGACGCCGCCCTCGGGCGCGGCATTCATCACCACGTCGCAGACCGCGCGCTTCACCGCCACGGCCGACATCGGCTGGGCGCCGTTGGTGATGGCCTTGGCCATGGTGATCAGGTCCGGCGTCACCCCGAAGGCCTGCGTCGCGAAGGCGCGGCCGGTGCGGCCGAAGCCGGTGATCACCTCGTCGAAGACGAGCAGGATGCCGTGCCGGTCGCAGATCTCGCGCAGCCGAGCGAGGTAGCCCTTCGGCGGCACCAGCACGCCGGTCGAGCCGGCGACCGGCTCGACGAACACCGCCGCGATGCTCTCCCCGCCATGGGTGGCGGCGACGCGGGCGAGGTCTTCGGCGAGGTCGGCGCCGTGCTCGCCCTCGCCGCGGCTGAAGCGGTTCTCCGGGATATGGGTGTGGCGCATGTGCACGGCGCTGGGCAGGCCGATGCCGAAGGTCCGGCGGTTGTTGACCATGCCGGAGAGGGCGACGCCGCCGAAATTGACGCCGTGATAGGCCCGCTCGCGCGAGACGAAGATCTGGCGCTGGCCCTCGCCGCGGGCGCGGTGATAGGCGAGCGCGATCTTCATGGCGCTGTCGACCGCCTCGGAGCCCGAATTGGCGAAGAAGATGCGGTCGAGCCCCGGCGGCATCAGGCGGGCGATGCGGCCGGCGAGCTCGAAGGCCCTGGGATGGCCGCGCAGGAAGCTCGGCGTGTAGTCGAGCTCCATCAGTTGCCGGCCGACCGCCTCGGCGATCTCGCGCCGCCCGTGGCCGGCCGGCGTGGTGAACAGGCCCGACGAGCCGTCGAGGATCCGGCGGCCCGTCGGGTCGAAGTAATGCACCCCTTCCGCCCGCGCCACGATGGCGGGCTCGGCCCGGAACGCCCGGTTGGGCGTGAACGGCATCCAGTGATTGTCCATCGCGACCGGCGTGCCGTCGCGCGCTTTGATCGCCGTCGATCCGTCCATCACGCCCTCGCTTGCGCAATTCGGCCCATGCGGCGACCATGGGCTGGGATCGCAGGGCGCGATAGGTCCAGGGGACGGCGTTCGATGGAGGCAAGGACCGGTGCGGTCCGCGACGGTGCGCGCAGCGCCCTGTGGGCGCAGCTGATCCGGCTCGCGCCCGGCGAGGGCCGGCCGCTGCAGGTGCAGATCCGGCGCGCCATCGTCTCGGCGATCAGCGAGGGCAGGCTCGTCGCCGGCACGCGCCTGCCGTCCAGCCGCGACCTCGCCGCGGCGCTGGGCGTGGCCCGCAACACCGTCGTGCTCGCCTACCAGCACCTCGTCGACGAGGCGATCCTGGTCTCGCGCGAGCGCGGCGGCCATTTCGTCGCCGTGTCCTCGCGCCGGCCCGGCCCGGCGCCCGTGTCCAGGCACGCGGCAGGGGCGCCGGACTGGACGGCACGGCTCAAGCAGCGCCCCTCGCTCGCCCGCAACATCGTCAAGCCGGCGGATTGGCAGGGCCTGCCCTACCCCTTCGTCTACGGCCAGCCCGACCTGTCGCTGTTTCCGGTCAACGACTGGCGCGAATGCGTGCGCGCCGCCCTCGGCGCCCTGGAGATCCGCGATTGGACGCGCGACCTCATCGACGGCGACGATCCCGTCCTGATCGGCGAGATCCGCAAGCGCGTGCTGCCGCTGCGCGGCGTCTGGGCCGGCGAGGACGAGGTGATGGTGACGATGGGCGCCCAGCAGGCCCTGTTCCTCATCGCCGTCCTGCTGATGGAGCGCGGCACCGTGGTCGGCATGGAGGATCCCGGCTATCCCGACGCCCGCAACATCTTCGCCTCGCGGGAGGCGATGCTGCGCCTCCTGCCGCTCGACGGCGACGGCGTGATGGTCGGCGGCGGCCTCGCCGGCTGCGACTACGTCTATGTCACGCCGAGCCACCAATGCCCGACGACGGTGACCATGCCGATGGCGCGGCGCGAGGCGCTGATGGCCGCGGCCGGGGATCACGACGTCGTGGTGATCGAGGACGATTACGAGATCGAGATCCCCGCCGGCCGCACGCCGCTGCCGGCGCTGAAGAGCCTCGACCGCTCCGGCCGCGTGCTCTATGTCGGCAGCCTCTCCAAGACGCTCGCCCCGGGCCTGCGGCTCGGCTATGTCGTCGCGCCGGCGCCGTTGATCCACGAGCTGCGCGCCCTGCGCCGGCTGATGCTGCGCCACCCGCCCGCCAACAACCAGCGCGCCGCGGCGCTGTTCATCGCCCTCGGCCACCACGAGGCGCACCTGAAGCGCCTTGCCCGCGCCATGGCCGAGCGCGCCGTGGCGGTCGAGGCGGCGCTCGCACGCCACCTGCCCTGGACGCGCCGGCGCGGCGATCCCGGCGCCAGCAGCGCCTGGATCGAGGCGCCCGGCCGCGACGCGCGCGACCTCGCGGGCCGCGCCCTCGCCGCCGGTGTCGTGATCGAGCCGGGCGACGTGTTCTTCGCCGGCGCCGACCCGCCGGCAGCGTTCTTCCGGCTCGGCTTCTCCTCGATCCCGGTCGCGAAGATCGACGCCGGCCTGGCGGCGCTCGCCGGCGCGGCGCGCTCCGCATCCGGCCGGCCGCGGGCCGGGTGAGCCCCGCCCCGGACAGGAGCATGACGGCCCCGCCATGGCGCCCGTCCGGACGGCGGAGCGGTCCGCCCCGTGCGGGCATCTCCCATAATTTCTTGTTTTAATTTGAAAAATCCCGGAATTCTTGCTAGATGATGCGATGTCATTTTGCGCAGCATCCGGCCGAGAATGGAAAAATCCGGCGCAACCGGCTGCCATCCTCAGCACGTTCTTGCTCGTCTTTTCTTTTCCGCAGGGCGGCCCGCGATGGATTCACCGATCGATCTCGACAGCCGTCGTGGCATGGCGGCGCAGAAGGCGACGCGGCTGCGTCGTCTGATGGCGGAGGTCGAGGCCGACCGTGCGGCGCTGCAGGCCCGGCAGGACGAGCTCGAACGTTTCCTTCTGGCCGCCCCAGCGACGGAATGGCACGATGCCGTCGCCAAGGCACGCTATCTGCTCGGACTTTTCGCCAAGAGCCCGAGCGGCCACGACCCGCGCCACACCAAGCTGATCGAGGCGGTTCTCGCCGATTTCGACCGGTTGCTCGATCAGGCCGAGCCCGACTGAGCTCGACGGCGGCCGATCGTTTCACCCCTGCCCCACAGAGGAGACAGACCATGGCCAAAGGTCAGATGCGCAGCAATCGCGAGACGCGAAAGCCCAAGAAGGACAAGCCGAAGGCCACGCCGGCAGCACCGCTCGGCTCGCTGACGCCGGTCAAGCCGATCGGCTCCACCCCGACCAAGGGCGGCAAGAAATAGGGCGGACATTACGTTGCGGCAAGCCGTCCCGGGTGAGCCATCCGGTACGGCACCGTCTCCGTGGGGTTGCATCCCGCCTTCCAGGCCCGGGCGGAGCGCCTCTTCATCGAGACCACGAATTCAGGAACGAACCATGACCTCGCGCACGCGATCCTCCGAGGAGGCTATTCGGCAGGCCCATTCGAATTTCACCAAGACCAAGATTCGCCAGCAGGAAGCGGCCCAGGCCATGGAGCGCGAGGCGATCGAGCGCCAGGCGCAGCAGGCCAAGACCCTGCGGCTGCGCGCCCTCAGGCTGGCCAAGGAGGCGGACGAAGCGCTCCTGGTGCAGCAGGCCCGCGAGGCGGCCGACCGCGCGGCCGCAACGGCGGCCCCGAAGCGCCGGCGCGAGAAAGCCAAGAGGTAGGCGCCCGGACGCAAACGTCACCGGCGGACATCTGCCGCGCCGCCGGCCTGGCCCTGCCTGATCCATGCTCTTGGCCCTAAGGCCCGCCCCGCCTCGACGCTATCGTCCGGTGCCGTCCCGTGGAGCCCCGCCATGACCCGCATGTCCGCCAGCGAAGCCTTCGTCGAGACCCTGGTGGCGCAGGGGGTCACCCATGTCTTCGGCATCGTCGGCTCGGCCTATATGGACGCGCTCGACCTGTTCGAGCCCGCCGGCATCCGCTTCGTCTCGGTGGCGCACGAGCAGGGCGCCGGCCACATGGCCGACGGCTATGCCCGCGCCACCGGCCGGCCCGGCGTGTGCATCGCCCAGAACGGGCCGGGCATCACCAATTTCGTCACGGCGGTGGCCGCCGCCTACTGGGCGCATTCGCCGGTCGTGGTGATCACGCCCGAGACCGGTTCCAACACCCAGGGGCTCGGCGGCTTCCAGGAGACGGAGCAGCTGCCCTTCTTCGAGAAGATCACCAAGTACCAGGTGCACTGCTCCAACCAGGCGCGCATTCCCGAGCTGCTCGGCCGCTGCTTCGATTATGCCCTGCTGGAGCGCGGGCCGACCCAGTTCAACATCCCGCGAGACCTGTTCTACGGCGAGTTCGACGCCCATATTCCCGTGCCGATACGGGTGGAGCGCCCGGCCGGCGGGCCGAACAGCCTCGAGGACGCGGTGCGGCTCTTGTCCGAGGCCGAGTTCCCGGTGATCCTGTCGGGCGGCGGCGTGGTGATGTCCGGCGGCGTCGACGACGTGGTGAGGCTCGCCGAGCATCTCGACGCGCCGGTGGTCAACACCTATCTCCACAACGATTCCTTCCCGCGCAGCCACCGGCTCTGGACCGGGCCGATCGGCTATCAGGGCTCGAAGGCGGCGATGAAGCTCCTGGCCCAGGCCGACGTGGTGCTGGCGCTCGGCACCCGCCTCGGCCCGTTCGGCACCCTGCCCCAGCACGGCATCGACTATTGGCCGAAGACGGCCAGGCTGATCCAGGTCGACATGAACCCGCGCAAGCTCGGGCTGGTGAAGCAGGCCGCGGTCGGCATCTGCGGCGACGCCCGCGCCGCCGCGGTGGAGATCCTCAAGCGCCTGGAGACCGGCAACCGCGCCCTCGCCGCCCATGCCAACCGCGAGCGCCGCCTGGAGGAGATCGCCGGCCAGAAGGCGGCCTGGGAGGCCGAGCTCGACCGCTGGGGCCAGGCCGACGGCGCGCCGATCGCCCCGCGCCGCGCCCTGCGCGGATTGGAGAAGGCGCTGCCCGGCAATGCCATGGTGACCACCGACATCGGCAATATCTGCTCGGTGTCCAATTCCTACCTGCGCTTCGAGGCGCCGAACTCCTTCTTCGCCGCCATGAGCTTCGGCAATTGCGGCTATGCCTTCCCCACCGCCATCGGCGCCAAGGTGGCGCGGCCCGACCGGCCGGCCTTCGCCTATGTCGGCGACGGCGCCTGGGGCATGTCGCTGCAGGAGACGCTGACCTGCGTGCGCGAGAACATCCCGGCCACCGCCGTGGTGTTCAACAACGGCCAGTGGGGCGCGGAGAAGAAGAACCAGATCGACTACTACGCCGACCGCTATATCGGCACCAACCTCGCCAATCCGAGCTTCGCCGCCGTTGCGCAGGCGATGGGCGCGCGCGGCATCCGCGTCGAGCATCCCGACGCGATCGGCGACGCCGTCCGCGCCGCGGCGCAGAGCGATGTCGCCACCGTCATCGAGGTGATGGTGACGCAGGAGCTCGGCGATCCCTTCCGGCGCGACGCGCTGCGCAAGCCGGTGCGGCTGCTCGACAAGTACAAGGCCTACAGCGTGCCCTGACCGGTCGACCATCGGCCCCGGTCTTCGAGCGCCGCCGCCGGGTTACCCAGGCTTGGCCGACGGCCGACGAGTCGAGCTCATCGGCCGCCGGCATCACTCGATCGGCCGCGCCTCCTCGGGGAGCATGATCGGGATGCCGTCGCGGATGGGATAGGCGAGCTTGGCCGGGCGCGAGATCAGCTCCTGCCGCTCGCGGTCATAGTCCAGCGTCGCCTTGGTCAGCGGGCAGACCAGCAGCTCCAGGAGCTTGGGGTCGACGAGCTGGGGAGGGCGGGACGGGGCGCTGTTGGGCATGGCGTTCTCCTGCGGGCGGGGCCGATCTACTGCAGCGGGCCGTCGCCGCCCGGACCGTTCTTGGCGAGCTCGATCTCGGTGATCGCCACCAGCATGTCCGCCCGCTGCTTCAGCGATGCCGCCTCCAGCAGCGCCTGTTTCTCGCGCACGCCGAACGGGCTCATCATCGACAGGGCGTTGACGAGCGCCTCGTTCGGCGCCTGGCGGATGGCGTCCCAGTCCGCCTGCAGCCCGGTGGCGTCGATATAGGCGCGCAGCGTGCGGATCAGCGCGTCGCGGTCGACCTCTCCCTCTCCGGCCCGCGGCTTGAAGTCGACGGCGAAGGGCTCGGCTGTCACCCGGCACTGGCGATAGGGCGTGGCCACGACGGGCTCCTCCAGCACGCGGAAGCGCGCCACGCCGGTGAGCTGGATGAGATAGCGCCCGTCGCCGGTCTCGGAGAAGGAGGTGATGCGGCCGACGCAGCCGACATGGTAGAGGCGCGGCACGTCGGACGCGTCCTCGGCCTCGGGCTGGATCATGCCGATCAGCCGCGGCCCGCGCAGGGCGTCGTCGACCATGGCGAGATAGCGCGGCTCGAAGATGTTGAGCGGCATGTGGCCGCGCGGCAGCAGCAGCGCTCCCGCCAGCGGGAAGACCGGGATCACTGCCGGGAGGTCGCCCGGCTCCCTCATCGCATGGGCCATGCCAGCCCTCGCCCTCCGTGGACGGTCGCCTCAGGCGAACAGGATCGAGGACAGCCGCCGCCGGCCGCCGATCGTGCTCTCATCCATCGGCCCCCAGGCTTCGAAAAACTGGACGAGCTGCTTGCGCGCGCCGTCGTCGTTCCATTTGCGGTCGCGCCGGGCGATCTCCAGGAGCTGGTCGACCGCCTCCTCGCGCCGGCCGGCGGCGGCGAGGCCGAGCGCCAGGTCGAAGCGCGCCTGGTAGTCCTTGGGATCGGCGGCGATCCGCTTCTCCAGCGGCGCGAAATCGCCGACCGCGGCCGCCTGCTCGGCAAGCTCGATCTGCGCCCTGACGCTGGCGAGCAGGGGGTCGTTCTCCTTGCCCTTGGGCGCCAGCGACAGCGTCGCCTTGGCCTGCTCCAGCTCGCCCGCGCCGACGGCGCAGCGCGCCAGGCCGGCGATGGCCTTGAGGTTCTCGCCGTCCTCCTCGAACACCTGGGCGAAGAGCTGCGAGGCGCCCGGGAAGTCGCCGGCGGCGAGCGCCGCCTCGGCATCGGCCAGGATCAGCTCGATCTCGTCCGGCCCGCCCGGGCCGGCGATCTTGTCGATGAACGCCTTGACCTGGCTCTCGGGCAACGCACCCATGAAGCCGTCGACCGGCTGGCCCTTGGAGAAGGCGAAGACGGCCGGGATCGACTGCACGCCGAGCTGGCCGGCGATCTGCGGATATTTGTCGATGTCCATCTTGACCAGCTTGACCTTGCCCTTGGCGGCGCGGACCACCTTCTCCAGCACCGGGGTCAGCTGCTTGCAGGGGCCGCACCACTCCGCCCAGAAGTCGACCAGCACCGGCTGCTTCATCGATTCCTGGACGACATCCGCCATGAAGGCCTGCGTCGTGGTGTTCTTGATCAGTCCGTCCGCACCGGCCGCTTCAGCGCTCATGATCGTTCACTCTTTGGTGACAGGAGATGGCCGCTTAAATGGGAGCGGCCGGGCGAAAAGGCAACAGCCCGACCCGCAAGCCGGATCGGGCCGGCCTCACACATGCTCGGCCGCGCCGGCGGAGACGGCCAGGATCTTCGGCTCGTGGCCGGTCGCGCGGAGGAAGGCGACGAGGTCCTCGCGCCGGATCGAGGTGGTGCGCGTGTTGACCAGGGGGTGGTGGTTGAGCACGCCGTGACGCATCAGCGCCTCGTCCAGCACCACGCTCACCCGCCCCTCCCGGTCGTTGATCGCGCCGAAGGGCGTGACCGCGCCCGGCTGCACGCCCCAGGCCTCGACCAGCAGCTCCGCCGAGCCGAAGGAGACCTTGCCGCTGGCGCCGATGATCTCGTGGATGCGCTTCAGGTCGATGCGCGCGTCCTCCTCCGCCACCACCAGGAACAGCGCGCCCTTGCGGTCCTTGAGGAACAGGTTCTTGGTGTGGCCGCCCGATATCTCGCCGCGCAGGGCCTTGGAATCCTCCACCGTGTGGAGCGCCGCATGCTCGACGGTGGTCGTGGCGATGCCGAGCGTCTCGAGGAAGGCGATGAGGTCTTCGGGCGTCGCGGGCATGGCGGTCTCCGGCGGGAAACCGCCTCATAGGACGGGTGCGGGCGGGCGGCAAGCCTCGCCGGCCGAAGACGCCCCCGAAGTCGCCGGCCGATCGCGCGTCGGCGGCCGGGGTAAGTCAATATTCATCCAAATCGAAGACGGGGGAGCACGCCTGCCCGCCTGCGCTCGCAATCTTAACCGTCCCGGGGCTATGCCAATGGCTTCCGCAACGAGGGCGAGGCGTGTCCGACACGGCGAGATCCCGATTGCAGGCCGGCGAGCCGGGCTCGAGCTTCGGCCCGCCGGACGCCGTTTCCCTTCTGCACGGCATTCCCGACGCGGTGCTGTGCGCCGATGCCGCCGGCCGCATCGTCTTCGCCAACGCCGCCGCCCTGAGGCTGCTGGACCGGCCGGCAGATCGCCTTCTGGGCGTGTCGGTGCGCGGCGTGGTCGGCGCCTGGCCGAGCGTGGCCGAGGACCTCGCCCGCTCCCGCCAGGTCGAGACGGTGGTGCTGCGGCGCGACGGCGCGGTGCTGCCGGTGGAGGTCTCCTTCGTCGCCTGGGGCGAGGGAAGCCATGCCCTGACCGGCGCCATGCTCCGCTCGATCCTCGACCGCACGGTGAGCGAGGCCATGCTGGAGGAGGCGCATGCCCAGGCCCGCAGGGCCGAGGCCGAGGCGCGCGCCGCGCATGACCGCCTGCGCGAGGTGATCGAGATGCAGCCGCATGCCGTCTGCGTGCTCGACCCCGAGGACCGCTATGTCCTGTGGAACGGCCGCTATGCCGAGCTCTACCCCGAGATATCGGGGCTGCTGCGCCCGGGCGTCGCCTTTCTCGACATCCTGCGCGCGAGCGCCGCCAGCGGCCGCATGCCCGAGGCGGCCGGCGATCCGGAAGCCTGGCTCGCCTACCGCATGGCCAAGCACGCCCTGCCCGCCATCCAGGAGGAGCAGGAGATGCGCGACGGGCGCTGGATGCGCTACGACGACCGGCGCCTGTCCGACGGCAGCACCATCGGCGTGCGCGTCGACATCACCGAGCTGAAGCAGCGCGAGGAGACCTTCCGCCTGCTGTTCGACGAGAATCCGGTGCCGCTGCTGCTGCTCGACCCGGCGACGCTGCGCCTCACCGCCGTCAACGCGGCAGCCATCCGCCGCTACGGCCTCGGCCGCGAGGCCTTCCTGGCGATGGCGGCGCCCGACCTGCACGTTCCCGGCGAAGCCGTCCGGGCCGCCGCCATGCTGCATTCGGCCGACCGGGCCTCGGAGGCCGAGACGGTCTGGCGCCACCGCTGCGCCGACGGCGGGGAGATCGCCGTCCTCCTGTTCGTGCGCACCATGGCCGGTGCCGTGCCCGGCCTCCTGGTGGCGATCCTCGACGTCACCAAGCGGGTGCGGGCCGAGGAACGCGTCGCCCATCTGGCCATGCACGACGCTCTGACGGGCCTCGCCAACCGCATGCAGTTCCATCGTGCCCTCGACCAGGCGCTGGCCGAGCCACAGGGTCCGTGGACGGCCCTGTTCTGCCTCGACCTCGACGGCTTCAAGCCGGTGAACGACACCTTCGGCCACGCCGCCGGCGACGCGGTGCTGCGCCTGGTCGCCGACCGCCTGCGCTCGGCCGTGCCCGGCGCCGATCTCGTCGCCCGCCTCGGCGGCGACGAGTTCGCGGTGATCCACCGCTCCGACGCGGACGACCTCGCGGAGACCGCAGAGCGCCTGGTGGCGACCATGCGCGCGCCCTTCCAGGTCGACGGCGCCCTCGTCGGCATCGGCGTCAGCATCGGCCTCGCCCGCCTGGAGCCCGGCGAGGACGCCGACCGGCTGATGGCCCGGGCCGACGCCGCGCTCTACGCCGCCAAGGCGGCCGGCCGCGGCACCTGGATCCTGGCGCCGGCCGGCGACCGGTCCTGAGCCCCGCGCCGCCGGCCGTGAGGCGGGAGAGCTCAGGTTCGGCCGGCCTCAGGAGGCCGGCACGTGGGCCTCGAGCTCCTCCAGCCAGACCTTGGCGGTTCCGTCGGAAGGCGCGCGCCAGTCGCCGCGCGGCGACAGCGAGCCGCCCGAGGAGATCTTCGGCCCGTTCGGCAGCGTCGAGCGCTTGAACTGGCTGACGAAGAAGCGGCGGAGAAACACGGTCAGCCAGTGCCGGATCTCGGCCAGCGAATAGGCGCGGCGATCGGCGGCCGGCAGGTCGGCCGGCCAGGCGCCGAGCCCGGCATCGCCCCAGGCATGGTGCGCCAGGAAGGCGATCTTCGAGGGCCGGAAGCCGTAGCGCGTGAGGTAGTAGAGGTTGAAGTCCTGCAGGGCATAGGGCCCGACGATCTGCTGGGTCGACTGGATGGTCTGCCCGGCCGCGGCCGGCACCAGCTCCGGCGAGATCTCGGTGGCGAGCACGGCGAGCAGCACGCGCGCGGTCTCCTCGCTGACGTCGCCGGAGCCGGCGACGAAGCGGATCAGGTGCTGGATCAGCGTCTTGGAGACCGACGCGTTGACGTTGTAATGGGACATGTGGTCGCCGACGCCGTAGGTGCACCAGCCGAGCCCCAGCTCGGAGAGGTCGCCAGTGCCGACCACCAGCCCGCCGTGGTGGTTGGCGAGGCGGAAGAGATAGTCGGTGCGCAGCCCCGCCTGCACGTTCTCGAAGGTGACGTCGTAGACCGGCTCGCCCCGGCCGAAGGGATGATGCATGTCGGCGAGCATCTGCCTGGCCGCCGGGCGGATGTCGATCTCCTCGCCGCTCACCCCGAGCGCGCGGATCAGCGCCCAGGCATTGGCCTTGGTCGCATCCGAGGTGGCGAAGCCGGGCAGCGTGTAGGCAAGCACGTTCTTGCGGTCGCGGCCGATCAGGTCCATCGCCCGGGTCGTGACGATCAGCGCCTGGGTGGAATCGAGGCCGCCGGAGACGCCGATCACGGCGCGCTGCAGGCCGGTCGCCTCCAGGCGCTTGGCCAAGCCCTGGACCTGGATGTTGTAGGCCTCGTAGCAGTCCTCGCGCAGCCGCGTGGGATCGGAGGGCACGAAGGGGAAGCGCTCCACCGCCCGCTCCAGCGCCACCGCCTCGTCGGGCGCCTCCATCCGGAACGGCACGAGACGGAACGCCCCCTCGCCCTCCGCCTGCACGCAGTCGCCGAAGCTGTTGAGCCGCATGCGCTCCTGGCGCAGCCGCCCGAGGTCGATGTCGGCGGTCGCCACCACCGCGTCCCTCGGGAAGCGCTCGGTCTCGGCCAGGCGCACGCCGTTCTCGAACACGGCGGCATGGCCGTCCCAGGCGAGGTCGGTGGTCGATTCCCCCGGCCCGGCGGCGGAATAGGCATAGGCGGCGACGGTGCGGGCCGAATGGCTGGCGCAGAGCAGGCGGCGCATCTCGGCCTTGCCGATGGTGATGTTGCTGGCCGAGAGGTTGAGGAGCACCTCGGCGCCGGCAAGAGCGGCGCGCGTCGAGGGCGGCAGCGGCACCCAGATGTCTTCGCAGATCTCGACATGGAAGGTGAAGGGCACCGAGCCCTCGGAGCGGAACAGGAGGTCGACGCCGAACGGCACGCTGTGCCCGGCGACGGCGATCTCCCCGCCGGTGACGCCGAGCCCGGAGGTGAAGTGCCGGCGCTCGTAGAATTCGCGATAGTTGGGCAGGTAGCTCTTCGGCACGGCGCCGAGCACGGCGCCGCGATGGATCGCGACGGCCGTGTTGTAGAGCCGCCCCTCGCGGCGCAGCGGCGCGCCGACCACCAGCACCGGGAAGAGCGTGCGCGAGGCCTCGGCGATGCGCTCGATCGCCCGCTCGACCGCGTCGAGCAGCGCGTCCTGGAACAGGAGGTCGTCGATGGCGTAGGAGGAGAGCCCGAGCTCCGGGAACAGCATCACGCCGACCCTGGCCGCATCGCCTTCGGCGGCGAGGCGCAGGGTCTCGGCAACGGCGAAATCCGGATCCGCCACGGCAGCACGCGGCACGCAGGCGGCAATGCGCAGGAATTCGTGGCTGTAGAGGGAAGAGAAGGGCTTCATCGCGGGCAACCTCGAACCATGTGCCGCCTCGCCCCGGCGTCTTCGGCCGCCGGTTCGAACGGCCGGATCTAGAGACCGGCCGGCGGGAGGGCTGTCAAGGCCGGCGGCGTCGACGGGCCGGCCTCGCATTGCCGCCCATCTCCGATCCTTCTTGCCCCTCCCGCTCCTTTCGCAGTAAATCCCACGCGCTCCCGGAGACCTTGACCCTCCGCCGGGCGAAGAGGCTTTGATGTTGAACTCGCTCGACCTGCCGCGCCGGCCGCAGGACACCCGCGTGGTCGTCGCCATGTCCGGCGGCGTCGATTCCTCCGTGGTCGCCGCTCTCCTGAAGCAGGAGGGCTACGATGTCGTCGGCATCACGCTGCAGCTCTACGACCACGGCGCGGCCACCCACCGCAAGGGCGCCTGCTGCGCGGGCCAAGACATCGCCGACGCCCGCGCGGTGGCCGAGCGCATCGGCATCCCGCACTACGTCCTCGACTACGAGAGCCGCTTCAAGAGCGCCGTCATCGACGCCTTCGCCGAGGCCTATGTCGCCGGCGAGACGCCGATCCCGTGCGTGGCCTGCAACCAGAAGGTCAAGTTCCGCGACCTCCTGGACACGGCGCAGGACCTCGGCGCCGACATCCTCGCCACCGGTCATTACGTCGCCAGCCGCGCCGTGCCGGGCGGACGCGCCCTCTATCGCCCGAAGGATGCCGAGCGCGACCAGAGCTATTTCATGTTCGCCACGACCCGGGCGCAGCTCGATATCCTGCGCTTCCCCCTCGGCGAGATGACCAAGCCGCAGACCCGCGTCGCGGCCGAGCGCCTCGGCCTTTCCGTCGCCGCCAAGGCCGACAGCCAGGACATCTGCTTCGTCCCCTCCGGCCGCTATGCCGAGGTGATCGAGCGGCTGAAGCCGGGCGCCGCCCGGCCGGGCGAGATCGTGCATGTCGACGGCCGGGTGCTCGGCCGTCATGCCGGCGTGATCCACTACACCATCGGCCAGCGCAAGGGCCTCGGCATCGCCGCCGGCGAGCCGCTCTACGTGGTGCGGCTCGAGGCCGATGCCGCCCGCGTCGTGGTCGGTCCGCGCACGGCGCTGGCGACCCGCACCGTGCTGCTGCGCGAGGTCAACTGGATCGGCGACGGCCCGCTCGAGGCGCTGCCGGCCGAGGGGCTGGAGATCGCCGTGCGCGTGCGCTCCACCCGCGCGCCGAAGCCGGCCCTGCTGCGCGTCGGGCCCGAGGGTCCGCAGATCGAGCTCGGCGAGGCGGAGGACGGCGTCTCGCCCGGCCAGGCCGCGGTGTTCTACGACACGGCCGAGACGCAGGCGCGCGTGCTCGGCGGCGGGTTCATCCTGAAGGCGCTGGCCGCCGCGGCGGCACAACCGGCGCTGAGCGCCGCCGCGGGCTGAGGCGCAGGCCGGACGGCGGGCCGGCTTGCGATATGCGCAGCATTGGCGTCCCCTCGCCTTGGGTCTTGTCGCGCCATAGGTTATGAGTGGATCGACAATGCGTTATGCGGCTTGGTGCGATGGCCAGAGACCTTGATCCCTACAAGCTTTCGTCCCCACGGATCTTTCTCGTCCGCATGCTGGTGTTTCTCGGCCTCGCCGCCTGCGTGCTGGCCGTGCTCTACCGCCGCCTGTTCGAAGCCTTCATGGCCAATCCCGGCCTCAACAGCCTGATCATCTTCTCCCTGCTGCTCGGCATCGCGTTCGCCTTCCGGCAGGTGGTGCGCCTCGTCCCCGAAGTGCGCTGGGTCAACGCCTACCGCATGCGCGACCCCGGCCTGGAATTCCAGGGCCAGCCGGTGATGCTGGCGCCGATGGCGACCATCCTCGGCGACAAGGTCGGGCGGCGCTCGATCTCGCTCTCGGCGCTGCGCTCGATCCTGGAATCGATCGGCATGCGCCTCGACGAGCAGCGCGAGATCTCGCGCTACCTCACCGGCCTCCTCGTGTTCCTCGGCCTGCTCGGCACGTTCTGGGGCCTGATCGAGACCGTCGGCTCGGTCGGCAAGGTGATCAATTCCATGTCGGTGGGCGGCGGCAATGCCGCCGTGGTGTTCGAGGACCTCAAGAACGGCCTCGCCGCGCCGCTCGCCGGCATGGGCATCTCGTTCTCCTCCTCGCTGTTCGGCCTCGCCGGCTCGCTGATCCTCGGCTTCCTCGACCTGCAGGCCGGCCAGGCCCAGAACCGCTTCTACAACGAGCTGGAGGACTGGCTCGCCGCCACCGTCACCGATATCGAGGCGGAGAGCCTCGCCCGTCCCGGCTCGGACGGCGAGATGGCGGCGATCAAGTCGGCGATCGAGCGCATGGCCCATGCCCCGCAGGACGCCGCCGGCGGGCGCACCGCCACCGCCGCCATGGCCCAGCTCGCGGAGGGCATCCAGGGCCTGGTGCAGCACATGCGCTCCGAGCAGCAGATGATCCGGGACTGGGTCGAGTCGCAGGCCGAGCAGCAGCGCGATATCAAGGTCGTGCTGCAGCGCCTCACCCGTGAGCGCGAGTCGAACTGATGGCCTATGCCCGCGGACGCCGGCGCAGCGAAGGCCTCAACTACTGGCCCGGCTTCGTCGATGCCCTGTCGACACTGCTCCTGTCGATCATCTTCATCCTGTCGATCTTCGTGCTCGGCCAGTTCTTCCTGTCCCAGGAGGTCACCGGCAAGGACGAGGCGCTGAACCGGCTCAACAGCCAGATCGAGGAATTGTCGCAGCTGCTCGCGCTGGAGCGCGGCAACAACCGCAACGCCCAGGACCAGCTGGCGCTGCTGAGCGACAGCCTCGGCAAGGCCGAGGGCGAGAAGACGCGGCTGCAGGGCCTGCTCGATACGGCGCAGGGCAGCGCCGCCAACGCCGCTGCCGCCGGCGGGGCCCTCACCGAGGCGCAGGCGAGGCTCATCGACCAGAAGCGGATCTCCGACCAGGCCATGGCGCAGATCGAGCTGCTCAACCAGCAGATCGCCGCCCTGCGCCGGCAGATCGGCGCCCTGGAAGAGGCGCTCAACGCCTCGGAGAAGCGCGACCAGGAGAGCCAGACCAAGATCGCCGACCTCGGCTCGCGGCTCAACATCGCCCTGGCGCAGCGCGTGCAGGAACTGTCGCGCTACCGTTCCGACTTCTTCGGCCGCCTGCGCGAGATCCTCGGCAACCGGCCGGACGTGCGCATCGTCGGCGACCGCTTCGTCTTCCAGTCCGAGGTGTTCTTCGCCCCCGGCCAGGCCACCCTCCAGCCGGAAGGCAAGGCCGAGATGGACAAGCTTGCCAGCGTCCTTCTCGACCTGGAGAAGCAGATCCCCACCGACATCCCCTGGGTGCTCCGGGTCGACGGCCATACCGACAACCGGCCGATCAAGTCGCCGCAATTCCCCTCCAACTGGGAGCTCTCGGCCAGCCGCGCCATCGCCGTGGTGCAGTACCTGATCACCAAGGGCATCCCGGCCGAGCGCCTGGTCGCCGCCGGCTTCGGCGAGTTCCAGCCGATCGACCCGACCGACAGCGACGAGGCGCGCAGCAAGAACCGCCGCATCGAGATGAAGCTGACCGAGCGGTGAGCGGGCGAGCCGATCAGCCCGCCCGGCCGGCAGGCCTCGTCATCCGCCCCTATGCCGAGGCCGACCACGACGCGGTCCGGGAGCTGTGGTGCTCGGCCTGGGAGGCAACCTATCCCGCGATCGATTTCCGCGCCCGCTGGCCCCTGATGCTGACGCGCTGGCGCGGCATGGCGGGAGGCATCCACCTGGCGGTCCGGGACGGCGCCGTGGCCGGGATGATCGTGCTCGACCGGACCGATCTCGACCAGATCGCCGTCGCCCCCGCCCTGTTCGGCTCGCCGGTCGCCGCGGCCCTGATGGACTTCGCCAAGGCGCTGGCCGGCGAGCGCCTCACCCTCACCGTGAACGCCTCCAACGCCCGCGCCATCCGCTTCTACGAACGCCACGGCTTCGTGCCGACGGGCACCGGCGTCAGCCCTCTGTCGGGCCTGCCGACACGCATCTATCAATGGCGTCATCGCGCCGTTAACATTGCAAACAATTCTTGAACGGCTTTGCCGCAGAATTCTGGCAATTTGTCCGGCAAACGCTTCGAGTCGAGGGTCAGCGATGACAAGAAGATATTTCGGGACTGACGGCATTCGCGGCCGCGCCAATGCGGTCATCACGCCTGATCTGGCCATGCGCGTGGGCATGGCAGCGGGCCTGGTCTTCCAGCGCGGCGAGCACCGCCACCGCGTCGTCATCGGCAAGGACACGCGCCTCTCCGGCTACATGATCGAGAACGCCATGGTCGCCGGCTTCACCTCGGTCGGCATGGACGTGATGCTGCTCGGCCCGGTGCCGACCCCGGCCGTGGCGATGCTGACCAACTCGCTGCGCTGCGATCTCGGCGTGATGATCTCAGCCTCGCACAACCCCTTCGACGACAACGGCATCAAGCTGTTCGGTCCGGACGGCTTCAAGCTCTCCGACGAGATCGAGGGCCGGATCGAAGTCCTGATCGACGATCCGGACAAGCGCCTCTCCGGCTCGCGCGAGCTCGGCCGGGCCCGGCGCATCGACGACGGCCGCTTCCGCTACATCGAGTTCGCCAAGCGCACCCTGCCGCGCAACATGCGGCTCGACGGCCTGCGCGTGGTGGTGGATTGCGCCAACGGCGCCGCCTACCGCGTGGCGCCCGAGGCGCTGTGGGAGCTCGGCGCCGACGTCATCTCGCTGGGGGTCGACCCCGACGGCTTCAACATCAACAAGGATGTCGGCTCCACCGCGCCGGAGGCGCTGTCGCGCAAGGTGCGGGAGATGCGGGCCGACATCGGCATCGCCCTCGACGGCGACGCCGACCGCGTCGTCATCGTCGACGAGAAGGGCCATCTCGTCGACGGCGACCAGCTGATGGCCGTGGTCGCCGCCTCCTGGAAGGAGGACGGGCGCCTGGCCCAGCCCGGCATCGTCGCCACCGTGATGTCGAATCTCGGCCTGGAGCGCTATCTCGGCGGCCTCGGCCTGCTCCTGGAGCGCACCGCCGTCGGCGACCGCTACGTGCTCGAGCGCATGCGCGCCCAGGGCTACAATGTCGGTGGCGAGCAGTCGGGCCATATCATCCTGTCCGACTTCGCCACGACAGGCGACGGCCTGGTCGCGGCGCTGCAGGTCCTGGCCGTGCTCAAGAAGGCGGGCCGGCCGGTGAGCGAGGTCTGCCATCGCTTCGAGCCGCTGCCCCAGGTGCTCAAGAACGTGCGCACCAAGAATGGCAAGCCGCTCGACCATCCCACTGTCGTGATCGCCATCGAGGGTGGCCGCCAGCGGCTCGGCGACAGCGGCCGCCTCGTCATCCGTCCCTCCGGCACCGAGCCGGTGATCCGCGTCATGGGCGAGGGCGACGACCGCACCGTGGTCGAGACCGTGGTCGACGACATCATCGAGGCGATCTCCACCGCGGCCTGACCGGGCCGGCCCGCGCCGCTCTGCCCCCGCCGGGACGGAGCGGCGATAAAAATCGTGGTGAAGAATTAGGGTTAAGCCCTCCTTAAGACTTGCACACCATCATTCGGATCCAGGATTCCGGGCCGTGCTGACGTGCGGCCCTCGGACGGGAAGGATCCGATCGATGGCCAACCTGAAGACCCATGCCCTGGCGAGCGCTCTGGTGCTTGCCGCCTCCGCTGCCTCCGCCGCCGACGTGCCGATGGTCGAGCAGCCGCCTCCGCCGCCGGTCGCAGCGCCCGACTTCGGCGGCTGGTACCTGCGCGGCGACATCGGCTTCTCCAACCAGCATGTCGACAAGATCGAGAACGTCCTCGACGCTGGGGCCAGCAACCTCAACACGCGCCAAAAGAGCTTCGATGCGGCGCCGTTCGGCGGCGTCGGCGTCGGCTATCGCTTCAATGAATGGCTGCGCGCCGACATCACCGGAGAATATCGGGGCAACGCCGGCTTCAACGGCTATCAGACGTTCAACTTCGTCGATGGTCTCGGCAACGATCGCGTCGGCGTGGACAGGTATACGGCCAGCAAGTCCGAATGGACCGGCATGCTCAACGCCTATGTCGACCTCGGCACCTGGTACGGCATCACGCCGTTCATCGGCGCCGGCATCGGCGCCTCGTACAACACCATCTCCAACTTCCAAGACAATGGCATGAACGATCTCGTCGGCGGCGGCGATCAGATCAACAGTTCGGCCTATGCCAAGGACAGCTCGAAGTGGAACCTCGCCTGGGCCCTGCAAGCCGGCCTCGCCTACGAGGTCACGCCGGGCCTGACGATGGAACTGGCCTATCGCTACATCAATCTCGGGGACGCCCGGTCCGGCGATATCATCTCCTATGATGGCACGAACACCATCAACAACCCCGAGAAGTTCAAGAATCTGACGTCCCACGACATCAAGCTGGGCCTGCGCTGGGCGCTGGGCGAGCCGATCCCGGCCGCCGAACCCGAATACCCGACCCTCACCCGCAAATACTGAAAGCATCGGCCCCGAAGCCTCCGCTTCGGGACGCCGGTCACGACGGCGCGGCTCCGGCCGCGCCGTTCTGCTTTGTGGGCTCGCCGGATTGCCCAAGGACCATAATGAGTTGACGAACGTGGTTAATTGCTAGGGTTAAGGGCTGCTTAAGGATCCTGCGCTAGGGTGATCGTCACCGGTGCAGCCCGCGCGTGAAGGATGGGCCTCCGGCACAGCGACAGGAACCGACCATGGGCAGCTTCCGTACCCTCGCCTTGACCGCCGGTCTGGTGCTGGCGGGCCCGGCCGCCGCGCTCGCCGGCGACATGCCCGCCGTCCCCGAGATCCAGGACTGGGACACCGGGCCGGAGCTCGGCACCAACTGGTACCTGCGCGGCAGCGTCGGCTATTCGCTCTGGAACGAACCCAAGATCAACGGACTGTGGACCCAGCCCGCCGCCCCCGTCTCCAGCCGCAGCCTCGACGGCAGCTGGAACGCCGGCCTCGGCTTCGGCTATGATTTCGGCGGCTTCCGTGTCGACATGACCGCCGACTATATCGGCCGTCAGGACGTGAAGCTGGGCTTTGGCGCCTTCGACTGCGATACCGGTGGCGGCGGCGCCGTCTGCACGGGCGGGGCCAAGAGCAGCGTCTCGGCCATCCCGATCCTGGTCAACGCCTATGCCGATCTCGGCCGCTGGGGTGGCTTCTCCCCCTATGTCGGCGCCGGCATCGGCATGGCGCAGGTCAAGTTCGGCAGTTGGCAGACCCAGGAAGCCTGCTCGGCCAATGGCGGCACCTGCCCCTCCCCCTTCTCCGGCGACGGCGCCGGATCCTTCGGCAATGGCGGCACCACCAGCTGGAACTTCGCCTGGGCGCTGATGGCCGGCGTCAGCTATGCCGTCAGCCAGAACCTGTCGCTCGACTTCGGCTACCGCTTCCTCGATATCGCCGACGCCAAGGCGAGCGGCGGCTATACCTATCCCTCCTCGCCGGCCGCGGCGCTGGGCGACGTCAAGTACAAGGATCTCTACGCCCACGAATTCCGTGTCGGCTTCCGCTACCTCGTCGACTGACCGTCGGTACTCGCGGCGCAGGCGAGCGAGAAAGCGGCGCACACGCACAAATCCGTCTTGACGTCTCCCCTCGCCGCGCGCATACGGGCGGTGGGACATCCCTCCCCAACGAGGGACGCCCATCTGCGAGGATGGAGACATCGCGATGACGATCACACTGCCCGCGGCCAAGCCGACGGTTGCCAATTTTTCGTCCGGTCCCTGCGCCAAGCGCCCCGGCTGGACCCCGCAAGCCCTGAAGGACGCGGCGCTGGGCCGCTCGCATCGGGCCAAGATCGGCAAGACCAAGCTCGAACAGGCCATCGAGGAGACCCGCGAGATCCTGCGCGTGCCGGCGGACTACCGCATCGGCATCGTGCCGGCCTCCGACACCGGCGCCGTGGAGATGGCGCTGTGGTCGCTGCTCGGCGCCCGCGGCGTCGACCTGCTGGCCTGGGAATCCTTCGGCAGCGAATGGGTCACCGACGTCGTCAAGCAGCTGAGGCTCGCCGACGCCCGCACCGTCAAGGCCGACTATGGCGAGATCGTCGACCTCGCCGCTGTGGATAGCCGGGCCCGCGATGTGGTCTTCACCTGGAACGGCACCACGTCGGGCGTGCGCGTGCCGAACGCCGACTGGATCGCCGCCGACCGCGAAGGGCTCGCCATCTGCGACGCCACCTCCGCCGCCTTCGCCCAGCCGCTCGACTGGCCCAAGCTCGACGTCGTCACCTTCTCCTGGCAGAAGGCGCTGGGCGGCGAGGCCGCGCACGGCATGCTGGTGCTTTCGCCCCGCGCCGTCGCCCGGCTGGAGAGCTACACGCCGGCCTGGCCGCTGCCCAAGATCTTCCGCCTGACCAAGGGCGGTAAGCTGATCGACGGCATCTTCAAGGGCGAGACCATCAACACGCCGTCCATGCTCTGCGTCGAGGACTATCTCGACGCCCTCGCCTGGGCCCGCTCGATCGGCGGCCTCGACGCCCTGATCGCCCGGGCCGACGCCAACCTCGCCGCCATCGAGCGCTTCGTCGCCGCCACGCCCTGGATCGACTTCCTCGCCCGCGACCCGGCGACGCGCTCCAACACCAGCGTCTGCCTGAAGGTGGTGGATCCGGCCGTCGCCGCCCTGCCCGCCGAGGCGCAGGCCGCCTTCGCCAAGGCGCTCGCCGGGGCGATCGAGAAGGAGAAGGCCGGCTTCGACATCGCCTCCTATCGCGACGCCCCGCCCGGCCTTCGCATCTGGTGCGGCGCCACCGTCGAGACCGCCGATGTCGAGGCGCTGATGCCCTGGCTCGACTGGTCGTTCCACAAGGCCAAGGCCGAGCTGTCGCTCGCCGCCTGAGCGGCAAGCCGGCCCATCCTCCGAACCGACCCGGCCGGCGCCCGGCCGGCCCCTCCTTCATGCAAGCGACCGCGAGAGGTCCCAGCCATGACCGCCCCCAAAGTCCTGATTTCCGATGCCCTGTCGCCTGCCGCCGTCCAGATCTTCAAGGACCGCGGCGTCGAGGTCGATTTCCAGCCCGACCTCGGCAAGGACAAGGACAAGCTCGCCGCCATCATCGGCGACTATGACGGCCTCGCCATCCGCTCCGCCACCAAGGTGACCGCCAAGATCCTGGAGAGCGCGGCCAGGCTGAAGGTGATCGGCCGCGCCGGCATCGGCGTCGACAATGTCGACATCCCCGCCGCCACGGCCAGAGGCGTGATCGTGATGAACACGCCCTTCGGCAACTCGATCACGACGGCAGAGCACGCCATCGCCATGATGTTCGCGCTGGCCCGCGAGATCCCCGCCGCCGACGCTTCCACCCAGGCCGGCAAGTGGGAGAAGAACCGCTTCATGGGCGTTGAGATCACCAACAAGGTGCTCGGCATCGTCGGCTGCGGCAATATCGGCTCGATCGTCGCCGACCGCGCGGTGGGCCTGCGCATGCGCGTCATCGCCTATGATCCGTTCCTGAGCCCGGAGCGGGCGCTGGAGCTCGGCGTCGAGAAGGTCGACCTCGCCGACCTCCTCGCCCGCGCCGACATCATCACCCTGCACACGCCGATGACGGCGCAGACCCGCAACATCCTCTCGCGCGAAGCCCTCGCGAAGACCAGGAAGGGCGTGCGCATCGTCAACTGCGCCCGCGGCGGCCTGGTCGACGAAGAGGCTCTGGCCGAGCTCCTGAAGTCCGGCCATGTCGCCGGCGCCGCCTTCGACGTCTTCGTCGAGGAGCCGGCGACCGCCAATCCGCTGTTCGGCCTGCCCAACGTGGTGTGCACGCCGCATCTCGGCGCCGCCACCGCCGAGGCGCAGGAGAACGTGGCGCTGCAGGTGGCCGAGCAGATGTCCGACTACCTCCTGCGCGGCGCCATCCAGAACGCGGTCAACTTCCCCTCGATCACCGCCGAGGAAGCCCCCAAGCTCAAGCCCTATATCGCGCTCGCCGAGAAGCTCGGCTCCTTCGCCGGCCAGCTCACCGAGACCGACATCAAGACGGTGCGCATCATCTACGAGGGCGACGTGGCGCACATGAAGATCAAGGCCCTGACCAGCGCCGCCGTCGCCGGCCTGCTGCGCCCGATGCTGGCCGACATCAACATCGTCGCCGCCCCCTCGATCGCCCGCGAGCGCGGCATCGTCATCGAGGAGACGACGCGGGAGAAGATGGGCGACCATGATTCGCTGATCACGCTGGAGGTGGAGACCGAGCAGCTCACCCGCGCGGTTGCCGGCACGATCATCGCCGGCACCAAGCCGCGCATCACCCAGATCAAGGGCATCAATGTCGAGGCCGACCTGCTGCCGCGCATGCTCTACATCACCAATCGCGACCGGCCCGGCTTCATCGGCGCCATCGGCACGCTGCTCGGCGAGAACGGTGTCAACATCGCCCATATGCAGTTTGGCCGCGACTTCGAGGGCGGCAACGCCATCGCCCTCGTCGCCATCGACCAGCCGGTGAGCGAGCCGCTGCTCAAGGAGATCAACACCCTGCCCAACGTCGTGCAGGTCAAGTCCCTCACCTTCTGAGTGCGACACAAAGGCCACAGTGGCGGGGAATCGTCAGTTTAGTCCAAGATTAACCCTGTTTTGACGGGCACAAAGGCACAAGGGAAAGGGGGTCCCTCTCGTCGCTTGTTCCTGCAGGGTTGTCCGATGACCGATCTTTCCCGCCGTGCCTTCATCCTCGGCGCACCGCTCGCCCTGGCCGGTTGCGCCGGCCTGCCGCCGCCCATGGCCGGGCTCGGCGGGTTCCTCGGCGACGGCAGCGACTACCAGGAAATCTACGCGGCGATCGACGACGGCCGCTTCACCGTGCCGGCCATCGATCTGTCCAAGGTCAATCCGCGCTTCTACCGCACCCGGGTGACCGACCCGACCGGCGAGGCGCCGGGCACCATCGTCGTCGATCCCGACGCGCATTTCCTCTATCACGTCGCCGACGACGGCACGGCGATGCGCTACGGCGTCGGCGTCGGCCGCGAGGGCTTCGGCTGGCACGGCACCGCCAATATCCGCCGCAAGGCGGACTGGCCGACCTGGACCCCGCCGTCCGAGATGATGCTGCGCGACCCGCAATCGGCGCTCTATGCAGGCGGCATGCCGGGCGGTCCCGGCAACCCGCTCGGCGCCCGTGCGATGTATCTCTACCAGGGCGGCCGCGACACGATGTACCGCATCCATGGCACCATCGAGCCGGCCTCGATCGGCAAGTCCATGTCGAGCGGCTGCATCCGCCTGCTCAACCAGGACATCATCCACCTCTACAACCACACCCCGGTCGGCACTCGGGTGGTGGTGCTGCCATCGAGCGGCGGCGGCTTTCTCGACGGCGTCATGTGACGTCGTCGACGGCGTGATGTGACGGCTG
The DNA here is from genome assembly GCF_030814995.1 of Labrys wisconsinensis. GTDB lineage: Bacteria > Pseudomonadota > Alphaproteobacteria > Rhizobiales > Labraceae > Labrys > Labrys wisconsinensis. The sequence continues at coordinate 155,997 of NZ_JAUSVX010000008.1, read as the reverse complement.
CGGCCGGCGGCCTCAGCGCTTGCCGGCCTCCGCCATGGCGATGCCGCCGAACACCAGCGCGGCGGCGAGGACCTCGTCCCAGCCGAAGGGCTCGCCGAGGATCGCCAGCGCCATCAGCGCGCCGAACACCGGGATCAGGTTGATGAACAGGCCGGCCCGCGCCGGGCCGATCAGCTCGACGCCGCGGATGTAGAAGATCTGCGACAGCAGCGAGGGGCAGATCGTGACATAGGCCATGATCGCCCAGCCCCTGGCGGTCGGCCAGAAGAAGGCGCCCTCGGCGATCTCCCAGGCGAGCAGCGGCGCCGAGACCAGCATGGCCACCGCCGCGAAGCCGATGAACAGGCCGAAGCCGGAGAGCGGCGGCCTGGCTCTGAGGCCGAGCGTATAGCCGGCATAGAAGGCGCAGGCGATCAGCACGTAGAGGTCGCCGATATTGAAGCGCAGGCCCGTCAGCCGCTCGAGGTCTCCGCCCGTGGCCACCACCGCCACGCCGACCAGCGTCAGCGCCGTGCCCAGCCCCTGCAGCAGGCCGACGCGGGAGCGCAGCACCAGCACCGATCCCGCCAGCACGAACACCGGGATCGAGGCCTGAAGCATGGTGAGGTTGACGCCGCTGGTGTGGTGGGCCGCGGCATAGAGCAGGGCGTTGAAGGCGGTGTAGCCGAGCCCCGCCATGGCCACCAGCCACTTCCAGCGCGGCGCCAGCACCGGGAGCGCCGCGCGCGCCTCGCGGCGATAGAACAGGGCGAGGATGGCGCAGACGAAGAACCAGCGCAGGAAGGTCATGGTCATCGGCGTGACCTCGCCGATGGCGAGCTTGCCGATGATCGAATTGCCCGCCCACATCAGGCTGGCGGCGGGCAGCACCACATAGGCATTGTCGAAGAGGGGGCGGAGGGGATGTCGCATGGGGCACGCCGGCCCTCTGGTAAGGGGAAAAGCGGCAGGCCGCCACCGGGTGCTTGCGGAAATCCCGCGAAATCGACGGATGCCGATCACCGTCTGTTGATGCCGCTTCTCCGATGCAGGCCCGAGAAACGCCGGTCCGCCACAAATCCGCTATGGAAGTCGCCGATCAGCAATCGGCGAGGATGATGCCGGCTCCGCAGGCAGCGGGGATGGCGAGGCGCCGGGGACGGGCGCGCTCGCTCGTGCGACGACGCGCCGCCTGCTGGCGCCATCGTGCGACACGAGAGGTCAGCCTCTGGTATCATGCGTCCGAGGAATGCGAGCCGCACCATGGGACTGCGCCTTCATCTCGCCGCCGCGCTGGCGACCTTCCTGTCGGGTATCGCGATGCCCGCCTTCGCGAGCGTCCTGATCGAGATCGACAAGAGCACGCAGCACATGAGCGTCTCCGTCGACGGCGCCCCGCTCTACGACTGGCCGGTTTCGACGGGCGCGCAGGGCTATGAGACGCCCGCGGGCTCCTTCCGGCCGTTCCGCATGGAGGCGCAGCACTTCTCCAAGGAATGGGACGACGCGCCCATGCCCCATTCGATCTTCTTCACCCAGCTCGGGCACGCCATCCACGGCAGCTCGCATCGCATCGGCCGGCCCGCCTCGCACGGCTGCGTGCGCCTCTCCGTCGCCCATGCCGCGACGCTCTACGCGCTGGTGAAGCAGGAGGGGATGCCCAACACCCAAGTGGTCATCACCGGCACCGAGCCTCTCCCCGTCGACCCGCAGGTGGCGCGGCAAGGCGCGGACCCCGACCTTCCGAACGGCGTCTCCCCACGGCACCGGCTGCCCCGGCCGCAATGGCAGGGCGACACCGACGTCTATGCCGGCTATGGCAGCGACCCGCTCGACGACAACCCCTATCTTCCGCGCCGCGCCTACCGGCCCTATCCGGACGGCACTTCCCGCGGCTACGAGGTCTATCCCGAGGAGTCCTATCCCAGGTGGTAGGCGGACCGAAGCTGCCGGCGACATCGCGCCCGCTGACCGCTATGCGATTGCCCGTAGGCCCTTCGCCTTGACGAGATTCAGGAGCTTGAGAGATGGCCCGTCCGGCCGCTTCTCGCCACGTTCCCACTTGCTGACGGCGTCCTTCCGGACGTTCAGATAATGCGCAAACACGGGCTGGGAGACCTGCTCCCGCTCGCGCAGCGCGCGGATTTCCGCCGGGCTCAAAGGCTCGACAGGCGTGAGGCACAGGACATCGAACTCACGCATGGTCGCCTTGTCCACGAGGCCCGCCTCATGAAGGCCTGCCGCGGTCTTGTAGACCGATGCCAATATGCCGCCTTCAGCCTTCTTCCGCGTCGCCATCGCCTGCCACCTCGATCAGTTCTCCCGCGGCGCTCGCAGTCGCAAGCTGCTGGTCCGACAATCCCAGCAGCACAGCCGCAAGCTGCTTCAGCGCCCTCAGTTCCTTGGCCGACACACTGGCCTTGTCGCTCTTGGCGAAGCCGTAAGCGAAGAAGCTGTGGCTTCCGACACGAAAAAGGATGATCGTGCGGAAGCCGCCAGACTTGCCGCCCCCTTCCCTGGCGACACGCTGCTTGAAGACGCTACCGCCGAGATCGGCATCGTACTGGCCCAAGGCCACCTCCCGCGCCGCTTGGAGAAGCCTTTCGTCCGGCAGACGAGCCTTGCGGGCGAACCGTGCGAACTCCTTCGTGAGATAGACACTCATCGCAGGACAAGTCCGCCGAAGCAAGACAGAACATAGCTCTGGGGACTACGGATTTCAAGCAGTCGCCGTGCCCCTCGAACGGGGCGATCGACAGGGGGCTGCGCTTTCGGCTTGGCGTCGACGGTCCGGGCGACAACCTCGGCGCACGACCTCGAGTGGCGTCTCGCGCCTAAGGCGTTCTGCGATCTGGCGGACTCGCCAAGCATCGCAAAGACGCGTCGAAACAAAGAGTTAGAGCAAAGACGCGTTTCCGCCCAAAGACGCTTTGCTCTCGGAAAAGAGACGCCGCAATCAACCGCGATGCCCGGGGCGCCCATTTCTGGACGCCCGCCCCATCCCGGGGGGCGTCCGGCCCGGCCGCGCTCAGCGGCTGAACAGGCCCTTGAGCTTCTGGGCGAAGTTGTTGCGGCGGACCTTGCGCTCGAGCTCGGCGGCGTTCTTGATCCAGGCGATCTGGACCACACGCCTCTCGCCGGCGAAGGAGGTGTGGCCGTGCCAGGAATTGTCGGCGCGCAGGAAGCCGAACACCGTGCCCATCGTCGGCGGCACTTCGCAGGCATAGGGCTCGAAATTGTTCTCGTCGTAGAGGACGCGCAGCCGGCCGGCGCCGCCCTCGTCCCAATTGTCGTTCATGTAGACCAGCATGGTCATGATCTTGGACGTGCCGTCCGTGTGGATGCGGCCGTCCTTGGCGGCGGACCATTTGCGGATGGTGGTCAGGCGCGGATAGGGGTGCAGGTCCATGCCGAAGCGCTGAGACAGCACCTCCGTGAGCTCGGGCCCCTCCAACTCCTCGATCAGGCGACGGAAGGCCCCCTTGAGGCCCACTTCGTCGACGGTGAGGTAACCGGTCTTGGTGATATCCGGAAAGTCCTGCCTGAGATCGTCGAGCGTAGCCGGATCGAGGAAGTCGGAGCCGAGGAAATGCGGATAGGGCTGGCTCGAGTACGACGCCGAGCGGATCGCCTCGTGATTCAAGATCGACTGCGTTGTCGACATGCCTTGTCCTTTGTCGTTACATAGCCCGCCGGGAGAACAGCGAGGTCAGCTTCTTCATCCGCGTCGAGAAGCCATGGCGCGCCTGCTCCTTGTCGACCACGTCCTGCGAGGTCACCCAGTTCAGCTGGATGGCCCGCCGCTGGCCTTCGAAGGGCCTGTGACCGTGCCATGACGAGTCCGACCGCAGGAAGATCAGCATATTGCCGTCGATGGGCGGAATTTCGGCAGCATAGTTCTCCAGGTCGGATCCGTTCCTGAGAAGGCGCAGCCTTCCGCCTTCCGGAGCCCACGCCTCGTTGAGGTAGAGCAGCACCGTGACGATCTTCGTCTTGCTGTCGGTGTGGATGGACCCGTCCTTCTGCCGGACATAGCCGCGCACCGTGTACATCGTCGGCTTGCCGGAAAGATCGATCTTGAACTTCCGCTCGACCGCGGACCGGAAGCTATCCGCCAGCAGCTCGTCGACGATGGACTTGAACGCCCCCTTGATCTTGAGCTCGCCCGGCGCATGAGAGCCGGGACCGGGAACGGCGGGAAAATCCGCAATCACTTCCGACAGGCGCTGCGCTGGCACGAAATGGGGCACGACGACGTGGGGGAAGGGGTCAGTGCTCACTGGCGTCGCGTCGAGCGCCGACAGATCGAGATACGACATGTTGGTACCGCCAACTTGGATCAGAGCCGGGCCGCAACTTGCGTCAGCGCACCGGGTTTGTCCAATGGATTTGACCGGCGGACGAGCCGACGGGAATCGCCCCGCGAGCCTGACGGAACGTCGCTTCGAGGCTCGCTGCGGCCGAAAAGGCGGCCTTCCGCCGCCCCGGGCTGGCATCATGCCGGGCTCCCCTGCGCCGTGATCCGACCGGCGACGGCGGGGTGATCGTGCCCTCTGCGCGCCGTACGCCCTTTTCCAGGATGCCATGCGCTGCTACATGGTGGTCCAAACGGATCAGAGACAGATCATGGCTCCCCTGCGCCTCCTCGTGGTCGAAGGCAATGTCCGTGCTGCGCGTGAGCGGCACCGGGCGACCTACGGCCTGACGCCGTCCGAGTCCTATGCCGCGGTGCTGCGCCGCTTCGTGCCGGAGGCGGTCTGCGATGTCGCCTTCCCGGCGGACGAGGGCGCCAACCTGCCGGATTCGGCCGGGCTCGCCGACTATGACGGGGTGGTGATCACCGGCTCGGCGCTCAACGTGTGGAAGGCCGAGCCCGAATCGATGCGCCAGGTCGAGCTCGCCCGCGAGGTCTACCGTTCCGGCACGCCCTTCTTCGGCTCCTGCTGGGGCCTGCAGGTGGCGACGGTGGCCGCCGGCGGCTCGGTGCGCGCCAATCCCAGGGGCCGCGAGGTCGCCATCGCCCGCGACATCCGCCTGACCGAAGCCGGCGTGGCGCATCCGCTCTACCAGGGCAAGGCGCCGGTCTTCGCCAGCCCCTGCGTGCACGGCGACGAGGTCGAGGCCCTGCCCGCCCACGCCGTGGTGCTTGCCGCCAATGCGGTGAGCGACGTGCAGGCGGTCGACATCAGCCACGAAGGCGGCACCTTCTGGGGCATCCAGTACCACCCGGAATTCTCGCTCAACGAATTGTCGGTGATCCTGCGCCGCTACAAGCCGACGCTGATGAGCGAGGGCTTTTTCCGCGACCCCGCCGTGCTCGACCGCTGGCTGGAGGACCTGGAGGCGCTGGTCGCCGATTCGCGCCGCACCGACATCGCCTGGCGCTACGGCATCGGTCCCGACATCCTCGACCCGGCCGTGCGGCTCAGGGAGATCGAGAACTTCGTCGAGCACCGCGTCAAGGCCGTGCGCGCCGCCCGCGGGCGCGGCTGAGGAGCGGCGGTTCTCGCGCCGTCTCGCGCCTCTGTTCCGGCCGGAACAGCTCCGCGCCCGCGCCTCCCTGGCGCCGCAATCGCGCCCTTGATACGGGCGGACCGCAACGGGGAGGTTTCCATGCGTCACGCTCTCGCGCTCGTCTTCGCCTTGACCACGGCGCCCGCTTTCGCCGCCGATCTCGCCGTCGGCTCGCGCGTCGACGCCGTCACCGTCTATCCCGACGGCGCGACCGTCACCCGCATCCTCGACTTCGAGGCGCCGGCCGGCGACACCACGCTGGTGGCGAGCGACTTCCCCGTCGGGCTCGACCCCGCCTCGATCCGCCTCGATGCCTCGGCCGCGCCGGGCGTGTCCGTCGCCGGCGTCGACGCAAGGCAGGTCTTCCCCGAGCAGCCCGCGCCCGATGCCGGCCTCGACCGCCAGGTGCAGGACCTCAAGGACCGGCGCGCGGGCGTCGAGGGGGAGATCGCGGCGCTGCTGGTGAAGCAGGGCTTCATCGAGCGCATCGCCAAGTCGGCCGTGATCGGCGGCGGCAAGGGCCCGGACGACAAGCCCTTCGATCCCGCCGCGCTGCGCGCCGCCTGGAACACGGTGGGCGACGATCTGAAGGACGTGAACGAGGCGCTGCGCCAGGCCGGGCTGCGCGCCCGCGCCATCGACGAGGACATCGCCCGGGCGACGGCCCGAAGCGACGGGCGGCCGCAGGGCCAGCAGCGCATGGAGCTGCGCATCGCCCTCGGCGCCGGTGAGGCGGTGCACGGCCGCATCGCCGTGAGCTACAGGATCGACGATGCCGGCTGGACGCCGCTCTACGATGCGCGGCTCGACAGCACCAAGGGCGCGCTCGAGCTGGTCCGCCGCGCCCGCATCACCCAGTCCACCGGCGAGGATTGGACGGACGTGGCGCTGACCGTCTCCACCGCGCGGGCGACCGCCGGCGCCTCCGTGCCCAAGCTGGAGACCAAGCTGGTGACGCTCTACCAGCCGCCGATCGCGGTTGGAGAGGCCGCGCCGCCCCCGGCCGACGCCATGGCGCCGATGCCGCGGAAGGCGATGCGCCCCGCCGCGCCGGCGGCCGCCACGCCGCTGCCCAAGCCCGGCCGCGAGCAGGAGGCCAAGCTCGACACCGGCGGCTTCCAGAGCAGTTGGACCCTGCCGGCCCGCACCTCGATCGCCTCGGGCCCGGCGACCAAGGCGCTGCGCCTCGCCTCGACCACGATCGCGCCCGACATCGTCGCCCGCACCGCGCCGGCCCTGCAGGCCACCGCCTATCTCGAGGCCCGCTTCGACCATGCCGAGGACACGCCGCTCTTCCCCGGCCCCGTCTCGGTCTATCGCGACGGGCTCTATGCCGGCCAGGCCGACATGCCGCTGGCGACGCGCGGCGAGCCGATCCGACTCGGCTTCGGCGCCGACGACCGCATCAAGGTCGACCGGGTCGTCACCCGCAAGCTCGAGACCGACAGCGGCCTGATCCGCTCGACCCGCAGCGACCGCCGCGACTTCAAGATCAGCCTGCGCAACGGCCGGCCGACGCCGATCAAGGTCTCGGTGGAGGAAGCCCTGCCGGTCAGCGAGATCGCCGACGTCAAGGTCGAGATGTCGCCGCAGACCACCCCGCCCACCACGAAGAACGCCGACGATCGCCGCGGCATCATGGTGTGGACCTACGACCTGCCCGCCGGCGGCACGCAGGAGATCAAGTTCGGCTACAAGGTGTCCTGGCCGGGCGACCTCGACGTCGAGCTCGACTGAGCGCCGGTGAAGGCGGGGGTGCCATCGGCGCCCTCGCGCTCTACCATGCCCCGCCGGCCGTCGGGCCGGCGGGCAATCCGAAAGGTTCCGCACAGATGCTTCGCGCCCTGCGCTTCCTCCTGCCGGCTCTGGCCGCGCTCCTGGCCACCGGCCATGCCGCGACGGCGCTCGACATCGGCCCGCGGGCCATCCCGCTGAAGATCGCCGGCGTGCCGGTCGAGGTCGTGGCGACCGCCGCCGTCGACGTCCAGACCAGCGGCGACAGGGTGGCGCTCCGGGTCGTCGCCACCGGCGACCTCGCCTCGATCCAGGACAATGTGCTGGAGATCGCCCGCCACCTGCCGCTGCCCAGCGACGCCTGCGCCCGCAAGGGCGCCAACCTCGTGGTCAACAGCATCGATGCGGCCTCGATCACGCCGGCCGGCTCGAGCGTGGTGCTGAGCATGTCGGGCCGCGTCACCGCCTGGGCCTGCGCCAAGGTGCTCGGCGCCAAGATGAAGACCAAGATCACTTCCGACACGGTGCGCATCACCGCCCCGGTCGAGCTGCACCAGGACGGCCCGCAGCACGTGGCGCTGCGCCTCAGCGGGCAGGCGACGCTGGAAACCGGCAATCCCCTCACGGCCGAAGCCGCCTCCGCCGTGGTCGGCGACCTCAATGCCCGCCTGACCGCGGCCCTCGCCAAGGCCCTGGACACCGCCAGCGAACGGGCGGCCCTCCCCGACCTTCCCGGCCTGTCGGTGACGGTGGAGAAGGCGAGCTTCGAGCAGGACCAGTCCAAGGTGCTGCTGCGGATCGGCGGCAAGGCCGACATGACCAGCGCCGCCTTCAACGAGCTGCTGGACCTGGCGACGAGGAAGGCCTCGCCATGATGCGGCGGCCGCAGCACCGCGCATAGCGCATGGCTGCGACGCTATTTCACGTCTGGATACGGGATATAAAGTTGATTACACGCGAGACTGCGGATATAAGCCGCGACATTCTCCATCCCGGTCCGATCCTGCGTGGCTTGCCAGCATGAGCAATTTCTTCGAAGAGCGTGTTCTCAGCGTCCGCCACTGGACCGACACCCTGTTCAGCTTCACCACCACGCGCGATCCCGGCTTCCGCTTCGAGAACGGCCAGTTCACCATGATCGGCCTGCCGGTCGACGGGCGCCCGCTGCTGCGGGCCTATTCGGTGGCCAGCGCCAACCATGAGGACACGCTGGAATTCTTCTCCATCAAGGTGCCGAACGGTCCGCTGACCTCGCGGTTGCAGCACCTCAAGGAAGGCGACCCGATCATCGTCGGCCGCAAGGCCACCGGCACGCTGCTGCTCGACAACCTCCTGCCCGGCAAGCATCTCTATCTGCTCGGCACCGGCACCGGCCTCGCCCCGTTCCTCAGCCTGGTCAAGGACCCCGGGGCCTATGACCGCTTCGAGAAGATCGTGCTGATCCACGGCGTCCGCCAGGTGGCCGAGCTCGCCTATGGCGAGCGCATCACGCGCGAGCTGCCCGAGCACGAGTTCCTCGGCGAGGCGGTGCGCGAGAAGCTGATCTACTATCCCACCGTCACCCGCGAGGCCTTCCGCAACACCGGCCGCATCACCGACCTGATCACGACGCAGAAGCTGTTCGAGGACATCGACCTGCCGCCGCTCGGCAAGGAGGACGACCGGGTGATGATCTGCGGCAGCCCCGACATGCTGCGCGACATCAAGACGCTGCTGGAGGAGAACGGCTTCGCCGAGGGCAACCACGGCCAGCCCGGCCATTTCGTCATCGAGAAAGCCTTCGCCGAGCGCTGAGGGGCGGCTTTCGGGCAGCACGACGAGGCGGGCCGAAAATAATTTCAGTCGGCGCGATGCACCGCGGGACGCCGGGACGTCCCACTCCACGTCGCAACCGTGGAGAAGCCGTCATGTCCGATCTGTCCCGTACACCAGTCACCCTCGTCGGCGCCAGCCGCGGCCTCGGCCGTGTCCTGGCCGAAACCTTTTATCGTCTCGATGCGCAGGTCCTGGCCGTGGCGCGGGGGCAGGCCGATCTCGACGCCCTGGCGCGCGACCTGCCCGGCGTGGCGGTGCTGGCCTGCGACGCGTCGGCGGCCGATGCGCCGGAGCGCGTGCTCGCTGCCCAGGTGCCGCGCCTCCTGGTCCTGTGCGGCGGCGCCATGCCGCCGTGCCGCCCCTTCCCGCAGGTCGACTGGGAGGCGTTCAGCGGCAACTGGAACACCGACGTGCGCATGAGCTTCCATTTCCTGCAGGCGGCGCTGAAGCGGCCGCTGCCGCCGGGCACGACCGTCGTCACCATCACCAGCGGCGCCGTGCGCCAGGGCTCGCCGATCTCCGGCGGCTATGCCGGCGCCAAGCAGATGCAGATCTTCATGTCCGGCTACGCCCAGAAGGAGGCCGACCGGGCGGGCCTCGACCTGCGGTTCCTGTCGCTGGCGCCTGCCCGCCTCATGCCGCAGACGGATATCGGCGCGGCCGGCGTGAAGAGCTATGCCGCCTATAACGGCACCAGCGAGGCCGCCTTCCTCCAGGCGATGGGGCCGGGGCTGACGCCGCAGCAGGTCGCCGAGGCGCTGCTCGGGCTGATCGGGACGGCGCAGCCGGGCGGCAATTTCATCGTTTCTCCCGACGGCGTGGCGGCGCTAGGCTGATGCGCATGGAGGCATCGATCGCCGGTCCCGACGCTTCGAGCGCGCCCGATGCGTCGGGCGCCTTTTCCGCCCTGGCCGGCGCCCTGCACGCCGAGCTGCAGCGCCATTGCTATCGCATGATGGGCGGCCTGCAGGACGCCGAGGACTGCGTCCAGGAGACGCTGCTGCGCGGCTGGCGCGAGTTCGCCGGCCTGCGCGACGGGTCGGCGGGACGGTCATGGCTCTACAGCATCGCCACCCGCGTCTGCCTCGATGCCCTGCGCACGCGGCGGCGGCGGCAGGCCCTGTTCGGCCCGAGCCTCGACGAGGCCGAGCCGGGGTCGGAGCCATGGGTCGAGCCGTGGCCGGGCGGGGTTCCGCCGTCGGGCCCCGAGCGCGATCGGGACATCCGCCTAGCCTTCGTCTCGCTGCTGCACGGCCTCTCGCCGCGCGCCCGCGCCGTGCTGCTGCTGCACGACGGCGTGGGCATGACGGCGGCGGAAGCGGCGTCCGCGCTCGGCCTCAGCGTGGCGGCGGCGCGCAGCGCCCTGCAGCGCGCGCGGACCGCCCTGCCGCCGCAGGACGCCGTGGCGGCGGACGCCCCCGCGGTGGAGGCCTATGTCGAGGCCTGGAACGCCGGCGACGTCGATGCGCTGATCGGCCTGCTGCATCGGGACATCGTCCTCACCATGCCGCCATGGCACCGCACGTTCACCGGCCGCGAGGCGGTGGCACGCTTCATGACATCGGTCTGGCCGCGCTATGACGGCTTCCGCGCCGTGGCCGTCATCGCCAACGGCCAGCCGGCGGCGGCCGTCTATGCCAGCCGCGGCACCGGGTTCCATCTGCCGCATTCCCTGCACGTCCTGGCCGGGCGCGGCGAGATCGCCGAGATCGTCCTTTATGCGCCGCCCCTGGGCGCGAGCCTGTTTGCGGCGTTCGGCCTGCCCCCGACCGCCTGATCCGTCGCGCGGCGGCGCGCCCGGATGGATCTCAGCGCGGGGTCCGGCTCGCTGCGGCGTCGCCCCGCAGCGCCACGACGTCGGCGGCCTTGACGGCAAGGCTGATCGGCTGGCCCTGCGCAACCGGGGCGGTCGGCTCCAGATGCATGACGAGCTCCAGGCCGGACGCGGAGGCGAGCCGCGCATGGCAGCGGTAATGCGTGCCGAAGAAGGCGGCACCCGTCACCGTCGCCGGGCCGAGCGCCAAGGCCTCGTCCGGGACGTCGCCCCGGCGAAAATGCTCGGGCCGGACGCAGAGCGTCACCGGCTCGCCCGGCGCCGGCAGGCCGGCCGTGAAGCATTGCGCCGGCAGCCTGGCCTCGCCGCACGGCATCGCCACCCGCACGCAATCCGTCTCGACTGCCGCCGCGGTGGCGTCGAGGAAATTGACCTCGCCCATGAAGCCGGCGGCGAACAGCGAGCGCGGCCTGAGATAGATGTCGGCGGGCCGGCCGACATCCTCGATCCGCCCCTGGTTCATCACCACGATGCGGTCGGCGATCGCCATCGCCTCCTCCTGGTCGTGGGTGACGTGCACGAAAGTGGTGCCGACCCGCTTCTGGATGGCCTTGAGCTCGTCCTGCATCTGGCGCCTGAGCTTGAGGTCGAGCGCCCCGAGCGGCTCGTCGAGCAGCAGCACCTGCGGGTCGACGGCGAGGGCGCGGGCGAGCGCCACGCGCTGGCGCTGGCCGCCGGAGAGCTCGTGCGGCTTCTTCAGCGCCGCCGCCCGCAGGCCGACGAGATCGAGGAAGTCGAGCGCTCGGGCGAGGCGCTCGCGCTTGCCCGTGCCGCGCATCCGCAGGCCGAAGCCGACATTGTCCTGAAGGCGCATGTGGGGGAACAGCGCATAGTCCTGGAACATGGTGGTGGTCGGGCGCCGCGCCGGCGGCACATGGGTCATGTCGACCCCGCCGATCAGGACGCGGCCGGCACCCGGCGTCAGGAAGCCGCCGAGGATGGAGAGCAGCGTGGTCTTGCCGCAGCCAGAGGGTCCGAGCAGCACGATGAACTCGCCGGCCGCGATCTCCAGGCTGACGTCGTCGAGCGCGGTGAAGCCGCCGAAGCGCTTCGTGGCCTTCTCGATGGAAACGGCGGCGGTCATGGCTTGGCCTTGCGTCCGAACAGGAAGAGCTCCAGCGCCAGGAGCAGGGTCACCGAGATCAGGAAGACCAGCGAGCCGACGGCATTGGTCTTGGGGCTGAGGCCCGAGCGCAGGAGGCTCCAGATCTCGACCGGCAGCGTCACGTCGAAGCGCGACAGGAGGAAGGCGATGATGAACTCGTCCCAGCTGAAGGTCATCGCCAGGAAGAAGGCGGCGAGGATCGAGGGCATGAGCATCGGCGCCGTGACCAGCGCCATCACCTGGAGGTCGCCGGCGCCGAGGTCGCGCGCCGCCCGCTCGATGTTGACGTGGTGGTCGCCCATGGCGGCGTAGATGATCGCAAAGCACAGCGGCAGGTTGATCACGACATGGCCGATGCCGACCGTCCACAGCGACAGGCGCAGGCCGAGGCCGTTGAGCACCGCGAGCAGGCCGAGGCCGATGATCAGCGAGCTCACCGTCATCGGCGCGATCAGGAGGCCGCGCTGCAGGGCCGAGCCGGGCAGGCGGTAACGGGCGAAGCCATAGGCGGCGAGAAACCCGAGCAGGCAGGCGGCGAGCGAGGAGGCGACCGCCACGATCAGCGAGTTGATCAGCGCCCGGGTCAGCTTGGCGTCGGCGAACACGGCCGCATACCATTTCAGCGAGGGGCCGTTGAACGGCGGCACCGGCAATTGGCCGCCTTGGAAGGAGAACAGCACCAGCACCGCCACGGGCAGGAAGATGAAGCCGTAGATCAGCACGGCATAGGCGCCGCCGGCGATGTCGGAGAGGCGGGAGCGCATCTCAGGCCCTCTCGATCTTCAGCCAGCGCGCCGTCAGCGCATAGGCGGCGGTGACCACCAGCATCAGCACGATGGAGAGGGCCGCGGCCATCGGGAAGTCCGCCCGCCGGCCGATCTGCAGCATGATGATCTGCGGCAGCACCAATTCGTTGTTGCCGCCGAGGATCTGCGGCGTGACATAGTCGCCGATGCACAGCACGAAGGTCAGGAACGCGCCGGTCATGATGCCCGGCAGCGTCAGCGGCAGGATGACGTGCCAGAACGTCTGCAGCGCATTGGCGCCGAGGTCGGCGGCGGCGCGCCGGTAGTTCGGCGAGAGCTGCACCAGGTTGGCGTAGATCGTCAGGGTCAGCAGCATGACGAAGAAATGCACGAAGCCGATCACGGTCGCCGTGCGCGTGCTGGCGAGGTCCAGCGGCTCGGCGATCAGGCCCGCCCCGATCAGCGCCTGGTTGATGACGCCGTTTCGCGACAGCACCAGCAGCCAGGCGTAGGAGCGCACGACGTAGGAGGTCCAGAACGGCAGCACCGCCAGGAGCAGGGCCAGGCGTTGCAGGCGGCGCGGCACGCGTTCGGCGATGATCCAGGCCAGGGGATAGGCCAGCAGCACCGACAGCGCCGTGACCACGAGCGTGATCTCGAGCGAGTTGGTCAGCCCCTTGAGGAGCGCGTCCTCGGCGAGGAAGCGGCCATAGTTGTCGAGCGTCCAGGTCCGGACGATGCCCAGCGCCCCGCGCTGCCACAGGCTCATCGCCGCCATGAACAGGAAGGGCAGCACGAAGAAGGCGACCGTCCACAGGAGGGCCGGCAGCACGAAGCCCCAGGCCTTGCGCCGGTCGGCGCGTTCGAGGGAAGGAGCGGTCATCGAGAAGCTCCGGGTGCCGTCGGAGGGGTTCGGCAAGTCGTCACGGAAAGAAGCGCGACGCCAGCAATTCCCCTCCCCCTTGCGGGAGGGGTACGGGGTGGGGGTCCGTCAGGACAAGGCGCGCCCCTGGTCGAAGGGTCCTGCGCTCGACCTCGATCCGTCGAGGCCGGCCTCGCGACCCCCATCCCTTACCCCTCCCGCAAGGGGGAAGGGATCGGCCGGCGTTGCGGCAGGTCCAACACGGAAGCGTCTCACCCACCGAAAGCCCGCGCCCCCTCAGCGCTGCATCATCTCCGTCCAGGCGTCCTGCAGCTTGCGGTCGAGCTCCGGGCTCGGAGCGGGATAGAGCTGCGTCTTCTTCAGATACTCCGCCTGGTCGTTCCAGCGCAGCGCCGCCTTCTGGGCATCGGTCAGGAGGGCGCCGGCCTTGGCGTTGGCCGGCATGGCCCAATAGCACGAGGAGGTGGCGAGGCGGGCCTGGCCTTCGGGGCTGAGGATGTACTGCACGAACTTCAGCGCCAGGTCCTTCTTGGCCGAGTCCTTCATGACGGCGATCGACTGGCTCCAGCGCACCGCGCCCTGGTCGGGAATGATCCAGTCGAGGTTGGGCTTGTCGTGGGCGAGCGCTGCGGTGATCCATTCGCCGCCGCCGACCAGGATGTCGACCTCGCCGGTGGCGAGCGCGGTCTGCGAGGCCGTCACCTCGCTGACCTGCTTGGCGACCGTCTTCATCGCCGCGAGCTTGTCCTTGATGGCCGGCAGGTCGGCCTCGCCGAGCTCGGCGGTCTTCTTGCCGAGCGCGATGTCGACCAGGCCGATCATCGGCAGGTAATAGTCGTAGAGGGCGATGCGGCCCTTGTACTTCTCCGACCACATCACCGTGAGGTCCTTGACGTCCTTCGGATCGACCTTGCTCTTGTCGAAGGAGATGGTGTTGTAGCCGAACTTCTCCGTCACGGCGTAGGTCTTGCCGTCCCTGGTGTTCTGGCTCTCCATCCGCACGTCCGGGAAGATGTCGGCGGTCGGCAGCGCATCCGCCGGGATCTCGGCCAGCAGCCCCTGATCGACGACGCGGTGCACGTCGATGCCGTCGACCACCATCACGTCCCAGTCGCCCGGCCGCGACTGCTCGAGGATGGAGAGCGCCGCGCCGGTGCCCTCGTATTCCTTCAGGTTGACCTTGACGTTGTTGGCCTTCTCGAAGGGCTCGATCAGCGCCGGGTCGGTATGGTCGCACCAGACCAGGGCGTTGAGCTCCTCCTGCGCCAGGGAGGGCGTCGCCGCGGCCGTGACGGCGGCGGCAAGGGCGAGCGCCGCGGCGGTCGCGAGGAAACGGCGCCGGGGCATCCGGCCGTGCGAAGCAATGGTCATGGTCAAATCCCTCTGCCGGCGCATTCGATCCGTCGCCGTTGCACAAGAAAATTGAATGAATTCATTTTTTGGGTCAATATGAAAAATGAACAGACTCAGAAATTGGGGGGAAGCCATGGCCGGGCTGCGCGCGAGGCAGAAGGCGGATCGCAGCCGGCGCATCCTGGAGGCGGCGACCAGCCTGTTCCGCGAGGCCGGCTACGAGGCGGCCCGCATCGAGGACATCGCCGAGCGCGCCGAGGTCTCGGTCGGGACCTTCTACAATTATTACGAGAACAAGGGCGACATCCTGGTCGCCGTCGTCAGCATGGAGGTGGAGGAGGTGCTGGAGGCCGGCCGTGCCATCGTCGAGGCGCCGCCCCCCTCGGTCGCCGAGGCGCTGAAGACGCTGATCGAGCAATATTACGACCACTCGCTGGTCTATCTCAGCAAGGCGATGTGGCGGGCGGCCATGGCCATGTCGATCCAGCAGCCGGAGAGCCCGTTCAGCCGGCGCTACACCGACCTCGACCAGCGCCTGTGCGAGCAGGTGTCGAGCCTGATCCGCAAGCTGCAGCTGCGCGGAGCGGTGATGCCGGGCATCGACGCCGAGGCGGTCGGGCAGATGCTGTTCAACAACCTCAACGCGATGTTCACGGAGTTCGTCAAGCAGGAGGCCATGACGCTGGACGGCCTCAAGGAGCAGGTCGGGCGGCAGAACCGGCCGCTCGCCAGCCTGATCGCCGCGCCTGCGCCGGCGTGAGCGCGCCGTGCCGGCCTCCCCTGAAGGAATCGTCATGACAGCCATTCCCGTCTGTCATCAAAGCGTTGCCCTGGCGCGTTAGCCCCTAGACAGGAACGCGCGGATCCACCGCGCGAGAGCTTTGCGGACCGTCGGAGCCAGGGGCTGACGCCGGCGCTCCGCATGCGCAGACCAAACCGCAGGGGGCTGCATGCTGGTCTTGGAACGGGTGTCGCGGCGCTTCGGCGCCAAGACCGCCGTGGGCAATGTCGACCTGGAAATCGCCGCCGGCAGCTTCGTCGGCGTGATCGGCCGCTCCGGCGCCGGCAAGTCGACCCTGCTGCGCCTGATCAACCGCCTGGCCGATCCGACCGAGGGCCGCATCCTCTGGGACGGCGTCGACGTCACCGCTCTGAAGGGCCGCAAGCTGCGGGAATGGCGCAGCCGCTGCGCCATGATCTTCCAGCAATTCAACCTGGTCGGCCGCCTCGACGTGCTGACCAACGTGCTGATGGGGCGCCTCGCCAAGGTCTCCACCACGAGCTCGGTGCTGCGCCTGTGGAGCGAGGAGGACAAGGCGATCGCCCTCTCCGCCCTGGAGCAGTTCGACATCGGCGCCCTGGCGGCTCAGCGCGCCGATTCGCTCTCCGGCGGCCAGCAGCAGCGCGTCGCCATCGCCCGGGCCATGGTGCAGGATCCCTCGATCATCCTGGCCGACGAGCCGATCGCCTCGCTCGACCCGCGCAACACCAAGGTCGTCATGGACGCCCTGCTGCGCATCAACAAGCATTTCGGCATCACCGTGCTGTGCAACCTGCATTCGCTCGACCTGGCGCGGGAGTACTGCGACCGGCTGGTCGGCATGGCGGCCGGCAAGGTGGTGTTCGACGGCGCGCCGGCGGCGCTCACCGCCGATGTCGCGCGCGACCTCTACGGCCTGGAAGCCGCCGACGTGATCGGCGCCGAGGCCGCCCTCGATCCGGCTGTGGCGGCGATCGCTCGTCCCGCCGCAGCCTGAGCCGCACTCGGCGCGAGCCGAGCCATCGCATCTGCAGAACTCGACCAGAACAGGAGATGTCCATGCTGAACCGCAGGACCATGCTCGGCTTCGCCGCCGCGCTCGCCTTCGCCGGCACCGCCCAGGCCCAGGACTGGAAGGCGCAATATCCCGAGCTGACCCTCGGCGTCATCCCGGCCGAGAACGCCTCGGGCACCGTCGACCGCTACACCCCCCTCACCGACTACCTCTCCAAGGAGCTCGGCGTGAAGGTGACGCTGCGCGTCGCCAACGACTACGCCGCGGTGATCGAAGGCCAGCGCGCCGGCAACATCCAGATCGCCTTCTACGGCCCGGCCTCCTACGCCCGCGCCATCATCACCGGCGTCGCCACCGAGCCGGTGGTCGTGCAGCGCCACAACACCGGCCTCACCGGCTATTATTCCGTGGTCTATGTCCGGGCCGACAGCCCCTACAAGACCATGGACGACCTCAAGGGCAAGAAGATCGCCCTGGTCGACCCGAACTCGACCTCCGGCAACAACGCCCCGCGCTACTTCCTCAACAAGGCCGGCTATACCGTCGACACGTTCTTCGGCTCCAACGTCTATGCCGGCAGC
Organism: Labrys wisconsinensis; assembly: GCF_030814995.1. Classification (GTDB taxonomy): domain Bacteria; phylum Pseudomonadota; class Alphaproteobacteria; order Rhizobiales; family Labraceae; genus Labrys; species Labrys wisconsinensis. The sequence continues at coordinate 138,678 of NZ_JAUSVX010000008.1, read as the reverse complement.
CACGACAACGCCGTCCTCGCTCTCGCCCAGGGCACGGTCGACGCCGCGGCCAACTCCTGGAATTCCGAGCACGATTCCAACCTCACCCGCATGCTGACCAAGGGCATTCTCAAGAATGCCGACGGCACGCCGATGAAGCTGGAAGACTTCCGCATCGTCTTCAAGTCGGACCTGCTGCCGGAAGGCCCCTTCTCGGTGCTGTCGGCGCTGCCGGCCGACCTGAAGAAGCAGATCACCGACGCCTTCCTCGCCATGCCGAAGAAGGACAAGGCCGGCTTCGACAAGCTCTCGGACGGCAAGGACATCGAGTTCGTCGCGACCAAGCCCGCCGATTACGAAGGCATCATCGGCATGGTCAAGTACAACGACGAAGCCCGCAAGAAGAGCTGAGGCCATCCGGCAGCCGTCGAAACGTCGCGGACTGCTGCCCGTATGCAAGATAAAGCGTCATGGGCGGACTTGATCCGCCCATCCACGCGACCACCAGCCTGCGTCGAGTTCACGTGGATGGCCGGGACGAGCCCGGCCATGACGTCGCGGATGGGGATGTCGCAAAGCCCCATCCTGGAGGCCACGCCTCGACCGAGCTTCTCCCGCGACGTCTCAGCGTCATGGCCGGGCTTGTCCTGGCCATGACGCTGCCACCGGCCATCCTCTCCAACTGAAGGTCGGCCTCACCGGTCGCCCAGCCTCGCCGGAGCCGCCCTTGCCCAGCGCCCTGCCCCGCCTGCCCGACCGGCAGGCCGCCGCCCTGATCGGCGCCTATCGGCGCAGCGTCGCCGCACGCCGGAACCGGACGCTGGTGCTTGCTGCGGTGTTCGTCGTCCTGATCCTGCTCAGCGGCCATCTCGCCGAGGTCAGGCCGGGCACGCTGGTCTCCAACATCGCCAATTTCGGCAACTATCTCGCCAAGACCGTGCCGTCGCTCTCCGTCCAGAGCTTCGGCAGCGACGTCAAGGCCTGGTACTGGAACTTCCCGTCCTGGCTGAAGCTGCTGGGCGAGACGCTGCTGATCTCCTATCTCGGCACGCTGTTCGGCGGTCTCGTCGGTTTCAGCCTATGCTTCCTCGCCTCGGCCAACCTGGTCTCCAACCGGTGGCTGCGCCTGGGCACGAAACGCCTGCTCGAATTCTGCCGCACGGTGCCGAGCGTGGTCTTCGCGCTCCTGTTCGTCATCGCCTTCGGCCTCGGCCCGATGGCCGGCGTGCTGGCCCTCACCATCCACACGGCCGGCGCGCTCGGCAAGCTCTTCGCCGAGGTGGTCGAGAACATCGACATGAAGCCGGTCGAGGGCCTGTCCTCCACCGGCGCCGGCTGGGTGCAGACCGTGCGCTTCGCCGTGCTGCCGCAGGTGCTGGCCAACTTCACCAGCTATTCCCTGCTGCGCTTCGAGATCAATGTGCGCGAGGCCGGCGTCATGGGCTTCGTCGGCGCCGGCGGCATCGGCCAGGAGTTCCTGGTGGCGATCCGCAACTTCTACTACACGGACGTCAGCGCCATCCTCCTGATGATCGTCGCCACGGTGATCACCATCGACCTGCTCACCGAGCAGTTGCGCCACCGTCTCACCGACGCCAGGGGCGTGGCATGACCGGCGCCGCTGCGGCCACCCGCTCGATCCGCGACCTCGCGCTGGCCGACCTCGCCGGCCTGAAGGCCCGCCATCCCGAGGCCTTCGCCGGCTCGCCGGGCCGGCGCGCCCTGGCGATCGCCATCGTCGCGGCCATGGCCGGCCTGGCGCTGTTCGCCATGATCTGGTTCGACTTCTCGCCGTTGCGCATCTGGATCGGGCTGCACCGCCTCGGCGACTTCGCAGTGATGATGTTTCCGCCCAGCGCCGGCGGCCGGTTCCAGGCCTTCCTCACGGCGCTCGGCGAGACGCTGGCCATCGCCTTCCTCGGCACGCTGGCCGGCGCCGCCATCGCCTTTCCCTTCGCCTTCCTCGCGGCTCGCAACGTGGTGAAGAGCCTGCCGCTGCGTTTCGCCATGCGCCGCATCTTCGACGTCATCCGCTCGGTCGACACGCTGATCTGGGCCCTGATGTGGGTGAGCGTCGTCGGCCTCGGTCCCTTCGCCGGGGCGCTCGCCATCGCCTGCTCCGACATCGGTGCCTTCGGCAAGCTGTTCTCCGAAGCGATCGAGACGACGGAGCACAAGGCGGCCGAGGGCGTGGCGGCCTCCGGCGGCAGCCGGCTGCACCAGGTGCGCTTCGGCCTGTTGCCGCAGGTGCTGCCGGTCATGGCGAGCCAGGTGCTGTATTTCTTCGAATCCAACACCCGCTCGGCCACCATCATCGGCATCGTCGGCGCCGGCGGCGTCGGCCAGTACCTCACCGAGCTGATCCGCGTGCTCGACATGGATCAGGTCGCCTTCCTGATCATCATGATCCTGATCACGGTGGCCCTGATCGATATGGTCTCGACCCGCCTGCGCATGGCGCTGATCGGCACGTCCATGGTGCGCAGATAGCGGCTTACGGCTCGACCACGAATTCCATCCGGTCGGCCGCGAACAGCGTCTGCCCCGCCTTGATCGGCACGCCGTCCATGTCGACGTTGCAGCCGGTGATCACCATCAGCACCCGGCCGGGCGCGAGGTCGAGCTCGGCCGCCTCGGCCGCGCTGGCGATGCGGGCGGAGACGCGCGATTCGCCCTGTCGGTAATCGGCGACGCCGCAGGCCGCCAGCGCCGGCGTGATCGCGCCCGTCCGCCCGAAAGCTTCCACGAAGCCGGCGAAGCGCGGCAGCGGCATATGGGACGTGGCGATCGACACCGGCACGCCGTCGACGAAGCGTTTGATGCGCGTGCGCAGCACCGGCGTGCCCGGGGCGAGGCGCAGCATCGCCGCGGTCTCGGCCGTCGCCGCCACCGTCCCCGCTTCCAGGAGGTCGCCGCCGGCGGCATGGCCGGCGCGGGCGACGTTCTCGGAAAAGCGGGTGCGGGCGCCGATGGGATAGGGCACGCGGCCGCCCTCGACGAAGGTGCCGCGCCCCTGCGTGGCGCGCACGAGCCCCCTGGCCGCGAGCTCGCCGATGGCACGGCGCACGGTGTGGCGGTTGACGCCGAAGCGCGCGGCGAGCTGGGCCTCGGTCGGCAGCTGCGTTCCGGCCGGCAGCAGGCCGGCGGCGATCTCCGCCTCGATCTCGTCGGCGATCTGGCGCCAGGCGGCGACGCCGTCGCCGCGGGCGAGCACGCCGTCGCCGCGGCGGGCTCCGGCCTCGGCGTGGGTTGATGGAGTGGACGTCATCACAATGTCATTGGACTCGGACATGGAGTTGTCTATACCATTAGACAAATTCGTTGCATAGATCGGGATCAACCACGCATGGCGACCGCGAAACCGCAAGGACCATCTGCCGAGGAGATCGAGGAGCGGCGCTCGGCCATGCGCCTGTGCGCCGAGGCGACGCGCACCGAGCTCGCCGCCGCCCTTCAGGCGCTCGCCCCCGTGCCGGCGGCCGGCGACCTGCGCCGGCCCGAGACCGGGCTGGTGATGCTGCGCGGCCGCGCCGGCGGCGACGGCGCGGCCTTCAACCTCGGCGAGGCCAGCGTGGTGCGCGCCGCCATCCGGCTCGAAGGCGGCGGCACCGGCTTTGCCTATCATCTCGGCCGCGATGCCGCCCGGGCGCGCCAGGCGGCGATCCTCGATGCGCTCTGGCAGCAGCCGGCGCGCCGGCAGGCGGTGGAAGCGGCGCTGGCTCCGGTGGCCGCCCGGCTCGCGGCGGAAGCAGCCCTCGCCGCCCGTCAGACCGCCGCGACGCGAGTCAATTTCTTCACCATGGTGCGGGGAGAGGACTGATGGCCGCCGATCTCGCCCTCGGCTTCGCCGATCCCGTCGCCGACTCGCAGTCGGTGTTCCGCGCCGTCATGGACGCCCTGGCACGCCCCGGCACCATCCGCCCCCTGGCGACGGCGCTGCGCCCGCCCGCCCCGCTGACATCGGAGCTCGCCGCCGTGGCGCTGGCGCTGGCCGACCACGAGGCGGCGCTCTGGCTCGACGCGCCGCTCGCCGCCGTTCCTGATGTCGCCGAGTTCCTGCGCTTCCACACCGGCGCCACCATCGTCGCCGAGCCGGAGAGGGCCGCCTTCGCCCTCATCGCCGACACCGCCGCGCTGCCACCCTTCGAGCGCTTCGCCATCGGCACCGACGCCTTCCCCGACCGGTCGACCACGCTGGTCTGCGCCGTGGCGGCGCTCACCGGCGGCCCGCCGATCGCCCTCGCCGGCCCGGGCATCAAGGGCCGCGCCGCGCTCGCCGTACGGCCGCTGCCGGCCGACTTCGCCGCCCAGGCCCGGGCCAACCACCGGCTGTTCCCGCGCGGCGTCGACCTCCTCTTCGTCGCCGCCGGCGGCGTCGCCGCCCTGCCCCGTTCCACCAGCCTTCCGGAGGTCTAGATGTATGTCGCCGTCAAAGGTGGTGAACAGGCCATCGACAACGCCCATCGGCTGCTGGCGCAGGTTCGCCGCGGCGACCCCGCCATCCCCGAGATCGGCATCGGCCAGATCGAGGGCCAGCTCACCCTGGCCGTCGACCGCGTCATGGCCGAGGGCTCGCTCTACGACCGCAGCCTCGCCGCGACCGCGATCAAGCAAGCCCGCGGCGACCTGATCGAGGCGATCTTCCTCACCCGCGCCTTCCGCACCACCCTGCCGCGCTTCGGCCATGCCGAGCCGCTCGACACCAGCGCCATGGCGATCCGCCGGCGCATCTCCGCCACCTTCAAGGACCTGCCGGGCGGCCAGGTGCTCGGCCCGACCTTCGACTACACGCATCGCCTGATCGACTTCGCTCTCGCCGCCGAGGCCGATCTCGGTGAGGACGCGCCGGCCGAGGCCGAGGCACCGGCAGGGCCGACGGCCCGTGTCACCGACATTCTCGACGGCGAGGGCCTGATCGCGCGCGAGGCCACGGCGCCCGACGAGGCCGAGATCGGCGATCTCACCCGCACGCCGATCGATTTCCCGGTCGAGCGCGACATCCGCCTGCAGGCGCTGGCCCGCGGCGACGAGGGCTTCCTGCTCGGGCTCGCCTATTCCACCCAGCGCGGCTTCGGTCGAACCCACCCCTTCGTCGGCGAGATCCGCTTCGGCGAGATCGAGGTCGAGTTCGTGCCGGAGGAGCTCGGCTTCCCCGTGCCGCTCGGGCGCGTCGCGCTGACGGAATGCCAGATGGTCAACCAGTTCCACGGCTCTGCCGAGGTGCCGCCGCAGTTCACCCGCGGCTACGGCCTCGTGTTCGGCCAGCTCGAGCGCAAGGCCATGTCGATGGCGCTGGTCGACCGGGCGCTGCGTGCCGGCGAATTCGGCGAGGAGCGCGGCGCCCCGGCACAGGACGAGGAGTTCGTCCTCTCCCACTGCGACAACGTGCAGGCGACCGGCTTCGTCGAGCACCTGAAGCTGCCGCATTATGTCGACTTCCAGGCCGAGCTCGACCTGGTGCGCCGGATGCGAGCGGAGCATGCGGCGCAGGCCATGCCCTTGAAGGAGGCGGCGGAATGAGCGGCAACGATCCGACGGCCGGGACCGGCTACAACTTCGCTTATCTCGACGAGCAGACCAAGCGGATGATCCGCCGCGCCATCCTCAAGGCGATCGCCATCCCCGGCTACCAGGTGCCCTTCGCCTCGCGCGAGATGCCGATGCCCTATGGCTGGGGCACCGGCGGCGTGCAGGTCACCGCGGCGGTGATCGGCCCGGACGACACGCTCAAGGTGATCGACCAGGGCTCGGACGACACCACCAACGCCGTCTCGATCCGCAAGTTCTTCGGCAAGACCGCGGGGGTGGCCACCACCACCGTCACGGCGGAGGCAACGATCATCCAGACGCGCCATCGCGTGCCCGAGACCCAGCTGGCCGAGGGCCAGATCCTGGTCTACCAGGTGCCGATCCCCGAGCCGCTGCGCTTCCTCGAGCCGCGCGAGACCGAGACGCGCAAGCTGCATGCGCTGGCCGATTACGGGCTGATGCACGTCAAGCTCTACGAGGACATCGCCCGGCACGGCCACATCGCCACCACCTATGATTATCCCGTGGAGGTGGCCGGCCGCTACGTCATGAACCCCTCGCCGGTCCCCAAGTTCGACAATCCGAAGCTGGACGACTGCGCGGCGCTGCAGCTCTTCGGCGCCGGCCGCGAGAAGCGCATCTATGCCGTGCCGCCGCACACAAGGGTGCGCAGCCTCGATTTCGAGGACCACCCCTTCCGCATCCAGAGCTTCGCCCAGCCCTGCGCGCTCTGCGCCGCCGAGAGCGCCTATCTCGACGAGGTGGTGCTCGACGACCGCGGCGGACGCATGTTCGTGTGCTCCGACACGGATTTCTGCGCCGCCCGCCGCGCGGGCGGCCACAGGGGCGCCATGCTGGGCGAGGCGCCGGCCGGGGAGGTGCGGCATGGGTAGGTTCGATCGCCGCATCGCCGCTTCGCCCACGACGCCAACCGCCCCCCTCCCCCTTGTGGGGAGGGGTGAGGGGTGGGGGTCCATCCAAGTAGAGCGCGACGCATGTCGCGGAGCGCCCTTTACCAGCCGCTTCGCTTCATTCTGCACGACCCCCATCCCTAACCCTTCCCCACAAGGGGGAAGGGAAATGGCGGGCGTCGCGTCTTGTCCTGCGCCCGGTCCCCTCAGCCGGCTCCCCAAGCTCACCGCCACCCACCCACCCCTGGGAGCCCCCCATGCCTGACGTCCCCCTCTCCGACAGCCCCCTGCTCTCCGCCAGGAGCCTCACCAAATATTACGGCCGGCAGCTCGGCTGCGCCGATGTCTCCTTCGACATCCACGAAGGCGAGGTGCTGGCGGTGGTCGGCGAATCCGGCTCCGGCAAGTCCACCCTGCTCGGCCTGCTCTCCACCGAGCTGGAGCCGAGCGCCGGGCAGGTGCTCTACCGCATGCGGGACGGCGAGACGCGCGATCTCCTCGCCCTCACCGAGGCGGAGCGGCGCTTCCTCCTGCGCACCGACTGGGGCTTCGTGCGCCAGGACGCCCGCGAGGGCCTGCGCATGGGCGTCTCGGCCGGCGGCAATGTCGGCGAGCGATTGATGGCGATCGGCGCCCGGCACTACGGCAACATCCGCGGCGCGGCGCTCGACTGGCTCGGCCGGGTGGAGATCGCCTCCGACCGCATCGACGAGACGCCGGCCGCCTTCTCCGGCGGCATGCGCCAGCGCCTGCAGATCGCCCGCAACCTCGTCACCCATCCGCGCCTGGTGTTCATGGACGAGCCGACCTCCGGCCTCGACGTCTCGGTCCAGGCCCGCCTGCTCGACCTCATCCGCGGCCTGGTGGCGGAGCTTGGTCTGGCTGTCATCATCGTCACGCATGATCTGGCGGTGGCGCGCCTTCTGTCGCACCGCATCATGGTGATGCGGCACGGGCGGGTCGTCGAGACCGGCCTGACCGACCAGGTGCTCGACGATCCCCAGGAAGCCTATTCGCAACTCCTCGTCTCCTCGGTGCTGGCGGCATGACCCCTGATCATCCCATCCTCGTCGTCGAAGGCGTCGGCAAGTCCTTCACGCTGCACCTGCGGGACGGCGCCACCATCGGCATCGTCGCCGATGTCGGCTTCGGCGTCGGCCCGGGCGAATGCGTCGTGCTCGGCGGGCGCTCGGGCGCCGGCAAGTCGTCGATCCTCAAGATGATCTACGGCAATTACCGCGCCAGCGCCGGCCGCATCCTGCTGCGCCACGCCGGCGGCGTCGTCGACGTGACGCGGGCCGAGCCGCGCCGCATCCTGGCGCTGCGCCGGGACACGATGAGCTATGTCAGCCAGTTCCTGCGCGTGATCCCGCGCGTCTCGACGCTCGACATCGTGGCCGCCGCCGCCCGCGAGACCGGCCTCGACGCCGAGGCGGCGCGGCAGCGCGCCGCCGGGCTGCTGACGCAGCTCAACCTGCCCGAGCGCCTGTGGAGCCTGCCGCCCGCCACCTTCTCCGGCGGCGAGCAGCAGCGCGTCAACATCGCCCGCGGCTTTGCCCCGGACCGTCCGCTCCTGCTGCTCGACGAGCCGACCGCCTCGCTCGACGCCGCCAACCGCGCCGTGGTGGTGGAGATGATCCGCGAGAAGAAGCAGCGCGGCGTCGCCGTCCTCGGCATTTTCCACGACGACGACGTGCGCGAGACCGTCGCCGACCGCATCATCGACGTCACCCGATTCGCCAGCCCAGCCGAGAGTGCCCGCCATGATCGAACCGACCAGCTTCCTCATCGCCAACGCCACGCTGGTGCTGCCTGACCGGGTGATCGAGAACGGCTGGCTGGCCGTCGAGGACGGCCTGATCGCCGCGATCGGGGACGGCGCGCCGCCGGAGAAGGGCCTCGATCTCGCCGGCGACCTGCTGCTGCCCGGCCTGGTCGAGCTCCACACCGACCATCTGGAAGCCCATTACGCGCCGCGTCCGCATGTGCGCTGGCATGCCCCGAGCGCGGTCACGGCCTATGACGCCCAGCTCGCGGCCGCCGGCATCACCACCGTGTTCGATTCGCTGCGGGCCGGCTCCGACGCCGATTCCGCCTCGATCGGCAAGGACCTGATCGACCTCGGCGAGGCGGTCGACGCGGCACGCGCCGCCGGCCACCTGCGCATCGACCACCACACCCACCTGCGCTGCGAGATCGCCTCCCCCGACGTGGTCGAGCAGGCGGCCGACTTCGCCGGGCGCTTCCCCGTGCACATGATGTCGCTGATGGACCATACGCCGGGTCAGCGCCAGTTCCGCGACCTGGAGACCTGGCGCCGCTTCTACATGCGCAAGACGCCGCTGAGCGACGCCGAGATCGAGGTCTTCGTGCGCCAGCGCCTCGACCTGCACGAGCGCTTCGCGCTGCGGCACCGCAAGGCCCTGGTCGAGCTGGCCGAGGCGCGCGGCATCGTGCTGGCGAGCCACGACGACGCCACCGAAGGCCATGTCGTGGAGGCTGTCGGCAACAAGGTCGCCATCGCCGAGTTCCCCACCACGCTGGAGGCGGCGGCGGCCTCGCACAAGGCCGGCATTGCCGTGCTGATGGGCGGGCCCAACATCGTGCGCGGCGGCTCCCATTCCGGCAATGTGGCGGCGGAGGACCTTGCGAGGGAAGGCGTGCTCGACATCCTCTCCTCCGACTATATCCCGTCCAGCCTGCTGATCGCGGCGCTGGAGCTGCCGCGCCGCGTGCCGGCCATCACCCTGCCCACCGCCATCGCCATGGTGACGCGCTCGCCGGCGCGGGCGACCGGCCTCGCCGACCGCGGTGCCCTGGAGCCGGGGCTGCGTGCCGACCTCGTGCGCGTCCACCTCGCCGACGCGACCCCGATCGTGCGGCGCGTCTGGTCGCGGGGGCGGATCGCGGCATGAGCACCGGCGCCTTCGTCTGCGTCGTCGGCCCCAGCGGGGCCGGCAAGGACGCGCTGATCGGCGGGGCGCAGCACCGGCTCGCCGGCGACCCGCGCTTCCTGTTCCCGCGCCGCCTGGTGACGCGGGCGAGCTCGGCCTTCGAGGACCATGACAGCCTCAGCGAGGACGCTTTCGCCCATGGTGTCGCCGAGGGCCGCTTCGCGCTGAGCTGGCGCGCCCACGGCCTCGGCTACGCCCTGCCGGGCGAGCTCCTCGCCGCGGTCGACCGCGGCGCCTGCGCCGTCTGCAACGTCTCGCGCACCATCATCCCCGAAGCCCGGCGGCGCTTCGGCCAGGTGCGGGTGGTGCTGGTGACGGCGCCGGCCGAGGTGATCACCGCCCGCCTCACCGCCCGCGGCCGCGAGAGCGCCGAGGCGATCGCCGCCCGCCGCGCCCGCGAGGAGGCGATGGACGACGTCGGCGTCGACCTCACCATCGTCAACACCGGGACGGTCGAGGACGGAGCGGAGCGGCTGGCGGCGTTCCTCGCGCGGCAGGTGGCCGAAGCGATCGCCTGAACCGGCGCCTCACGGCTGCGCCGTGCGGGCCGCCTGCTCCTTGCGGTAGTCGTCCATCACGCTCTGGGCCATCTCGCGCCCCCACTGGGCGCCGACCGTCGTCATGAACTGGGCGATCTCGGGCTGCTTCGCGATCAGGTGCTGGCCTGACGGCGAGTGGTAGAAAGCTACCAGGTTCTGGAGGTCCTCGTCGGAGAACTCGCGCGCGTAGATCTGCGCGGCAAGGTCGGTCAGCTTGTCCAGCTGCGGGTCCATCTTGGCGAGGATGCGGGTATTGAAATCGTCGATCGACTTCTCGGTGCCGCCCTGCTTCAGCAGCAGCGGCTTCAGCTGGGCGAGGATGGTCGGGAACACCCGGCGCATGTTGTCGGTGGCGTGCGAGGCTTGAACCGCCTCGCGAGCGAGCGCGAGACGGCTCTGTTCGTCGGCCCGCGCGGCACCGCCGCCACCGGCCAGGATCAAGCTCAGCAGAGCCGTGCCCAGGATGCGCATGATGACGTTCCGAGATTGCAGGTGTGGCGGGAGACGCGACCGCCCTACAACCTACCCGATCCTGCCCCTCCGTCAATGGACGGCCTGTCGCAGCCGGGCCGATATGCCGCGAGGGCTATCGCCCCTGCAGGGCCGCCGGCACGTCCGTCCTCGCGAAATCCTCACCGACGAAGATCAGCGGGCAGCCATGGTCCGCCGCAATCGCATAGGCGAAGCAGTCGCCGAAATTGAGGCCCGCCGGATGGACGCCCTTCCCCCACCGGCCATAGGCATCGGCGACCGCGCGTGCCGTCGCCGCGGTCACCGGCACGACCTTGAGACCGAGGCGCTCGATCAGCCCCGCCATCTCCTCGCCGACGCCGCGCCGCCGCGCGACGATCATCGCCTCGGCGACGGTTCCGGCCGAGATCAGGATGGATCCGTCGACGGCCAGCGCCGCGATGCATGCGTCGGCCTGCGACTCGTTCAGGAGGATCGCCATCAGTGCCGACGTGTCGACCGCGATCATTCCGGCAGGCCGTCCTCGCCGTAGAGGAAATCCTGGCTCCGCGCCGCGCCGGCCCCGCGGCTCGCCTTGGCGACGCTGGCAGCCCGCGCCGCCTCGAGCAGCGCCTGACGGGATCGCGCCGTCATGGCCGGGGCGACCGGCTCCAGGCGCACCGCCGGGCGGCCGTGGCGGGTCAGGACGACCTCGTCGCCGGCGAGCGCCCGGCGCACCAGCTCGGTCAACTGCCCCTTGGCAGCCGTGACGGTGATCTCGGTGACGCGCTTCTTCTGGTCCATCTGCTGGTCCATGCCTTGCCCCTCAGATGGACCATCGGATGGTCCACGTCAATGCGGCCCGGCCCCTATGCCGCCCTCTTCTCCAGCGCCTTCTCGATCAGCCCCTCGACCGTGCCGGGCTTGAGCTGCTCGTCGATCACCAGTTGCGCCGCGCCGAGGATGCCGGCATCGCTCCCCATGCGGCTGGCGACGATCTCCAGGTCGCGCACCGCCAGCGGCAGGCAGCGCTGATAGACGTGCTCACGGATGCCGGCGAGCAGGTGCTCCCCGGCCCGGGCCAGCGTGCCGCCGACGACGATCACGGCCGGATTCAGCACGCTGACCACGTCGGCCGCCACCTGGCCGAGCACCCGGCCGGCGCCGCGCACGCCCTGGATCGCCTCCGGGACGCCGGCATCGAACAGCGCCATCACGTCGCGGGCGTCGCGGGCCTCGAAGCCGGCCTCGCGCAGATCGCGGGCGATCGCCCACCCCGCCGCCCGCGCCTCGAGGCAGCCGCGCTTGCCGCAGCGGCAGAGCGGCGCCGTCGGCGCGTCGAACTGGATATGGCCGATGTCGCCCGAGGCGCCGCGGGCACCGCGATAGATGCGTCCGCCCATGATCATGCCACTGCCGATGCCGGTGCCGGCCTTGATGAAATGCAGATCGTCTCGATCCGGCCACATCAGGCGATGCTCGGCCAGCGTCATCAGGTTCACGTCGTTGTCGGCGAAGACGTCGATGGCGAGCTCGCGCCGCAGCACGCCCCGGATGTCGAAATCGTCCCAGGCCCGCATCACCGACGGCCCGACCACGCGCCCGAGATCATAGTCCACCGGCGCCGGCAGGGTGAGGCCGAGGCCGAGCACCGGCGCCGTCCAGTCGGCCCGCCGCGCCAGGAGATCGCGGCAGCCGCGGCTGATCGCCTCGAGGATCGCCGCCGGCCCGCTGGCCACGTCCATGGCGACCAGGACCTGGTCGAGGACCCGGGGGGCGAGGTCGGTCAGCGCCATGCGGATCACGCTCTCGCCGATATCGGCGGCGAGCACCGTGCCGAAGCCGGTGTTCAGCGCCATGGTGCGGGCCGGGCGGCCGCCGCTCGGCAGCGTCGCCTCGGCCTCGACGATCAACCCCGCCTCGAACAGCACGGCGAGGCGCTGGGCGATGGTGGCGCGCGACAGGCCGGAGACCCGCTCCAGCGCCGGCCGCGAGGCGGCCTGCCGCGACAGGATCAGCGACAGCACCGGCCCCGCGCCGGCCGTGGTCAGATGTCCGCGCATGGCACCACGCCTTCCCTTCGATCCCGGATCGAGTCGGACGTCTCTCAGCCAGGGTAAACTATTGTATAATTTAAGGCGTAAGTCAAACCAGATACGCTTGACATCGCGCAGAAACCGGCAATACTTCCGCCGCTACCGGCAAGGCCGGCCGACAAGAATGCCGCCCCGTCCGAGGGTGGAGCAACCGGAGGAAACGACATGAGCCTGAAGAGTTTCGCGCGCCCTCTCGCCCTCGCGGGCGTCGCCGCCCTGGCGCTGATGAGCGGCTCGGCCTATGCCGCCGACAAGATCCTGATCGGCTTGATCACCAAGACCAACACCAACCCCTTCTTCGCCAAGATGAAGGAAGGCGCCGAGGCCAAGGCCAAGGAGCTCGGGGTCGACTTCCAGGCCTTCGCCGGCAAGTATGACGGCGACAACGACGCCCAGGTCGCCGCGGTGGAGAATCTCGTCGCCTCCGGTGCCAAGGGCATCCTGATCACCCCGAGCGACACCAAGGCGATCGTGCCGACCATCAAGAAGGCACGCGACGCCGGCGTGCTGGTGATCGCCCTCGACACGCCGCTCGACCCGATCGATTCCGCCGACGCCACCTTCGCCACCGACAATCTCAAGGCGGGCGAGCTGATCGGCGCCTGGGCCAAGGGCACGCTCGGCGACAAGGCGAAGGACGCGAAGATCGCCTTCCTCGACGCCATCGAAAGCCAGCCGACCGTCGACCTGCTGCGCGACCAGGGCTTCATGAAGGGCTTCGGCATCGACATCAAGAATCCGAACCGCTACGGCGACGAGGACGATCCGCGCATCGTCGGCCACCAGTGGGGCAAGGGCGCCGAGGAAGGCGGCCGCACCGGCATGGAGAACCTCCTGCAGAAGGAGCCGGGCGTGAACGTCGTCTACACCATCAACGAGCCGACCGCCGCCGGCGCCTACGAGGCGCTGAAGGCCGTGGGCCGGGAGAAGGACGTGCTGATCGTCTCGGTCGACGGCGGCTGCCCGGGCGTCAAGAACGTCAAGGACGGCGTCATCGGCGCCACCTCCCAGCAATATCCGCTGCTGATGGCGTCCATGGGCGTCGAGGCGGTGGTCGCCTTCGCCAAGGAAGGCAAGAAGCCGGAGAAGACCCCCGGCCTCGACTTCTTCAACACCGGCGTGTCGCTGGTCACCGACAAGCCGGTCGACGGCGTCCCCTCCATCTCGGTGGAGGAAGGCCTGAAGAAGTGCTGGGGCTGAGGCACCCGGCAGACCGGCTGCCCACCCGCCAATAGAGCCTTCGGGGGAGCGGCCACGGCCGCTCCCTCTCGACCGTAGAGAACGAGGATCATCATGACGCGCGCCGACGAGAAGCTCGCCCGGATCCGGGCCGGCCGTTACACCCGCTCCGACTTCATCATCGCCGACGCCAAGGACGGCGACATGGGCCCGAGCCTGACCTCGACCGGTCCCAACCGCGCCCGGGACGGCAGCTGGTCGCGCTATCGCACCCGCGCCGAGTTCCTCGATCAGATCCAGGCGATCGTCGAGCAGGACGTGGTCGACATCATGCTGACCTCGGCCTCCAACCTGGAGGCGCTGCACCAGCGCGGCGTGTTCCGGACCAGCAAGGTCAAGCCCGCCATCCGCGCCAACGACACCACCGACATCTGGGTGATGCGCGGCGCCACCTACGCCAAGCGGCCCTCGCGCCCCTTCCGCTCCGCCTCGCTCTCCCACGTCGCCACCGGGACGGACGCACCAGCCCCAGGCCAGCCCATCGTCGGCACCGACCTCGGCCTCTATTCCATCACCTTCAACAACGACCTCGACGCCGACTATGCCTCGCTCGAGGCCTTCTCCGCCTTCCGCGCCGACGCCTCCGCCAACCGGTTCAAGTACTTCCTCGAAGTCTTCAACCCCAATGTCGACACCGGCATCGACCCCGCCCTCCTGCCCCATTACGTCAACGATTGCATCCTGCGCTGCATCGCCGGCGTCACCCAGGCCCAGCGCCCCGAATTCCTCAAGATCGCCTATAACGGCCCCAAGGCCCTGGAGGAGCTCGCCGGCTTTGATCCCGGCGTCATCGTCGGCGTGCTCGGCGGCGGCGCCGGCACCACCCGCGACTGCTTCGAGCTCCTGGCCCAGGCCGAGAGATACGGCGCCCGCGTCGCCCTGTTCGGCCGCAAGATCAACCTGGCCGAGAGCCCCCTCGACATGGTCGCCACCATGCGCGAGGTCGCCTCCGGCAATCTCGCGCCGTCGGAAGCCGTCCGCGCCTATCACGGCGCCCTGCAGAGGCAGGACATCAAGCCCACCCGCGACCTCGCCGACGACGACGTCGTCACCGAGGCCGTGCTGAAGGGCTGAGGCGCCGGCGCGGCCCTCGGGCCGCGCCCTCCCATTCGCGACGAGGTCGCGAAGGTGCAATGACGTCGCGAAGATGTTCGCGACGAGGTCGCGAAGACGCAACGAGCTTGCAACAACATGACCGAAAGCCGCAAGGGCATCGTCACCGCCGGCACCTGGTGCGTCGACCGCAACATCGGAATCGAGTTCTGGCCGGGCGAGGACGGCCTCGCCGAGATCGACGACATTCAGCCGCGCGGCGGCGGCTCGGGCTGCAACCTCGCCTGCGACATCCGCCGGCTCGACCCGTCCATCCCGGTCGAGACCATCGCCCTGGTCGGCGACGACGCCAACGGCCGATTGCTGCTCGCCCAGGCCGACGAGTTCGGCATCGGCCGCAGCCGCATGATCGTCGCCCCCGACGCGACGACGCAGTGCACCGACGCCTATATCTCGCGCCGCTCCGGCCGGCGCACGCACATCTATCTCGCCGGCACGGCGACGCTGCTGACGCCCGACCATTTCGATCTCGACGGCCTCACCGGCCGCTTCTTCCATCTCGGCCTGCCGGGCGTGCACAAGCTGATGGACGCGCCCTGGCAGGGCGATGCCAACGGCTGGGTCACCGTGCTCAAGCGCGCCCGCGCCGCGGGGCTGGAGACCAACCTGGAGCTCGCCAGCGTCGAGCGCGAGCGTCTCTCCGCCCTGGCGCATGCCTGCCTGCCGCATCTCGACATGCTCATCGTCAACGACACCGAGATCGGCGCCATCGGCGGCGAGGACACGGTGCAGGGCGGCGTCACCGATGTCGAGGCCTGCATCCGGGCCGCCCGCAGCGCCCTCGACCAGGGCCCGATGCGCCTGGTCGTGGCGCATTTCCCGCTCGGCGCCGTGGCGGTGACGCGCGAGGGCGCCGTGGTGCACCGGCCCTCGGTGCGCGTGCCGCCCGAGGCGGTGGTCAGCGCCAACGGCGCGGGCGACGCCTTCGCCGCCGGCGTCGTCTATGGCCAGCATCAGGGCTGGAGCCTGGAGGACAGCCTGTCGCTCGCCCACGCCTCGGCCGCCGCTTCGCTGCGGGCGATGTCGACCGTCGACGGCATGGCCTCCTGGCAGGAGTGCCTGGACCTGGCGCAGCGCTGGGGCTGGCGTTGAGCGGCGGCGCCGCCGGCGCCGGGATCACGCCGCCGCCCCTTTGCCGGCGCCCGATCTTGCGATAGGCCTGTCGCGAGCCTCGCATCCGGAAGCATCCCATGTTCCTCGGCATCGACCTCGGCACCTCGGCGGTGAAGATCAACCTGGTGGACGAGCACCAGAGGGTGGTCGCCTCGGCCGACCGGGCGCTCCACCCGGTGCAGCCCCGGCCGCTGTGGTCGGAGGACGATCCGGAGAGCTGGTGGACGGCCGTCGCCGACGGCCTCGACCAGCTCGCAGCCGAGCATCCCGCCGCCATGGCCGCCGTCGCCGGCATCGGCCTCTCCGGCCAGATGCACGGGGCCCTGCTGCTCGACGGCGAGGACCGGCCGGTGCGCCCGGCGATCCTGTGGAACGACGGCCGTGCCGCTGCCGAGGCTGCGGAGCTCGCCGGGCTCGGCGAGGCCGTGCAGGCCGAGATGGGCGTGCTGGCCATGCCGGGCTTCGCCGGTCCGAAGATCCTGTGGCTGGCCAAGCACGAGCCGGAGACGATCCGGCGTGCCCGCCATCTCCTGCTGCCCAAGGACTTCATCCGCCTCAAGCTCTGCGGCGAGCGGGCCACCGACGTCACCGACGCCGGCGGCGCCTGGCTGCTCGACGAGGCGAACCGGCGCTGGTCGCCGACGGCGCTGGGAGCCTGCGGCGTCGATCCGGCCTGGCTGCCGCGCCTCGTCGAATCGCGCGAGCCGACCGGCACGCTGCGCCCCGAGATCGCTGCGCGCTGGGGCATGGGCACGGGCGTGGTGGTGGCCGGCGGCGCCGGCGACGCCACGGCCGGCGGCATCGGCATCGGCTCGGTGCACGAGGGCGACGGCTTCCTGTCGCTCGGCACCTCGGCCCAGATCTTCGCCGCCGCCGCGGCGCATCGGCCCGATCCCGGCCGCATGGTCCACGCCTTCTGCCACGCCGTGCCGGGCATGTGGTGCCGCATCGCCGCTCTGCTCAACGGCGCGAGCCCCCTCGCCGCCGCGGCGCGCTGGACCGGCAATGCCGAGATCGGCGTGCTGCTGGCCGAGGCCGAGGCCCGCTTCAAGGGCCCCTCGCGCCTGCTCGCCCTGCCCTACCTCTTCGGCGAGCGCACCCCGCACAACGACCCGCACGCCCTCGGCGCCATCGTCGGCCTCACCGCCTCGACCCATCGCGCCGACCTGATCCAGGCCGTGCTGGAGGGCGTCGCCTTCTCCCTCGTCGACGGCCTCGACACCCTGGCCGCCTCCGGCACCCGCTTCGAGCGCCTCGCCTTCATCGGCGGGGGCACCCGCTCGCCCTTCTGGGCCCGGATCATCGCCTCGGCCATGGGCGTGGCGCTGGTGAAATACGACGCCTCCGACCGCGGTCCGGCCTTTGGCGCCGCGCGGCTCGCGCGCCTCGCCGCGACCGGCGAACCGGTGGCCGACGTGGTCGTGGCGCCGCCGGTGCAGAGCGTCATCGAGCCCGACCCCACCCTGCACGAGGCCTACAAGCCGCGCATCGAGGCCTTCCGGTCGCTGTACCGGGCGCTGAAGCCGGAATTCGCGCGGGGGACGTGACGCTACGGCGAGGCCGTGGAACGATCACGGCCGGCGAGACACACCCTCTGCCGGGCCCCAAGGACGGCACGTCCCACCGGGAGACCGTGGTGAGCAAGGGAATTGGCGGCGAAAGACAAAGAAGGGCCTGGGCCGCCCTCGAAAGAGGCTGCGACCTCTATGAGCTCGGCGACATCGCGGAGGCTTCAAAAGCGTTCATGGCGGCGGCCAAGCTGGGTCTTCCACAGGCGCAGGTCAATCTTGCGAACATCTATGACGATGGCAAGCTCGGCTTCACCGACCGGAAGACGGCGAGATACTGGTACAGGCGCGCGGCTGCGCACGGGCTTCCGCAAGCCGCCTGCGGCATGGCGATATCCTACAAGAATACCGGAAACCAGAAGCGATATTTGTCCTGGATGGAGCGAGCCGCCGCCTTGGGCGATGAGGATGCCCGCGCCATGCTCGAGTCGAAAGCAACCCTGAAGGCCCGATCTCGCGCAACGCCTTCGGACAGCATGCCCTGTGGAAATCCGACCATGAGCAGCCATACCCCCTCCGGCCGGCCCCGCGCCCGCCACTACGCAATTCCCTTCGACGGCCGGCCCGGTCCCGCCAATGCCATCACCGACGTGCCCGGCGTCTCGGTCGGCTATGTCACCCTGATCCAGGGCGAAGGTCCGCTGGTCGTCGGGCAGGGCCCGGTGCGCACCGGCGTCACCGCCATCCTGCCGCGGCCGCGGGCCGAGCTGGCGACGCCGGTCTTCGCCGGCCTCCACAGCGCCAACGGCAATGGCGAGATGACCGGCGCCCATATCATCGCGGAGATCGGCGCCTTCGCCTTTCCCGTCACCATCACCAACACCCATTCCTGCGGCGTGGCGCGCGACGGCACGCTGCGCTGGCTGCAGCAGGCCCTGCCACAGGTCCTCGAAGAGGACGCCTGGGGCCTGCCGGTGGCGGCCGAGACCTATGACGGCTTCCTCAACGACATCAACGGCCACCACGTCACCATGGCGCACGTCGCCCAGGCCATCGAGGCGGCGGGGCCGGGCGCGATCGAGGAGGGCAGCGTCGGCGGCGGCACCGGCATGATCTGCTACGACTTCAAGGGCGGCTCGGGCACCGCCTCGCGCCTCGTCGCCTGGCAGGGGCGGACCTTCACGGTCGGCTGCTTCGTCCAGGCCAATTTCGGCAGGCGCCGCAACCTGATCATCCGCGGCCGGCGCGCCGGCGCAGAGCTCGCCGAGCCGGGCATGGCCGAGCGCACGCCGCGCCGGGAGAAGGGCTCGATCATCGCCGTCGTCGCCACCGACGCCCCGCTCCTGCCCCACCAGCTCGCGCGCCTCGCCCGGCGCGTGCCGCTCGGCGTCGCCTGGACCGGGGGGCTGGGCTATCACAGCTCCGGCGACATCTTCCTCGCCTTCTCCACCGCCAATGGCGCCGCCGCGGCGGCGCCTTCCGGGACCCTGGCGCAGGCGAGCTGGGTCCCCGACGCCGACCTCGACCCCTTCTTCGACGCGGTGGTCGAAGGCGTCGAGGAGGCGATCCTCAACGCCCTCGTCGCCAATGCCGACATGACCGGGCGCGACGGCAACTTCGTCCCGGCGCTGCCGCGGGCCTGGCTGGAACGGGCGTTCGGCTAAGGCGTCGTCCGGGGACAAGGAAAGCGGTCCGGCATGGCCGGCCGGATTGTGACGAGGCCTGTCGCAATCGTCTTTCCTTCGCGCCGGTGCCTCGCTATATAGGGGCCTTATCCCGACAACAGGCTTGCGTCGGGCTTCGTCCCGGGAGGCCGGGGCGGGGCGGCGGCGACAGCTTGCCTGGAAGCCGTTTCAAGGAGAGGCACCATGAACGCCCCGCTGATGCCAAAGGCGACCGCCGTCTGGCTGGTGGAGAACACCGCGCTGACCTTCGACCAGATCGCCGATTTCTGCAAACTCCACCCGCTCGAGGTGAAGGGCATCGCCGACGGGGAAGTCGCGGCCGGCATCAAGGGGCAGGACCCGGTGACCTCCAGCCAGCTGACGCGCGAGGAGATCGCCCGCGGCGAGCGCGATCCGCGCTATCGCCTCAGGCTGGCCGAGCCCAAGACCAAGATCGCGGTGTCCAAGGTCAAGAAGGGGCCGCGCTACACGCCGGTGTCGCGCCGCCAGGACCGGCCGAACGCCATCCTCTGGCTGGTCAAGAACCATCCGGAGCTGAAGGATGCGCAGATCATGCGCCTCATCGGCACCACCAAGACCACCATCGCCGCCATCCGCGACCGCACCCACTGGAACGCCCAGCAGCTCACCCCGATGGACCCGGTGATGCTCGGCCTGTGCTCGCAGATCGATCTCGACTTCGAGGTCAACCGCGCCTCCAAGGACCGGCCGACCGAGGCCGACAGCGGCGCCACCCTGCTGCCGGCGGAGATCACCACCGGCCCGGCCGACCGTGCGCCGCGGGCCGAGGATCCCTTCGCCGCCATGCCGAGCCGGCCGAGCGAGCGGGAAGAGGACATCGACGTCGAGAGCGTCTTCGCCAAGCTCAAGGGGCTGAAGCAGAAGGACTGAGGCGAGCGCCGGGCCGCGGCACCGCCCGTCTCCTCAGCCGTGCCCGACGGTCGCCCCTGCGGCGGCCTCGTAGGCGCGCCGCGTGCGCTCGGTCGGCCGCACTGCCAGCCGCTCGGCCAGCAGGGCGCGCGCCAGGCCCGTCCGGCCGGCGCGCTGCGCGGCCGCGATCAGCGTCTGGGTTACGAGGTCGCGCTGGGCGTGGCTGCCGCCGATGCGGATCACCTTGTAGCGGATCGGCAGGATGCGCTCGATGGCGCGGACATGGTCGCCCTCGGCGAAGGCCAGCACGCCCTCGATCAGGCGCAGGCCGACGTCGGCGGTGATGTCGCGATTGTCGCCGCGTCCGTGCCGGACATAGGCGTCGATCGATCGGCGCAGGCGCAGGACGCCGTCCCGGTCCCCTGCCCGCGAGACGGCGAGGGCGATGTGCAGGTCGTTGAACGCCAGCACGTGGTCGTCGACATGGGCGAGCCATTGCTCGGCCACCGGCTGCCAGCGATCGCCGGCATCGCCGCCCGCGAGCTCCAGCCGCCAGAGCAGGGCTGCGGCGTCGACGAGATCGAGCAGCGAATCGCCGGCGAGCTTGGGCGCGACGAAGCGGTCATAGTCTGCCAGCACCTCCTCGAAGCGGCCCTCCTCGATCAGGTAGAGCGCGAGGTGCCAGCCATTGTGGACGGAGAGCGCATGCGCCTTGCTCCAGGCCGGGCGTGAGGCCTTGAGGAAGTCGATGCCCTCGGCCTGCCGGCTCTCGGTCTCCAGCACATGCGCGACGGCGTGCACCGCCCAGCCGTCCTCGCCGTTGCGGGCGATCGCGGCCCGGCCGACCTCCTCGGCGCGGCGCAGCTCGCCCGCCTCCTCCAGGCCGAAGGCGTATTGGCCGAGGACATAGCCGTAGGTCTCGCCCTGAGGGTCCCAGGCCGGCAACACGCGCGCGACGGAGTCGCGGATGCTCAGGGAATGGCCGAGGTAGAAATAGCTGTCATGGGCGAAGCGCAGCGCCAGGGCGTCGGTGGGATGGTCGACCAGGATGTCCTCCCAGATGTCCGTCGCGCCGATGATCTCGCCGGCCGCCCAGGCCCTGGCGGCGGCGAGATGGCGCTGCTCGCGCGGGCTCGCGCCGCCGATGGAGGCCTGCGCCGCGCCGAGGGCGCCGGTCACGGCCGGATTGTCGCCGCGCAGGCCGTTGAGCAGCAGCAGCGAGGCGATGGCGCTATGGCCGAGCGTGAAGGCCGGATCGGCGGCGACGGCCTCCTGCAGCGTGGCGACAGGATCGCCCTTCCAGGCATAATAGTCCGCGACGGCCCGGTCGAGCGCCGCGGCCGACGCCGCGCCGCCCGTCACCGCGAGGCCTTGGCTATCCCGCGACATGGCGAAGCTCCTTCCTGGCCGAGAGGCGTGGCTCCTCCGGCGACAGGAGGAATGTCTCGATATCGCGCGCGACCCGCTCGGGTATCTCCCGGTGCGGCGCATGGCCGACGCCGGGATCATGGATGGGGGTGAGGTCTCGGATATGGCGGGCGAGCGTCACCTGCGCGCCCTTGTCGACCACCGTATCCTCCACGCCCCACAAGGCAAGGGCCGGCTGCAGTCGGTCGCTCAGGCGATGATGTCGGGGGTGAGCTGGTCCTCCAGGAAGGCGATGCGGTCCTTGAGGGACAGCTTGCGCTTCTTCAGGCGCTGCAATTGCAGGCGGTCCGGCGAGCCGACCTCCTCCAGCGCCATGATCGCGGCGTCGAGGTCGCGGTGGTCCTGGCGCAGCCGGCCGAGCTCGATCTGCATGGCCGCCTCCTCCTCATCGGTCAGACGCTCTACCACGCCTTCGGCTCCCTGCATTGCAGGGCGGATTATGGCCTCCGCCCCCCCGCGCCGCAAGCACGCTGGGGCGGCGCGAGCGGCTCTCCCCAGGACGATGGCGCGCCGCGCATCCCGCGCCGCTGCGGCCGAAGGCGGTTGAAGATTAGCCGGTCCGGCGAAACGTTTTCGCGTGGGTGATTTTCGCTTTGCACAATAAATCCGGCGACGTTACGATTCGATCGTCTCGACAGCATGACCAATTCATGACAATCTCACGGGGTCCGAAGGTGCACAAGGAGGACCATCTATGCCCGTGCAGTCGCATCTGGTGGAATTGGAACGCAAACACAATTCACTCGAGGCGGAATTGGTAGAGGCTCTGGCACATCCCTCGTATGACGATCTCAAGATTGCCGAGCTCAAGCGCAAGAAATTGGCGCTCAAGGACGAGATTGCTCGCTTGAAAAAATCAGCGACGGTGCACTAAGAACAGGCGTAACAACCTTCGAATCCCGCGCCGCCGGTCCGGAACATCCCGGCCGGCGGTTTTCATTGAACGACCTCGCCCCCCGGCCTGCCGCCTCGCCGCGGGGCCTCCGGCGTCCGACGTGCCGGAAAGCACAGACACCGCAGCATCCGGCTGTCATGGTGCCGCTGAAGCGGAGGTCGCCATGCGTCCGGATTCCATGCCTTCGTCGCGCCGGCTCGTGCCGGGCGTCGCCCGCGGCCTGCGCTTGGGCATCCTGCTCACGGTCCTCGTCCTCGCCGGCGCGCTGCTCGCCGCCGGGGGGCAGACTCCCGCCTTCGCCGCGGCCGGACAGGCCATTGCCCAGGGCATCCCGCCGACCTTGGACGACTTCAAGCAGACGCTGAGCCAGTATGGCCGCTATGTCTATTCGGAACGCTACGGCAATGTCTGGCGGCCGAGCACGCTGCCGCCCGGCTGGCATCCCTACCCCGCCTGCCACTGGGCCTATGACCGGACCTATGGCTGGATGTATGACGACCAGACGCCCTGGGGCAAGATCGTGCATCACTATGGGCGCTGGGCCCATGACGACGATGCCGGCTGGGTCTGGGTGCCCGGCGCCGAATGGAGCCCCGCCTGGGTGATCTGGCGCACCAGCCCGGACTGGTCCGGCTGGGCCCCCACCCCGCCGGCCGCCGACCAGCAGGAGACCACCGTCGCCGCCTTCGAATCGGACAAGCAGTGGACGTTCATCGAGACGGCGAAGCTCGCCAACCGCTGCGACGCCGAGCCGGCCGCCGCGCCCGCCGACGTGTTCAAGTCGACCACGATCGTGACCACGGTGAAGATCATCAGGAACGTCGCGGTCTACGTCATCGCGCCGCCGCCCGGGGTCGTGGTCGTCGACTACGACACCGGCCCGATCGCGCCCTGGCCGTCGGCCTTCCTCGGCGACTGGATCTCCCTGCTCAGCGCGGTGTCGGCCGGCGCGCCGATCGCCTTCCAGGCCGCGGCGCTCTGCGCGGCCCCGGCCGCCGCGCCGCAGCCGTTCAAGTCCCTGCCGCCCCCGCCGCCCGGCCTCATCCCGCAGGGCCAGCCGAAGCTGCGGCAGGGCCGGCTCGTGCCCGATGCGCCGCCGCCGGCGCGCATCATCCGCCGCGGCCCCGTCGTCCAGGATCCGCCCGTGGTGGTCGAGCGCCCGCCCATCGTCGTGGAGCGTCCTCCGGTGGTGGTGGAACGCCCACCCGTCATCGTCGAGCAGCCGCCGATCTACCGGCCCGGGCGCCCGCGGCCACCCGGCCGCTGGCCGCCGCCGGACCACGGCCCCATCGTCGAAGGCGGCGGCCATCCGCCCCGCGGCCCGGGCGGCGGACGCTATCCCGGCGACATCCGCTTCCCCGGCGGGCGGCCCCCGATCTTCCATCCCGGGCCGGGCAACCGCAACATGCCCTTCCCGCGCCGGCGCCTGCCGATGGAAGGCGGCGGACCGATCGTGCGCTGACGCGGCGCCGGCAAGGGCCGGCGATTACAGCGCCTTCGCCATGTCCCGCAGCCGGAACTTCTGGATCTTGCCGGTCGAGGTCTTCGGAATCTCGGCAAAGACGACGTGCCTCGGCACCTTGTAGCGGGCGAGATTCTGCCGGCACCAGTCGATCAGCTCCTGCGCCGTGGCGCTGGCGCCGGGCTTGAGCTCGACGAAGGCGCAGGGCGTCTCGCCCCAGGTCTCGTCGGCCCGCGCCACCACGCCCGCCGCCTGCACCGCCGGATGCTTGTAGAGCGCCTCCTCCACCTCGATGGAGGAGATGTTCTCGCCGCCCGATATGATGATGTCCTTGGAGCGGTCCTTGAGCTGGATGTAGCCGTCGGGATGCTTGACCCCGAGGTCGCCGGAATGGAACCAGCCGCCGGCCAGCGCCTGCCGCGTCGCCTCCGGGTTCTTGAGATAGCCCTTCATCACGATATTGCCGCGGAACATCACCTCGCCCAGCGTCTCGCCGTCGGCCGGCACCGGCCGCATCGTCGCGGGATCGAGCACGTCGACCGCTTCCAGCGGCACGTAGTTGACGCCCTGCCGCGCCTTCTTCGCCGCCTGGCCGGCGGCATCGAGCGCGTCCCAGGCGCCCTGCCACTCGTTCACGACAGCCGGCCCGTAGGTCTCGGTCAGCCCGTAGAGATGGGTGACGCCGAAGCCGGCCGCCTTCATCCCCGCCAGCACCACCTCGGGCGGCGGCGCCGCGGCGGTCATGAAGGAGACGGCATGGTCGAACGGCCGCTTGTCCTCGGCGGGTGCATTGATCAGGGTCGACATCACGATCGGCGCCCCGCAGAGATGGGTGACCTGGTGGGCGGCGATCGCCTCGTACATGGCCGGGGCGCGCACCTGCCGCAGACACACATGGGTGCCGCCCAGGATCGAGATCGTCCAGGGAAAGCACCAGCCGTTGCAGTGGAACATCGGCAGGGTCCAGAGATAGACGGGATGGCGGCCCATGGCCGCGCTCAGCACGTTGCCGACCGCGGTGAGATAGGCGCCGCGATGGTGGTACACCACGCCCTTCGGGTTTCCGGTGGTGCCCGAGGTGTAGTTGAGCGTGATCGCGTCCCATTCGTCGGCCGGCGGCCGCCAGGCGAAATCCTCGTCCCCCTCGGCCAGCAGCGCCTCGTAGTCGAGCGCACCGATCGCCTCCCCGCGCGAGGGCGCCAGCGCGTCGTCATAGTCGACCACCAGCGGCTTCGCCGCGGCCAGCGCCAGCGCCTGGCGCATCACCGGCGAGAACTCGCGGTCGACGATCAGCACCCGCGCCTCGCCGTGGTCGAGGCAATGGGCGAGCACCGCGGCGTCGAGCCGGGTGTTGAGCGCGTTGAGCACGGCCCCCGCCATCGGCACCCCGTAATGGCATTCCAGCATCGCCGGCGTGTTGGCCAGCATGACGGCGACCGTGTCGCCGCGGCCGATGCCGCGCCGCTGCAGCGCCGAGCCGAGCTGCTTCGACCGCTCCCAGAAGCTGCGGTAGTCGCGGCGCAGCGCGCCATGGATGACGGCCGTGCGCTCGGGGAACACCCGCGCCGCCCGCTCCAGGAAGACGATCGGCGTCAGCGGCTGATGGTTGGCGGGCGTGCGGTCGAGGTCGACGTCGTAGGGCGTCGGGTTCATGCGGTCTCCCCTGGGTGCAAGCCTTTTGCGAGCAAATTAGCCGCAGTCGCGGCGCACCGGAAGCGCCGCCGTCAGCGGCGCATCAGGATCGCGGCGCCCTCGACGCTCGCGACCTCGCGATAGGGCACGAGCGCCGCGGCGACCTCGCCGTGGCGCGCGACCCAGTCCTTCCAATGCTCCTCGGCGACCAGGACCACGTCCGGGCGTCCGTCGACGATGGCGGCCACGAGCGCATCGCGATCGGCCCTGGCATAGCGCTCCAGCGCCGCCCGCCGTCCATCCGCCTGGTCCAGCCGCGACAGCATGATCTCCGCGCCCTCCGAGATCCAGCGGCTGCACACCGGCTCGAGCCATTGGCCGCCGAGGTCGCGGACCAGGGGATGGCCGTAGGCGAGGTCGCCGGCGATCGACACCACCTTGGGCCGGGGCGGCGCCAGGCGCCCGACCGCTTCGATCAGCCCGGGAAAACGCGGGCCGACCTCGAGGCACTGCACGGCGACGCCGCCGAGCGCCACGAAGCAACCGGTGAGCGCGGCCGTGGCCCCGAAGCGCAGCGCCGTCGCCTGCGGCGTCAGCGCCTGCCAGCGCCGGAGGAGAGGCGGCGCGCCGGCCATCAGGCCGAGCGCGATGGCGGGGTAGCCATGGTAGGGCCAGCCCTTGCCCTGGATGACGATCATGGCCCAGCCGCCGCAGGCGGCGAGGAGGAGGACCGGCGTCGTCGCATCGCGGAACCGGCCCCGGCCCGCGGCGAGGGCCAGCAGCATCGCCGCGGCCGAGACCAGCGAGCCGGGATTGCCGATCATGTCGAGAAGGCTGCCCCGGATCGGCAGATAGACCGCCGCGATCAGCGGCAGGGCCTGTGCCGGGAAGGCGGGAAAGGCCAGGGCGACGAGGATGCCGTAGGCGACGACCACCGCGGCGAGGGCGCAATGGGCGCCGTCGAACAGGAGGCGCAGCCAGGCACGCGCACCGAGCGGCGCCGTGGCCAGGACCAGGGCGAACGGCAGCGCCAGCGCCAGGGCGAAATGCGGCTTGATCGCCACGGCGATGCCGCCGCCGATGCCCGCCAGCACCGACAGCAGCGCGCCGGGCGGGCGGCCGGCGGTGCGGCCGGCATAGGCGGCGAGCAGCGGCAGCATGGCGGCCACGGCGATGTGCTCGCGCTCGGCGAAGGCGTAGCCCGGCAGGATCAGCAGCACGAACAGGGCCACGGCGGCCAGCCAGGGATCGCGCGCCGGACTGCGCAGCCCGCTCGCCGCCAGGATCCGCGCCGAGAGCGCCAGGCTCGCGGCCGCCCCGGCGAAGACGAGCCCGACCACCACCGCCTCCGGCCGCAGCGCCAGCAGCCGCGCGATGGCCACCGCCGGCAGGTAGATCAGGATCGAGGCGGGCGGGTTGGTCTCGATGAAGTCGACATAGGGCACCGCACCGTCCAGCGTCCGCTCGCCCAGGGTCAGCAGCCAGGAGACGTCGGTGCAGGTGACGCTGGCGAGCCGGATCGCGATGGCGGCGATCACGACCAGGGCCGCCGGCGCATGGCCGGCCATGTCGCGCCACCGCCGCGGCATCGTGCCGGGCACAGGCTCGCTGAGATCGATGTCGGCCAAGAAATCCCCCAAACCAGCCATGCGACCGCTCCTCGCCCGGCAGCGCGGTCCCCTGCCCTTGCCTAGTCCGTGCCGGTGGCGCTCCGGGTCATGATCGAGACGCCGTCGACCCGGCGCACCGTGCGGAACGGCGCCAGGGCGGTGCCGACGGCCGGGTCGCGCAGAGCCCATCCCATCCACGCCTCGTCCTCGACGAGGACGATGTCGGGGCGGCCCTCGGCGATATCGGCGGCCTGCCTCGCGCGATCCATCCGCGCATAGGCCTGCAAGGCCGTGCGCCGGGGATCGTCGGCCGCCAGCTTCGCCAGCAGGATGGCCGCGCCGCCCGAGATCCAGTTGCTGCAGGCATGACCGACCCAATCGCCGTCGACGTCGCGCACCAGGGGATGGCCGACGGAGAGGTCGCCGCCTATGAAGGCGATTCGCGGCCGCGGCGGGCCGAGCTCCCGGACGGCCTGTGTCAGCGCGGGCAGCTCCAGCCTGGCGTCCAGCCAGGTCGCCGCCCCTCCGCACAGCACGGCCAGCCCGACGGCCGGCGCGACGAGCCTCCCCACCACCGGCAGGCGGCCGGCGTCGAGATCGACGGCCGCCGCCCATCGATCCGCCACGGACCGGGCGCCGGCGAGCAGGGCGAGCGCCATCGCCGGATAGCCGTGATAGGGCCAGCCCTTCATCTGCAGCACCATGGCCAGCCAGAACCCGGTGGCCGCGAGGGCGAGGACGGTGGTCACCGGGTCGCGCAGCTGCGGCCGGTTGACCGCGGCGAAGCCCAGGGCGAGCGCGGCGATCATGCCGCTCGGGTTGAGCAGCATGATCGAGATGCTGCTCCCGACAGGAACATAGACCGCCGCGGCCAGCGGCAAGGCCGCCGTGACGAAGGCGGGAAAGAAGGCCAGGATCGCCACGACATAGACGCCCACGACCGCGACGACCGTCCGGTTGGCGCGGTCGAAAGCGGCGCGCAGCCAGGCACCGGCGCCGAACGGCGTCCGGTACAGCACCAGCGCCATCGGCAGAGCCAGGCCGAGGGCGAAATGCGGCTTGACGATCACGGCGACGCCGCCGCCGAGGCCGGCGAGCAGCGACGGGCCGAGCCCCGGGGCGCGGCCGGCCGCGCGCACGGCATAGACGGCCAGGAGCGGCAGCACGGCGATCAGGGCGACATGCTCGCGCTGGGCGAAGGCATAGTCGGGCAGGACGAGCAGCAGGAACACGGCCACGGCCGGCAGCCAGGGATCGCCGGGCCGCCGCAGCCCCGCCCGGGCGAGGATGCGGCCGGTGAGGGCCAGGCTGGCGCCGGCCCCGACGAAGACCAGCCAGACCACCATCGTCTCCGGCCGGACGTCGACGATCCGCGCCAGCAGGATTGCGGGAAGATAGAGCAGGATCGAGGCCGGCGGATTGACCTCGACGAAGTCGACATAGGGCGTCGCGCCGCCCAGCATCTTCTCGCCGAGCGTGAGCAGCCAGGAGACGTCCGTGCACGGCGCGTTGGCGAGCCGCATCGCCACCGCGGCGGCGAGCGCCAGGGCAACGGGCGCATGCCGCAGGACCCGGCCGGCGGCGATGCGGCGGCCGGATTGCGGCCCGGCCGTGAGGGAGCCCGTCGCAACGGGGCCGTGGCGGACGTGGTCCATGCTAGCCCGCCCCGCCGGCCGCGGCGCCGTCGCGCCGCAGCATGATGGAGACGCCGCCGAAGGTCTGCGCGACGCGGTAGGGCGCGAGCGCGCCCGCGACCTCGGCATGCGCCGCGACCCAGGCCCGCCAGGTCTCGTCCTGCACCAGGACGACATCGGGGCGGAAACGCTCGATCGCGGCGACCAGCCGCTCGCGGTCGAGCCTGGCGTAGCCCTCGATCGCCTGCCGGCGCTCGGGATCGGCCACGCCTTCGCCGAGAAGCAGCGCGGCATTGCCGGAGATCCAGCGGCAGGCCATCGGGTCGACCCAGACGCCCTGCAGCCGGCGCACCAGGGGATGGCCGACGCCGAGGCCGTGGCCGATCAGCACCATGCTCGGATGGGCGGGAGCGAGCCGCCGCACCACCTCGGTGAAGGCCGGGAGCTGCCTGTCATCGGCAAAGCGCACCAGCGCGGCGACGCCGAGCACGATGAGGCAGGCGCCCGCGGCCAGGAGGCGCGGCTCCGGCCGGCCGGAGCCGCCTCGGCGCCAGGCGGCCGCCTCGACGAACAGCCGCCAGAGGCAGGCCAGCAGGGCGAAGGCGACGGCGGGATAGGCCTGGTAGGACCAGCCCTTGCCCTGCACCAGCGCCGCTGCGGCAAAGCCGCAGGCGGCCAGCACCGAGACCGTCTCGACGGGATCGCGCCGCCGGCCCCAGCCGAGCAGCACCCAGGCGGCGAGCGCCAGCCAGGCCAGGGCGATCGCCGGGCTGAGCAGGCTCTCGAGCAGTCCGAGCCGCACCGGCAGGTAGACCGCCTGGAGCAGCGGCAGCGTGTCGGTCAGGAAAGCCGGGAAGGCCAGGACGACGGCGGCGGCGTAGGCCAGCACCATGGCCGCTGCGGCGACCGTCTCCGGACGCAAGGCATCGCCCAGCCTGTCGCCGAGGCTGCGCCCCGGCCGCGCCAGCACGAAGCCGAGAGGCAGCGCCAGAGCCAGGGCGAAATGCGGCTTGACGGCGACGGCCAGGCCGGCGGCGAGGCCGGCCGCCAGCGCCGCGCGCGTGGACACGCTGCAGCCGGCCCGCCGGGCCGCCAGCACTGCCAGCATGGGCAGGACCGCGATCGCCGCCACATGCTCGCGCTGGGCGAAGATGCTGGTCGGCAGCACCAGGAACACGGCGAAGCCGGCGGCGGCGAGCCAGGGCGCCGTCGCCGCGCCGACGAGGCGGGCGGCCGCCAGGATCCGCAGCGACAGGACGAGGCTGGCGCAGCCGAGCACGAAGACGAGCACGACCACCATCGCCTCCGGCGCCACGCCGGCGAGGCGCGCGGCGAGAATGGCGGGGACGTAGAGCAGGATCGAGGCCGGCGGATTGGCCTCGACGAAATCGACATAGGGCCGCTCGCCGGCCAGCAGCCGCTCGCCGAGGGTCAGAAGCCAGGAGACGTCGCCGGGCAGGTCGTAGACGCCGCGCAGCGCCACGGCGAGGGCGAGCACCGCGAGCGCCGGCGCGAGCCTTGCCGCCGCCGGCGCGGCCCAGGCGCGCGGCGCCGTCCAGGGGGTCGGCGGATCGAGGCTGGCCACCGCCCCGCGCCTCAGGAGGCCGAGCGGGCGCGCCGGTCCGCGGCCATGGCTTCGGCGCCGTCCTCGAAGCCGACACGCTGGTCGACGAGATAGAGCGGCCGGCCCTTCACCTCGTTGTGGATGCGCCCGACATAGAGGCCCATGATGCCGGTCATCATCATGTTGATGCCCGAGAGCAGCGCGGTGATCACCACCGTCGAGCTCCAGCCCGGCACCAGATGAGCCTGGGTGAACCACATCACCACGACGCAGGCGGCATAGAGCATGGCCAGCGCCGAGACGGCCATGCCGACCCACAGCGCCAGCCGCAGCGGCGCATCGGAGAAGCTGACGATGCCGTTGGCGGCGAGGCGCAGCATCTTGCGCAGGGGGTATTTGGTCTCGCCCGCGGCCCGCGGCTGGCGATGGAAGGTGACGGCGGTCTGCTTGAAGCCCATCCAGGCGAACATGCCGCGCACGAAGCGGTCCTTCTCGCGCATGGTCGAGAAGGCGGCGAGCACCTTGCGGTCGATCAGACGGAAATCGCCGACATTGCGCGGGATCTCCACCGAGGCGAGCCGGTCGAGCAGGCGGTAGAACAGGTCGGCGGTCGCCTTCTTGAAGCGTCCCTCGCCCTCGCGCGACAGGCGCTGGGCATAGACGATCTCATAGCCCTCGCGCCATTTGGCGACCATCTCCAGCACCAGCTCGGGCGGATCCTGCAGGTCGGCGTCCATGACGATGACGGCATCGCCCGAGGCCCGGTCCATGCCGGCGGTGATGGCGACCTGGTGGCCGAAATTGCGCGACAGCCGGATATAGCGATAGCTCGGATTGTCGCGGGCGCGTGCGGCCAGCACGATCGGGCTGCAGTCGCGGCTGCCGTCGTCGACGAAGATCACCTCCGCCGGCCCGTCGAGGGCCTCCAGGAGCCGGTCGAGCCGATGCAGCAGGAGCGGCAGCACCGCTTCCTCGTTGTAGATCGGCACGACCAGCGAATAGATCGGTCTGGACTGTTTCGACACGGCGCCCTTTCATCCCGGCTCTTCGGTCCGGCGTCCCGCAGGACGTCGGCGGCCGGCCATCGAAGGCGGATCATCGCACGGCCTGGGTTAATCGCGGGTCAACCGCCGGCGCGGGCCACGGATCGGCGGCGCATGCGCGAGGGGATGCGCAGGATCCCGCAGTCCGGCCGGTCGGCACGAGCGCATGGCCGACGGACCGTCCGCGGCGCGAATTGCCGGCGCCGGCAAGGCGAATCGTCAACCACGGCAGCCCGAGGCATGGACCGCAGGCCCTTCGATTAAGGCAATCTTCACGGCGGGTGCGTACCGAACCTGTTCGGCCCACGAGCATCCGGTCCGAGGGTCGCGGTTGAATTCGATAGGGGACGCATGACCGCCGCTTGTCTCGCCGCTCGCTCGCGCCGGCTGCTGCGCCGGTTCCGCAAGGCCGAGAGCGGGAACGTCATCTTCCTGTTCGCCTTCGGGCTCATCCCCCTGCTCGCCCTGCTCGGCGGCGCGCTGGACTACAGCCGCGCCGCGGCGGTGCGCACCGAGATGCAGGTGGCCGCCGACAATGCCGTGCTGATGCTGGCCCGCGACAAGCCGGGCACGCTGACGCCGGCCCAGATCACGGCCAAGGGCCAGAAATATTTCGGCGCCGCCTTCACCAGCAGCGACGTTTCAGGCCTCGCCGTCTCGACCAGCTACAGCACCACGGCCGGCCTGCAGGTCGCCATGACGGCCTCGGCGAGCGTCAACACCAAGATCATGAGCGTCGTCGGCCTGCGGCAGATCCAGATCCGCGTCGTCTCGACCTCGACCTGGGGCAACAACCGGCTGCGGGTCGCCTTGGTGCTCGACAATACCGGCTCGATGACCTCGTCGGGCAAGATGACCGCCCTGCAAGGCGCGACCACGAATCTCCTCGGCCAGCTGCAGGCCGCGGTCAGCCAGCCCGGCGACGTCTATGTCTCGATCATTCCCTTCAGCATGCCGGTCAATGTCGACAAGGCCAATGTCGGCGCGTCCTGGGTGCGCTGGGACCTCTGGGATGCCACTAACGGCGAGACCAACGGCAGCTGCAGCACCTCCAGCTTCACCACCCGCAGCACCTGCACGGCGAAGAACACCTGGGGGAAGGCCTGCAGCAAGGCCCAGTACGGCTCGCAGAGCCAATGCACCGCCAGTGGCGGCACCTGGAGCAACTATTGCAGCAACCGCACCTATACGACGCAGTCGACATGCCTGGCGGGAGCAAGCCCGGCCTGGACGGTCTCGCACGCGACCTGGAACGGATGCGTCACCGATCGCGACCAGGACAACGACACGACCGACGTCGTCCCGAGCGCCGGCGTCGCCTCGACCCTGTTTCCGGCCGATCCCCAGATCACCTATTGCCCGGCGTCCCTGATGGCGCTGTCGAACGACTGGACCGCCCTGAACGCCAAGGTCGGCGCCATGGTGGCGGTCGGCGGCACCAACCAGACGATCGGGCTGCAATGGGGCTACCAGTCGCTCCTGGCCGGCTCGCCCCTGGCCGTGCCGGCCAAGGATCCCAACTACACCTATTCCAACATCATCATCCTGCTGTCGGACGGCCTCAACACCTATGACCGCTGGTACGGCAACGGGACGTCGGGGCAGAGCGCGAGCGTCATCGCCAAGATCGACGCGCGCATGGCCAAGGCCTGCGCCAACGCCAAGGCCGACGCCATCACGATCTACACCATCCAGGTGAACACCGACGGCGATCCCACCTCCACGGTGCTGCAGAACTGCGCCAGCCCGGACAAGTTCTCCATCCTGACCAGCGCCAGCGAGATCGCCGCGACGTTCGAGAAGATCGGATCGGACCTCACCGCGCTGCGCCTCTCCCAGTAGCGCGCCGGCGCGGACCGGCGGGCGGATCCGGTCAGAGCCCGAAGGTGCTGCGCGCGCCCTCCCAGATCAGGTCGAGCCCGACCACCACCAGGAGGGCGTAGATGATGCGGTAGAAGCGCGTCGTGTCGGCGCGACGCACCAGCCAGACGCCGAAGATGGTGGTGACCACGGCGACGGGCGCCAGCGCCGCCGAGATGGTGAGGTTCTCGCGCGAGAACTGGCCGAGCACGAAATAGGGCACGACCTTCATCAGGTTGACGATGGCGAAGAACCAGGCGGTGGTCCCCGCCAGCAGCTCGGGCTTCAGCCGCTGCGGCAGCGAATAGATCTGGTAGGGCGGCCCGCCGGCATGGCTGACGAAGGAGGTGAAGCCGGCGACGAGGCCCCAGAACAGGCCGGCGCCATCGCCGGGCTTCGGCCCCTCGGCACGCTTCTGCACCACGCCGATCCACCAGTTGGCGGCGAAGGCGAGGGCGATGACGCCGACGACCAGCCGCACATGGCCGTCCTGGATCGTGGCCGCGAGGAGATAGCCGGCGAGCGTCCCCGCCAGCGCGCCGGCGAGCGGCACCAGCAGCACCCGCCGGTCGACCGAGCGGCGATAGGACAGGAGCGACACCCAGTCCTGCAGCACCAGGATCGGCAGAAGGATCGCCGCGGCCTTGACCGGCGACGGCACCACCACCGCCAGCACCGGCACGCCAAGCACGCCGAGGCCGGCAAAGCCGCCCTTGGAGATGCCGACCACCGTCACGGCCACGACGGCGACGAGCCAGAACAGCGGATCGGAGAGCATGGGAAGACTCGGCGGGCGACGGGAGGGAAACGATTGCCTAGCATCGTCCAGGGTCCGAGGCGAGGGCCTCCGGCGGGAACCGCCGCCCGGCCCTGGGCAGGTCCGGCAAATTCTGCAAAACAGGCGGCGGGCGACGACGCGCTCATCGACGCCGACGGGGGGGCGAATGCCATGGCATCAACCGATGTGACCGACGCGATCGCGGCGGATCTCCTGCCGAACCGGCCGCTCGCCGCCGCCGACTACCGCACCCTCGCCCTGGCCGCGCTCGGCGGCGCGCTCGAGTTCTACGACTTCATCATCTATGTCTTCTTCGCCACCATGATCGGGCAGTTGTTCTTCCCGCCCGACAGTCCCGACTGGCTGCGCCAGGTGCAGACCTTCGGAGTCTTCGCGGTCGGGTATTTCGTGCGTCCGCTCGGCGGCATCGTCATGGCGCATTTCGGCGACGTCGCCGGCCGCAAGCGCATGTTCACGCTCTCGATCTTCCTCATGGCCGTCTCGACGCTCGGCATGGGCCTGCTGCCGACCTATGCCACGGCCGGCGCGCTGGCCCCTGTCGCGCTCGTGCTCCTGCGCATCGTCCAGGGCGCGGCGATCGGCGGCGAGGTGCCGGGCGCCTGGGTGTTCGTGGCCGAGCACGTGCCGGCCCGGCGCGTCGGCTTTGCCTGCGGCGTGCTGACGGCCGGGCTGACGGTCGGCATCCTGCTCGGCTCCCTGGTCGCGGGCGCCGTCAACGCCGCCTTCGCCCCGGCCGGGATCGCCGCCTGGGCCTGGCGGCTGCCCTTCCTCCTCGGCGGCGTGTTCGGCCTCGCCTCGGTGCAGCTGCGGCGTCTCCTGGAGGAAACGCCGATCTTCCGCGAGATCCAGCAGCGCAAGGCCCTGGCCGCCGAGCTGCCGCTCAAGACGGTGCTGCGCGGCCATCGCGGCGCGGTGGTGCTGTCGATCCTGCTGACCTGGCTGCTCTCGGCCGCCATCGTGGTGGTCATCCTGATGACGCCGGCGCTCCTGCAGAAGCAGGGCATCCCGCTGCCGGCAGCGCTCGCCGCCAACAGCGTCGCCACCATCGGCCTTACCATCGGCTGCATTCTCGCCGGCGCGCTGATCGACCGGATCGGCGCCGGACGCTTCTTCCTGGCGGGCTGCCTCCTGCTGGCCGCGGCGGTCTTCCTGTTCTACACGCGCGTCGGCGCCGAGCCGGCGCTGCTCGGCCCGCTCTACGGCCTCACGGGCCTGTGCGTCGGCGTGGTCGGCGGCGTGCCCTTCGTCATGGTCCGCGCCTTCCCCGCGGCGGTGCGCTTCACTGGCGTCTCCTTCTCCTACAACGTCGCCTATGCCGTGTTCGGCGGCCTGACACCGCTGGTGGTGCCGCTGCTGATGGCCGTCAATCCGCTGGCGCATCTCTACTACGTGCTGGCGCTCTGCGCGCTCGGCTGCGGCATCGGCCTCTGGCTGCTGGCTGCGGGGCGCGGCTGAGCCGGCGGCGCAGGTCTTTGCGGGCCTCCGCTTTGGGCGTAGACGGGAACCATCGCGACAACCCGGATCCCGCCATGCCCCTGCCCCGCCGCCACTGGTTCGAGATGACCACCGAGGACTTCCGCGCCGGCGACGCCGCGTCCTGGATCGCGGTGCTGCCGATCGCCGCGGTCGAGCAGCACGGGCCGCACCTGCCCGTCGGCGTCGACAGCATGATCATGCAGGGCTATCTCGACCGGGTGATCCCGCTGGTGCCCGAGGAGATCCCCGCGACCTTCCTGCCGATCCAGACCATCGGCAAGTCGAACGAGCACCTCGCTTTCCCCGGCACGCTCACCATCTCGGCCGAGACGGCGATCCGCGCCTGGGTCGAGATCGGCGAGAGCGTCCATCGCGCCGGGGTGCGCAAGCTGCTGATCGTCAATTCCCACGGCGGCAACATGGCGGTCATGGACGTGGTGGCGCGCGAATTGCGCGTGCGCCACGGCATGCTCGCCGCCTTCACCTCCTGGCACATGTTCGGCTATCCCGACGGCCTGTTCCCGGCGGACGAGACGCGGCTCGGCATCCATGCCGGCGAGATCGAGACGGCGCTGATGCTGGAGTTCCGGCCCGACACGGTGAAGACGCAGGAGGCACGCGACTTTCGCCCCGTGACCTACGAGATGGAGCAGACCTTCCGCCATCTCAGGACCGGCCGCCCCGCCGGCTTCGGCTGGATGGCGCAGGACCTCCATGCCGCCGGCGCCGCCGGGGACGCCGGCAAGGCGACGCGCGAGGCCGGCGCCGCCGCCGCCGATTTCGGCGCCGCCGCCTTCATCGAGCTCCTGGCCGACATCCACAGCTTCGAGCTGGCGCGGCTCGAGACCGGGCCGCTCGGCTGAGACGGCGACCGGCGCGAAAACCGCCATTCTCGGGGCCCGGACGGTGTCGGAAGGCCCGAAAGGGTTTACTCCCCACGCCCGATCCGGTATTTGACCACAAAGCCCGGCCGGTTTTCGCGCCGGGCTTTGTCGCGTCTGCGAGCCCGAGGAGGAAGCCATGGCCAACGTCGTCGTCGTCGGATCCCAATGGGGTGACGAAGGCAAGGGCAAGATCGTCGACTGGCTGTCCGAGCAGGCCGACGTCGTCGTGCGCTTCCAGGGCGGCCACAATGCCGGCCACACGCTGGTCATCGGCAACCAGACCTACAAGCTGTCGCTGCTGCCCTCCGGCATCGTGCGCGGCAAGCTCTCGGTGATCGGCAACGGCGTGGTGCTCGATCCGCACGCCCTCGTCGCCGAGATCGGCAAGCTCGCCGAGCAGGGCGTGACCGTGACGCCCAAGATCCTGCGCATCGCCGAGAACACGCCGCTCATCCTGTCGCTGCACCGCGACCTCGACCGCCTGCGCGAATCGGCCACCGACGGCACGCGGATCGGCACGACCGGCCGCGGCATCGGCCCCGCCTATGAGGACAAGGTCGGCCGCCGCGCCATCCGCCTGATGGACCTCGCGGACCTCGATGCGCTGCGCTCCAAGATCGGCCGGCTGCTCAGCCACCACAACGCCCTGCGCCGCGGCAACGGCCAGCCGGAGATCGCGCCCGAGACGCTCTACCAGGAGCTCGCTTCGGTGGCGCCGCTGGTGCTGCCCTACATGGACAATGTCGTCGCCCTGCTCGACAAGAAGCGCCGGGCCGGCAACCGCATCCTGTTCGAGGGCGCCCAGGGCGCGCTGCTCGACATCGATCACGGCACCTATCCCTATGTGACCTCGTCCAACACCGTCGCCGGCGCGGCGGCGATCGGCTCGGGCCTCGGCCCCAACGCCATCGACTACGTGCTCGGCATCACCAAGGCCTATACGACGCGCGTCGGCGAAGGCCCCTTCCCCACCGAGCTCCACGACGAGATCGGCCGGCGCATCGGCGAGCGCGGCCACGAGTTCGGCACCGTCACCGGCCGGCCGCGCCGCTGCGGCTGGTTCGACGCGGCGCTGGTGCGCCAGACCATCCGCACCTCGGGCATTGACGGCATCGCCCTGACCAAGCTCGACATCCTCGACGGCTTCGACACCATCAAGGTCTGCGTGCGCTACCGCCTCGACGGCGAGGAGTACGACCACCTGCCGGCCAGCCAGGCGGCGCAGGAGCGGGTCGAGCCGATCTACGAGGAGATCGAGGGCTGGAAGGGCTCCACCGCCCATGCGCGCTCCTGGGCCGACCTGCCGGCCCAGGCGATCAAATATGTCCGGCGCATCGAGGAGCTGATCGGCGCGCCCGTCGCCATCCTCTCCACCAGCCCCGAGCGGGACGACACGATCCTTGTCCGGAACCCGTTCCAAGTCTAAGAGGGCTGCCGTGACCCGCGCGACGGATCGCGGCAGCCTCCAGGCTGGCAGCGCATTGCCATCGCAGCGTCTCAGTCCCGACGAATTTGACGCCTAAGCGGACGGCCTACTCCGCAGAACCCGAGTTGCCAGCCTTGTCGACGGACTATTTCCCTCCCATCCAGCGCGCGGTGCAGAAACTCTCGCCGAACACGCTCGATGCGCGCCGGGCGCTGTATGACAAGGCGCGCGCTGCGCTGCTCAAGCAGCTGCGCAGCGCCGACCCGGCGCTGACGGAGACCCAGATCACCAAGGAGCGCCTGCTGCTCGAGGATGCGATCCGGCGCATCGAGACCGACATGCTGCGTCCGGAGACGGCCGAGCGGGTGCTGGGCTCGCGCCCCCAGGCTCCCGCGCCGGCCCCGCCGCCGGAGCGCCTGGACGAGCGCCGCGGCGCGCCCGAGGCCGAGCCGGGCGATCATGCGCCGCCGGAGGCGGACGAGCCGATCGCGCCGATGGCGCGCCGGCCGAACGGCTCGCGCGGCAATGGCTCGCGCCCGCCGGCGCCGCGCCGGTCGGTGGCGACCGACGGTCGCAACAAGCGCTTCGCCATCCTCGGCGGCGCCGCCCTGGTCCTGATCCTCGTTGCCGGCGGCGCGGTGACGATGTTCAGCCGCGATACCGACGAGGCCTTGCAGCCGCCGGCCCAGGCCGTGCCCACCCGGGCCGTCGCGGAACCCGACAAGATGGCCGCCAGCGGCAAGATGACCGAGCGCCTGGGGGCACCCGCGACCGCCCAGCCGGCCGCGCCGGCCCCGACGCCGGCGCCCCCGCCGCAGCAGCAGGCGGCCGTGCCGGCTCCCGCCGAGACGCCCGCCTCGAGCGCGGCCCAGCCGCTGGCGCCGGCGGCGCAGAGCGGCACGGTCGTCGCCCAGAGCGCCATCCTCTACGAGGAGCAGCCGGACAGCCCCAACCGCGGCCAGGCCTTCCAGGGGACGGTGACTTGGCGCACCGAATCCGTGTCCAGCGGCACCAACGCGCCGATCGACACCGCCATCAAGGGCGATCTCGACATTCCCGAGCGCAAGCTCAAGGCGACGATCACCCTGCGCCGCAACATCGATCCGGCCCTGCCGGCGACGCACACGCTGGAGATCCAGTTCGTGGTCCCGCCGGATTTCCCCAATGGCGGCATCTCCAACATCCCGGGCGTGCTGATGAAGCCGACGGCGCAGCAACGCGGGCAGCCGCTGGCGGGCCTCTCGGTGAAGGTGACGAACGGCTTCTTCCTGGTCGGCCTCTCCGACGCGCCGGCCGACAAGGGCCGCAACGCCCAGCTCCTCAAGGAGCGGGAATGGATCGACATGCCGCTGCTCTACGACAATGGCCGCCGCGCCATCCTGACGCTGGAGAAGGGCGTGCCCGGCGACCGGGCCTTCAACGACGCCTTCTCCAGCTGGGAGAGCGCCCAGAACGCGCCGCAGCAATAGGCGCGGCCGCCGGGCTGCGTCAGCTCTCCGGAATGTTCTCCCTGAAGACCACCTGCAGCCGCGGCGGGTGATAGTCGAGCGCCAGGCCCTTCACCGCCTGCGTCAGGAGGTTGAGGGCTTCGCGCGCCTCGACGCGCGGGTTCTGGTCGATCACCGCGTCGAGCGTGCCGTCGAGCAGCAGCGGCTTGGTCTCCTTGGTGACCTCGTGGCCGATGAAGACCACGGCGTGCTCGCGGCCGCGCTCCTTCAGCGCCCGGGCGATGCCGGTGTTGCCGGCGCCGATATTGTAGATGGCGGCGAGGTCCGCGTGCCGGTCGAGCAGGGCCGCGGCTTCCGAATAGGCCCGCTCGCGGTCGTCGCCCATCTCGCGCAGCTCGACGATCTCCAGGCCCGAGCCCTCCTCCGCCAGGATGTGCCGGAAGCCCATCTCGCGCTCCTCATGGCCGCGATAGGACAGCGATCCGGCCAGCAGCGCCACCTTGCCGGAGCGGCTCGCCCCCATGAAGCGGCCGACGAGATAGCCGGCGAGCCGGCCGGCGGCCCGGTTGTCGATGCCGATATAGGCGACGCGCGGCACGTGCAGGATGTCGGAGGCGAGGGTGACGACCTTGACGTTCTCGGCCGACAGGGAGCGGATCGCCTCGCGCACCGTGGGATGGTCGAGGGCGATGACGCCGACCCCCCGGGTCCGGCCGTGCAGGTCCTGCAGCACGCCGGCGAGGCGGTCGGGGTTGAAGCCTTCGAGCGACCAGATGCGGACGTCGACCTCCGGCCGGCTCGCGGCCTGCAGCTCGATCTGGCGGTGCAGCATCTTGATGAAGGTGTTGGTGCCGGCGGGAAGCACGAAATCCAGCCGGATCGCCTCCTCATCGACCGGGCGGCCGGCCGCCGGCCCGTCGGCGGAGGCCGCGAGATAGCCGAGCCGCCGGGCGGTCTCGACCACGATCTCGCGGGTGCGCGAGCGCACGCCGGAGCGGTTGTTGAGGACGCGGTCGACCGTGGCCGGCGACACGCCGGCTTCACGCGCGACATCGATCAGGGTGGACCGCACCGTCGTTCACTCCGGGCCTGGCGGGTTTCGCCCGGAGGCGATGCGGACGAAAGGGCCCGAACCCGCCTCAAGCGATTCTGATGCGAAATGATGGGTCCAGCGCCCGCCCGGTGCAAGGCGCCTGGGCCGCCGCGCGCCCTGCGATCCCCATCTCTGCGTCCTGATCGGCATCCTGCGTTCAAGCCTCTTTTTGGCTGGAATGATGTATTTTGATGTCTTCTGATGTTGACAGACTTCCTGGAAACGTCAATATCGATCATAGAAGCTGGGTCGAGCCAGCCCGCTGCCGGCCGCAGGACTGCCGGCGCACAGGGTTCGGGAGGATCGGGTGACAGGCAGGACGTTCGAGCCGGATGTGGCCGTCCGCACGCGGGACTACGGCATCGGCTGCATCGGCGCCGGCATGATCATGGCCGAGTGCCATCTGGCCGCCTACCGGGAGGCCGGCTTCCCGGTGGTGGCCATCGCCTCGCGCACACCAGCTCATGCCGAGCAGGTGGCGGCGCGCTGGCAGATTTCGACGGTGCACCGGACGCCCGAGCAGCTGATCGAGGACCGCGCGGTCGAGATCGTCGACATCGCCTTTCCGCCGGACCGGCAGCCGGCGCTGATCCGCCACGCCCTGCAGCAGCCGCATGTCAGGGCGATCCTGGCGCAAAAGCCGCTGGCGCTGTCGCTGGAGGAGGCGATCGCCCTGCGCGACGAGGCCGAGGCCGCCGGCAAGATCCTCTCGGTCAACCAGAACATGCGCTACGATCAGTCGATGCGCGTGCTCAAGCAGATCCTCGACCGGGGCGAGCTCGGCGACGTCGTCTTCGCGCAGATCGACATGCACGCGATCCCGCACTGGCAGACGTTCCTGCAGGACTATGACCGGCTGACGCTCGCCAACATGAGCGTGCACCATCTCGACGTGCTGCGCTTCCTGTTCGGCGATCCCGACGAGATCACCACGCTGACCCGCCGGGATCCGCGCACGGCCTTCCCCCATTCCGACGGCATCACCGTCTCGACCCTGCGCTTCCCCTCCGGCGTGATGGCCGTGTCGCTGGAGGACGTCTGGTCCGGCCCCCGGCAGGAGGGCTATCAGGACGACCAGCACATAAGCTGGCGCGTCGAGGGCACGGACGGCGTCGCCCGCGGCACGATCGGCTGGCCGACCGGCACGGCCTCGACGCTGAGCTACGCCTCGGCCCGCACCACCGGCGGCCAATGGGTGACGCCGGCCTGGCAGACCATGTGGTTCCCGCATGCCTTCATCGGGGTGATGGAGCAGCTCCAGCACGCGGTGAAGACCGGCGAGCCGCCGGCGCTCTCGGTCGCCGACAACGTCCGGACGGTGGCCCTGGTCGAGGCGGCCTATCGCTCGATCCGCGAGGGCCGCACGGTCAAGCTCGCCGAGATCCCGACCAACTGACCGACAGACGTCATCCAGGGAGGACACGACATCATGATGCAGACCGGCATTTTCACGGGCTATTTCCCCTATGGCCTCGAGGAGACGGCCCAGAAGATCCGCGCGCTGGGCTTCAACACGGTGCAGCTCGACCTGCATTTCAGGGATATCGACCTCTCCGCCGGTGCGATCACCAAGGAGAAGGCCAAGCGGGTGCGCGACACGTTCCGCGACCACGACCTGCCGATCTGCTGCGTCTCCGGCTACACCAACATCGTGCATCCCGACCGGGGCGAGCGCGAGAAGCGCGTCGGCTACCTCAAGGAGATCATCCGCAGCGCCCGCCTGTTCGGCACACCCTACGTGATCTCGGAGACCGGTACCTTCAACACCGAGTCCGACTGGGTGCACCATCCCAGGAACAAGACCGAGGAGGGCTTCGAGGAGTGCCGCAAGGTCATCGCCGACCTCGCCCAGACCGCCTATGACCACGGCGCGGTGTTCTGCCTGGAGACCTATGTCAACAACGTCGTCGGCTCGGTGGAGGAGACGGTCAGGATGTTCGCGGAGGTCGACCATCCCGGCCTCGGCCTGCTGATGGACCCGACCAACTATTTCGAGACCCACAACATCGACCGGATGGACCGGATCCTCGACCAGGTGTTCGACACCCTGAGCGACAAGATCCGCATCGCCCATGCCAAGGACGTCAAGCGCTCGGGCGACGACAAATCGGAGAAGCACGCCGATATCGGCGACGCGGAGGCGCTGGAGAGCCACACCTTCCGCGGCGTCGGCGAGATCGAGCTGCCGGCCCCCGGCCTCGGCTCGCTCAACTACGACCTCTACCTCCGGCGGCTCGCTCAGAAGCACCCGAACATTCCGGTGATCATCGAGCATCTGTCGGAAGACGACGTGCCGCGCGCCAAGACATTCCTCGACGGCAAGCTGCGCGAGAACGGCCTGTGAGGCGTCATACGGAGACAAATGAGGCCGTTCGTCATGGCCGGAAAGCGCAGCGCACCTATCTGGGGGCGCCCGCTGAGGAAGTGTTGGCGAATAAGTGAATCGAAGTTGCGCAGGGCCCCCCTCTCCCGGCTGGGAGAGGGGCAGGGGTGAGGGACTAAGCTTTACCAGAAAAGGCGGAGCGTTTTACGTGCTGTTGCTGGACCTGCATCTAGCTGGTGACACGTCTAGTCCCTCACCCCTGCCCCTCTCCCAGCCGGGAGAGGGGATCGCGCCCTTCTCATCTGAAGCACTTATTTGCGAACGCCCGCTAGGAAGCTACACCATTTATAAGAAGCACCAACGGAGGGAAGGAATGCTCAAATACGGTCTCAAGATCGCCGCCGCGGCCCTGATGCTGGCCGGCGCCGCGTCCGCTTCGCCGGCATCGGCCGAGGGCGGCCAGAAGACCTTCTACCTGCTGTCGCATGGCGGCCCGTCCGACGCCTTCTGGATCGACTGGAA
This sequence comes from Labrys wisconsinensis, assembly GCF_030814995.1. Classification (GTDB taxonomy): domain Bacteria; phylum Pseudomonadota; class Alphaproteobacteria; order Rhizobiales; family Labraceae; genus Labrys; species Labrys wisconsinensis. The sequence continues at coordinate 95,593 of NZ_JAUSVX010000008.1, read as the reverse complement.
CGCCGGCGCGACCAGGGCCTGCGACCAGATGAAGGTGACCTGCAAGATCTCGTTCTCCGGCGGAGACATGGCCGCGCAGAAGGAGGCGTTCAACTCCGCGCTCGCGGCCAAGCCCGACGGCATCGCCACCACCTCGGCCCAGCCAGGCCTGTGGACCGAGGAGGTCAAGGCCGCCAAGGCCGCGGGCATCCCGATCATCTTCTTCAACACCGACGACGTCGCCACCGGCCGCCAGGCCTATGTCGGCGCCGACCTCAAGGAGGCCGGCGCCATCTGGGCGCGCTACCTCGTCGAGCGCAAGCTGGTGAAGCCGGGCGACAAGGTGTTCCTGCCGGTGGAAGTGCCGGGCGCCAGCTACCAGCAGCTCGAGACCGAGGGCATCGCCGGCGTCTTCGATCCGCTCGGCATCAAATATGACGTGGTCGATTGCGGCACCGACCCCGCCGGCATCATCGCCAAGATGACCGACTACATGGTCGCCAACCATCCGCCGGCGGTGATCGCGCTCGGCGACTCCGTCGCCTCCAGCGTGCAGCGCGTCTTCGACGGCGCCGGCGTGGCGCCGGGCAAGATCCCGGTGGTCGGCTGGGGCAATTCGAAGGAGACCGCCGAGGCGGTGAAGGCCGGCTACGTCAATGCCGCAGCCTGGCAGTTCCCCTCGGCCCAGGGCTTCATGCCGGTCGCCCTGCTCAACCTCGCCGCCTCCGGCGAGCCGATCGGCTACGACATCCATACCTTCAGCCTCTACGACGCCACGAGCGTCGAGCCGATCCTGAAGCTCTACAGCAAGTGAGTGGCGCAAATGCCTGCCGGCGCGCCGGCAGGCACGCTCCCGCAACCCGAGCAAAGAAGCAACGATGGCTGTGATCGTCGAGAGGGACATGGAGAGGCCCAGACGCTGGCCGGGCGCCGTGCGCTCGCCTGAACTCGCCTCGCTGATCATCCTTTTGGTGGTGCTGGTGGCCTTTGCGGTCGCCGACGCCAATTTCCTGTCGCCGCTCAACATCTCCAACATGCTGGCGTTCCTGCCCGAGCTCGGCATCATCGCGCTCGGCATGACGCTGCTGCTGACCGCCGGGGAGTTCGACCTCTCCGTCGGCGCGGTGTTCGGGCTGGCGCCGGTCGTGGTGATGCTGCTGGTGCAGAACGGCGAGATGGGCATCGGCCCGGCGCTGCTGATGGGCCTCGCGCTCTGCGTCGCCATCGGCGCCGTCAACGGGCTGATCGTCACCAAGATCGGCATCTCCTCCTTCCTGGTGACGCTGTCGATGCTCTTGATCGTGCGCGGCGCCGCCCTCTACGTCACCCAGGGCTTCCCGCTGAAATCCTGGAACCAGCCCGGCGTCTTCGTCACGCTGCTGGCCGGCAGCTTCAACCTCGGCTCGTTCCGGCTCTACACCTCGCTCTGGTGGTTCATCGCCCTGGCGCTGCTCGCGGTCTATGTCCTGCGCTATGCCAAGCTCGGCAACTGGATCAGCGCCATCGGCTCCAACCGCAATGCGGCGGTGGCGCGCGGCGTGCCGGCCGACGCGGTCAAGATCTGGCTGTTCATCCTCACCTCGGTGCTGGCCGGGCTCGCCGGCATGATCAGCGCCTTCCGCATCTCGGCCGCCTCGCCGGTGGCCGGCACCGGCTACGAATTGGAGGTGATCGCCATGGTCGTGGTCGGCGGCACGGCGTTGACCGGCGGCCGCGGCACCATCCTCGGCACCATCGTCGGCGCGCTGATGCTGCGCGCCATCCGCAACGGCATCGTCCTCGTCGGCGTGCCGGGCCTCGCCTACAACATCTTCGTCGGCGCCATCATCCTGGTGATGCTGATCCTGCACGCGCTGCTGCAGAAGAGCGCGGCGAGGGGCTGACCATGCGCGAGGAAGTGCTCCGGCTCGAAAATCTGCAAAAGTCCTTCGGCAGCGTGCACGCGCTCCGGAACGCCTCGCTGACCCTGCGGGAAGGCGAGGTGGTGGCCCTGCTCGGCGACAACGGCGCCGGCAAGTCGACCCTGATCAAGGCGATCTCGGGCATGTTCCCGGTCGATCGCGGCGACATCTATGTCCGCGGCGAGAAGGCCTCGATCCGCTCGGCCCGCGACGCGATGGACCTCGGCATCGAGACCATCCACCAGGACACCTCGCTGGCGCCGGACCTCTCCATCGCCCGCAACCTGTTCCTCGGCCGCGAGCCGGTGACGCTGAAATGGCTCGGCGTCTTCGCCCCGCTCGACCGGACGGTGCTGCGCGAGGCGGCGCGGGCGCTGCTCCGGCGCGTCGGCATCTCCAAGAAGCTCGACGCCGACGCCCTGGTGAACACGCTCTCCGGCGGCGAGCGCCAGTCGATCGCCATCTCGCGCGCCATGCAATTCGCCGCCAAGCTCATCATCCTGGACGAGCCGACCAACAATCTCGGCGTCGAGGAGACCCATGGCGTGCTGCGTTTCGTCAAGGAGGTGCGCGAGGCCGGGCACAGCGTCCTCCTGATCACCCACAACATCCACCATGTCTTCGAGGTCGCCGACCGCATCGTCGTCATGCGCCGCGGCGAGATCGTCGCCGAGCGCACGGTGGCGGACACCGACCTCCTCACGGTGGAGAGCCTGATCCTGGGCGTCGACGTCGCGTCGCTGCTCAAGGACACCAAGGCGCATTGAGGCGGGGCCATGGTGGAGCTCTATGGCCAGACGCTGACCCGCCGGCAGGTTTCGGAACGCTCCGGCATGCTGTCGCAATTCGCCGGCGTGCGGCTGATGACCCTGGGCGACGGCGTCGAGCGCGGCATCCGCCTGCTCGAATTCCGCACCGGCACCGGGCTGCGCTTCACCGCCCTGGTCGACCGGGCGCTTGATATCGCCGATTGCGAGCATGCCGGCCGGGCCATCGGCTGGCACTCGCCGGCCGGCTTCCGCCATCCCGGCCTGCACGAGCCCGAGGGCGAGGCGGGCCTCGCCTGGGCGCGGTCCTTCTCGGGCCTCCTCGTCACCTGCGGCCTCGACCACATTCTCGGGCCGGCCGAGGTGCCGGCCGAGACCTATCTCTATCCCGGCAAGCCGACGGTCCGTCACGCCCTGCACGGCCGGATCGGCACCATCCCGGCGCGCCTCACCGGCTATGGCGAGGCCTGGGACGGCGACCGCTGCGTGCTCTGGGCCGAGGGCATCGTCCAGCAGTCGACGGTGTTCGGCGAGGACCTGCACCTCCTGCGCCGCATCGAGGCGGATGTCGGCGGCAACGAGATCCGCCTCACCGACCGCGTGGTCAACCACGGCTTCCTCAGGACGCCGCACATGTATTTCTACCACGTCAATGTCGGCCATCCCCTGCTCGACCAGGGCACGCGCACTGTCGCCCCGGTCGCCGACGTGGTCTGGGCCGCCCATGCCGGCGAGCGCTACCGCGCGCAGGACGTCGGCTACCGCACCGCCCCCGCGCCGGTCGACGGCTTCCGCGAGCAGGTCTGGCAGCACGAGCTCGCGGCGGATGGGGATGGCGCGGTGCGGGTCGCGGTGGTCAACGAGCGCCTCGGCCTCGGCCTCGAGCTCGTCACGCGCAAGGATCAGCTCCCCTGCTTCTACCAGTGGCAGAACTTCCAGGCCGGCCAATACGCGCTCGGCATCGAGCCTTCGACCCACCACGTGCTCGGCAACCTGGCGGCGCGCCAGCGCGGCGAGATGATCTGGCTGGAGCACGGCGAGAGCCGGGCCTATGAGGCGAAGTTCCGCGTGCTCGACGGCATCGCGGCCATCCGGGCCGCCGAACGGCGCATCGCGGCTATCGTCCGGCAGCCCGAGGACGAGTTTCCCCTGCCCTCCGGCCGTTTCCCGGCGCTGGGAGGCAGATCGTGACCGATACCATGCGAGGCTCCGGCGGACGCGCCGGAGGCTGGAGGCTGCCATGACGACGATGGAGAGGAAGCGCGACTACAGCCTTGTCGGCGAGAGCACGCGCCGGGCGATCGAGACCGGCCTCGCCTCGGCCGAGTGGTACCACACCGACGTGCCGCGCAAGACCATGAAGGCGCTGATGCAGCGCTCCGACGGCCCCGCCATCCGCGACACCATCCTGTGGATCCTCCTGATCCTCGGCTCGGCCGCCGGCGCGATCGCCTTCTGGGGCACCTGGTGGTGCGTGCCGTTCTTCCTGGTCTACGGCGTGCTCTACGGCTCCTCCTCGGACTCGCGCTGGCACGAATGCGGCCACGGCACCGCCTTCCGCACGCGCTGGATGAATGACGTGGTCTACGAGATCGCCTCTTTCATGCTGATGCGCAATCCGGTGACCTGGCGCTGGAGCCATGCGCGCCACCACACCGACACCATCATCGTCGGCCGCGACGCCGAGATCGCGGTGATGCGCCCGCCGGACCTCATCCGCGCGGCCCTCGCCTTCACCGGCCTGCTCGACTTCCGCTATTCCCTGCCGACGCTGGTGCGCAACGCCTTCGGCACTCTCTCGCCGGACGAGAAGAGCTTCATTCCCGAGCCGGAGCAGCCCAAGGCCGTTACCGCCGCGCGCTGGCACATGGCGGTCTACGCCGCGACCATCGCCGTCGCCCTTTGCACGTGGTCGTTCCTGCCGCTGATGCTGATCGGCCTGCCGCGCCTCTACGGCACCTGGCACATGGTGCTCACCGGCCTGCTGCAGCATATCGGCCTGGCCGACAACGTCGTCGACCACCGGCTCAACACCCGCACCGTCTACATGAACCCGGTCAGCCGCTTCATCTACTGGAACATGAACTATCACGTGGAGCACCACATGTTCCCGATGGTGCCCTACCACGCGCTGCCGCAGCTGCACGAGCTGATCAAGCACGACCTGCCGGCGCCCAACCCCTCGATGTGGCACGCCTATCGCGAGGTCTGGCCGGTCTTGCTGAAGCAGCTGAAATACGAGGACTATTTCCTCAAGCGCGAGCTGCCGCCGACGGCCCGGCCCTATCGCGGCGAGTTCCACGAGATCACCGTGCCGGATGCCGCCGAATAGGCTCGGCGCCCCCTTTCAAAGCGACTGGAGACTGGAATGGCTGACTGGGTCGTGGCCTGCGCCGCGGGCGATGTCGACGAGGAGGATGTGATCCGCTTCGATCACGGCGGGCGCACCTTCGCGGTCTACCGCTCGCCGGACGACGAGTATTTCGCCACCGACGGCCTGTGCACCCACGAGAAGGTGCACCTCGCCGACGGGCTGGTCATGGACGACATCATCGAATGCCCCAAGCACAATGGCCGGTTCAACTACAAGACCGGGGCAGCCAAGGGCGCGCCGGTCTGCGTCGATCTTCGGACCTATCCGGTCAAGGTCGAGGCCGGCAAGGTCATGATCCAGGTGGACTGAGGGGGAGAGGGCCATGAGCCGAAAGAGGCCGACCGTCGCCGATCTCCGCGCGATGAAGGGCAAGCGCCAGCTCACCATGCTGCGGGTGACGACGCTGGAGCAGGCCGAGGCGGCCGAGCGGGCCGGCGTCGACATCGTCTCGATCCCGCCGGCGCTGCTCCTCGACCCGCGATACCGGGACGCGGCGCCGAGCCTGTTCTCCATGCCGGGAGAGAACTTTTACGAGATCGGCACCGGCGACGACTTCGTGCGCTGGGCGTTCCGGATGGTCAAGGCGAGCGCCGACGCGGTCTATTGCAGCGCCAGCTACGCCACGGTGAAGCGCATGGCCGACGAGGCCGTCCCGGTGATCGGCCATGTCGGCCTGATCCCCTCGCGCGCGACCTGGACCGGCGGCTACAGGGCGGTCGGCAAGACGGCCGAAACCGCGCTGCAGATCTTCGAGGCCGTGAAGCAGTACGAGACGGCCGGGGCCTTCGGCGCCGAGATCGAGGTGGTGCCGGTGGAGGTGGCGGCGGCGATCTCGCGGCGCACCTCGCTGTTCATGCTGTCGATGGGCGCCGGCACCGGCTGCGACGCCCAGTATCTCTTTGCCGAGGACGTCCTCGGCGAGAATCGCGGGCACATGCCGCGTCATTCCAAGGTCTACCGCAACTTCGCCGCCGAATATGACCGGCTGCAGGCCGAGCGGATCGCCGCCTTCTCCGAATTCGTCGCGGACTGCAACGCCGGCGCCTATCCGCAGGACCGGCACGTCGTCCACATGGATCCGGCGGAGCTCGACCTGTTCATGAAGCGGCTCGGCGCAGCCTGACCGGCACGCCGGCTGCGCCTGCAAAAAGGGCGGATCCGAAGACCCGCCCCTTCATGCGATTCCGATCCCGCGCGGCTCACGCCACGGCGGCGGCCTCCAGCCGCGCCACGCCGGAGCGCACCGCGGCCTGCACCTTCTCGAAGGCGCGCACCTCGATCTGGCGCACCCGTTCGCGCGAGACCCCGAACTCCTCGGAGAGCTCCTCCAGCGTCACGGGGTCGTCGGCGAGCCGGCGCGCCTCGAAGATGCGGCGCTCGCGATCGTTGAGCACGGTCAGGGCCTGGCGCAGCGCCTTGGAGCGGTTCTCGCGCTCCTCGGTCTCGGCGAGGTTGGCTTCCTGGTTGGTCGATTCGTCGACCAGCCAGTCCTGCCACTCGCCGTCGCCCTCCTCGCGCACCGGCGCATTGAGCGAGGCGTCGCCGCCGAGGCGGCGGTTCATCTCCACCACCTCCTGCTCCTCGACGCCGAGCGACTTGGCGATCGACTTGACCTGGTCGGGGCGGAGGTCGCCCTCGTCCAGCGCCGAGATCTGGCTCTTGGCCTTGCGCAGGTTGAAGAACAGCTTCTTCTGGTTGGCGGTGGTGCCCATCTTCACCAGCGACCAGGAGCGCAGGATATACTCTTGAATCGAAGCACGGATCCACCACATAGCGTAGGTCGCCAGGCGGAACCCCTTCTCGGGCTCGAAGCGCTTCACGGCCTGCATCAGGCCGATATTGCCTTCGGACACGACTTCGCTGATCGGCAGGCCGTAGCCGCGATAGCCCATGGCGATCTTGGCGACGAGCCGCAGATGCGACGTGACGAGCTTGTGAGCGGCCTCGCGGTCGCCATGCTCGCGCCAACGCTTGGCGAGCATGTACTCCTGGCCCGGCTCCAGCATCGGGAATTTACGGATTTCATCGAGGTAGCGGGACAGACCGCTTTCGGAAGCAACAACGGGAAGCGCGGCAGACGCCATCGAACCCTCCTTAGGAACCCCCTTCATGGGCAGTTCGGCCGAGTCGCCCCCGGACGGCAGACGACTCCAAATCGTTATGTAGGAAGCGTGAGGCCTTGCGTAAAGAGGGCCTTCTCATTTCCGGTCACCGCTATCATGAAGCAAAATGCGGCGATTTAGCGTTGCTTTTTTGCATAGTCAGCGATGCGTAGGCGGCATCACGGTGGCGTGAGCGCACGAAGCCGCTGCGGAACCCGACGCACCGTCAACCGGGAGGCATCGGGCATGCCGGATGGGTCCCCGCCCCGGTTCCGCACGGGCAGTCGGCATCGGCCCGCGGGTTCAGCGGCGCGCCTCCGCGCCCGCCATCCCGGCGAGGGCCGCCCTGAGCTGCGCCAGCTCCGGCGGCAGCGGGCTCTCGAACACGAGGTGCTCGCCGCTGACGGGGTGCTCGAAGCCGAGCAGGCGCGCGTGCAGCGCCTGGCGCCCGAGCATCGCCAGCGCCGCGCGCGCGTCCTCGCCGAGCAGGGCGGCCTTGGTCTTGAAGCCGGGGCCGTAGACGCCGTCGCCCAGGAGGGGATGGCCGATATGGGCCATGTGCACCCGGATCTGGTGGGTGCGTCCGGTCTCCAGCCGGCATTCCACCAGGCTGGCGACCGGCTCGCCCTGATGCAGGCCGTAGCTCTCGACCAGCGCAACATGCGTGATCGCGTCGCGCCCGCGCCCGAGCGGCAGGGCCGCCATCTTCTCGCGGTTGCGGGTGGAGCGGTCGATGCCGGTCTCGATCGTGCCGTGCCGCTTCACCCCGCCCCAGGCGAAGGCGAGATAGGCCCGCTCCAGCGGCCCGGTGCGGCCGTGATCGGCGAACTGCGCGGCGAGCCCCTGATGCGCCCGGTCGGACTTGGCCACCACCATCAGGCCGGACGTATCCTTGTCGAGCCGGTGGACGATGCCCGGCCGCAGGACGCCGCCGATGCCCGAGAGGCTGTCGCCGCAATGGGCAATGAGGGCATTGACCAGCGTGCCGGTCTCGTTGCCGCCGGCCGGATGCACCACCAGCCCGGCCGGCTTGTCGAGCACGATGAGATCGCCGTCCTCGTAGACGATGGTGAGCGGGATCGCCTCGCCCTCCGGCTCGGCCGGAGCCGGTGGCGGCACGACGAGGGCGATTCGCTGGCCGGCCTTGAGCACATGGCCGGCATCGTGCACGGCCGCGCCGTCGATCGTCACCTGCCCGGCCTCGATCAGGGCCTTCAGGCGCGTGCGCGACAGATCGGCGGTGTGGCGCACCAGGGCGCGGTCGAGCCGCTCGCCGGCATCGGCCGCGGCGGTCAGGAAGGTCAGCGGATCGGAGGGAATGGGCGCCATCGCAAAAAGAGATTTGGGAATGCGGCGACTTACCGCAAATTCCGCCTTGATGGCTACCGCGTTCAACGCTATAGAGCCGCCTCCCGCCGCTGCTCCCTTCGTCTAGTGGCCCAGGACGTCGCCCTCTCACGGCGAAAACAGGGGTTCGAGTCCCCTAGGGAGCGCCATATCTGTCAGCCACTCCCCCGACAGTCGGGCGAGCGGCGAGGCGGAGGGCGCGACGAGCCCGCCGGTCGACGCGTCCGCCATTGCTCCACGTCCCAGCCCGAGGGAGCCGGCACCGACATGGCCCATCATCCCCCGCCCTGCCTTCGAGCGCCTGACGGCAGCGCCAGGCCCCACGAAGGGAAGAGCCCTTGAAGCTGCCCCGAGCTCGCCCGTGGCCGCGCTACTACCGCACTCGGCCGCCTTTCGCTCCGAAGGGAAGGCCGATGGGAAGGCGCGCCTATGTCCTGGCCGTGCTTGTGCCCATCGTCATCCTGCTGCTGATCCGCCTGGCGCTGCACCTGGCCCGGACGCACGGCTGATCGCGGCCTCTCTCCGGCCTGCGGGGCTGTACGACCGGGCGCCGGTCGTGGGCCGCGCTCCCCTGCCGAGAGCCGTGGCGCTCGTGCGAGAGCGCGCGCTCCGGTTCCGGCCTGAGGTTGGAGAGTCGAATGCACCGCCGCCGAAACAGGATGGGGCCGTGTCACCACGATGCCGGCCGCCCCACGGGAGAAAGTCCCGCGCCGCTCCCATGTGACGGGGCCTCCTATGAGTGCCCCCTGCTCAGTCGGGCACTTCGGCTACGGGGTCTTGCCACTCGACGGATTAGTCCTCCCGCCTCACGTCGCCTTCCTGTCCCCATGCGAACCAGACGAGGACCACGGAGATGCTTCCCCAGACAGTGAGCCAGAGCAGCAAATCCACCCCGTGGTGAAACGACTGGGTGTTCCGCCCGGTCAGTGCCGCAACGGTGGGAAACACCAATGGCTTGGCCGTCTTCACGGGCCAGGACAGGACACGGAGGAGGCCCCAGAACCAAGGATGCACTGTCGATAGCGACAAAAGCGCCAGGAGGAGACCCAGCGCGTACACAGTGCCGAGAACTGTCGCGATCGCAGCTCTCTTCATCGCCCCGACGCCCCCAACAGCGAACAGAATATCGCGGAAGGCGGCACCGATGTGGCTACGACACGGAAAGCAAGGCCGAGGCGCGGGGTGGGGCATCGGGTCGGCGTGAGGTCGCCTTTGCATGAACCCGACGCCACCCCACCGAGCCCTCACGGGCCCCCGTCGATTTCCCTCTCGATCCTCGCCAACTCGCGCCGGGCTTCCATACGGCACTCCGCCAGGCGCAAGGCGAGGTGGGTGACCATTGCCTTGCGGCCTTGGGCCCATGCGGCCCTCTTGGCGAACTCCAGGCGGGCGGCCTCTGCCGCGAGCCTGATGGCGCGGAGGATGGGGGAACTCGGATACGCCTGGTACATGCCCGGCACGCTACCCCAGGAGAGGTCAACGGGCGGTGAAGCTGGCAACTCCACGGGGGGAGTGTGTGGCCGTTAGCACGTGGTGGGGTGTCGTGTGGGTGGCCCTTGCGTTAGTGGGGGCAAGGAAAATGTACTTCGGACAGACCGTCTGCCCCCTTCCGAAGCTCGAATGTTTCGCCCCAGCCGTAAGGGGAGCCGTAGGCAGTGACGAGGTATCTGACGTTCTCTTGAAGAGGTTTGGCAGGCGTTCTGACAACAAAGTTCGCCGGGACCTGTCCATATACAATGGTCGCCACCTCAGGGGGCTTTTGGAGCTTCTCGCTCAGCTCACGCTCAATCTTCGAGTCCAGGTTGATGGCCCACATCGTCTCGATTCGATTGCCAGGACGACAATTCCAGGACTCGACGCTCACACTCGAGACCGGGAGGGCTTTGCCATCCGTCACCAGGGATATCACGACTTCATTCGGTGGTCTGAGGCTGACATCCACATCACCCTTCGGGCTGCAGCCGACGAGACAAAAACCGGCAGCGGCAATCGAAAGGGGAAGTACCGGAGTCCTGACGTCGACCATCTAATCCAACTCCCCCGGCACCTCGCCGGCTCTCCCCAAGATAACCGCATCCTCGAAGTCCCCCAACGCCGGGTCCCCACTTCGAGAAAACACCAGGACCCCCGCCTTGCCTGCCGCGAGCCGCCGCATGAGGCTCAACGCCCCGTGCTCGCTGCGGGCTTCTATGGGGTCCTCGGGCACCAGCTCGCCATCCTCATCACGGACGAAGGGTTGGACCACATAATAGGTGATCGCCCTGCCTGCTGCGGCACTGGCCATGGGGCTGCTCCCATCTGCTCATTGACTGCCCGCCGCGACGGTAGCACAACAGGAACGAAAGTGGAACATGACAGGCTCGGCGAGGCAGGGCGATGGCAGAGCGGCAGCCCGAGACGGCAGACCTTGAAGCCGACATAGATGCGGCCATTGCGGCCTGTGGCGGGGACCCGAGGGCGACCATACGCGCCCTGCTGATCGCCCAGGCGTACTATGAGGCGGACATTGCGAAGCTGACTGAGGCGGTCTCGCGGGGGTATATGAGGAGAGGGTCGGAAGAGTTGATGATGCTGGGGAAGAGAGGCTGAGTGATGGCCCCCGTCAAGCCTTGACGCCAATCCCAATCGGGTCGTACGAAGTCACACAGCGGATAAGCACTAAGTATCTGATTTATTGTAACTTTCAGCCATATCTCTGTATCTTCCCCAGGGAGCGCCATATCTGTCAGCCACTCCCCCGACAGTCGGGCGAGCGGCGAGGCGGAGGGCGCGACGAGCCCGCCGGTCGACGCGTCCGCCATTGCGCCACGTCCCGGCCCGAGGGAGCCGGTGCCGACATGGCCCATCATCCCCCGCCCTGCCTTCGAGCGCCTGACGGCAGCGCCAGGCCCCACGAAGGGAAGAAGCCCTTGAAGCTGCCCCGAACTCGCCCATGGCCGCGCCACTACCGCACGCGGCCGACTTTCGCGTCGAAGAGAAGGCCAGTGGGAAAGCGCGCCTATGTCCCGGCCGTGCTTGTGCCCATCGTCATCCTGCTGCTGATCCGCCTGGCGCTGCATCTGGCCCGGACGCACGGCTGATCGCGGCCTCTCTCCGGCCTGCGGGGCTGTGCGACCGCTCGTGCGACAGGGTGCACTCCAGTTCAGACTTAGGGTTCGAGAGTCGAATACAGCGTCACCGCAATTCCCCCTGCTTCGAGGCGACCTGTTGGCCTTCCCAGCTATTATCTGCGGCGGGCGCGTAGGCAAATCAGGATATCTGTCATAGCCGCGAGCGCTATCAGGATGAGCGGAACGACAAACGGAAGATGCGGCGACGCGATCATAAAAAGCCAGAATGGCACGAACTTCAACGCCTGTCGGAACCGGTGCCGCTCGCTTCCCGCAAGTGCAGCCCATATCCGCACGCGATGGCCGAGGAAGCCTAACGATACACTAAGGGTGGCGAGCACGAGCCACCCAATCGTTGCCAGAGTCATGGCACTCCTCATCAAGACTTGGTGCGGAACAGGCGCATGATACGTCGACCCATTCCGAGCATCATCCGGATGATCATCAACGGCACCACAACTGCCAATCCAATCGCTGTCACGACCCCCATCAGCGTCGTGTTGCCGGTCGCGATCCAGGCGATGTAGGCAGCGGCAACCGCCCATACGAACGCCAACCAAAGAACGACAACAGGCAATAAGACCAATAGGCGGCCGCGCGTCATCGCCATGTGTCTCGATCACGGTGGAGCCGCCCCGATCTTCGCTAACACACGGATTGCGTGTACGGAATAGGCGATGCCGTCGCATCGGCACTGTATGGTGATTGAACCTGAATTCAGGTGACGCTGCGGACAACCCGCCGCCCTGGTCGCGGACTGCCGCGAGAGAGCCGGCGGCGTTTGCCCGACAGAGCCCGGTCCGAGACTGCCCGAGGCTAGTGCTTCCTGATCGTCGGCACCTCTGCCCTCGCGCTTTCGCTCTCACCCCGAATGAGCCAGACGGCCGTGCCTGCGAGGCTGCCCCAGATGGCGAGCCAGAGGACCGTCGCCAGCTCGCGATGCAGCACCGGGCCGTTGCGCCCGGTCAGTGCCGCGACGATGGGAAACACCAGGGCCTCCATTCTCGCGACGGGCCAATAGAAGACCCTCTCGACCTGCACGAACAGGGGATGCAGCGACGCGAGCAGGGCCAGCGCCGCGAAGAGCCCGGCTGCGATCCCCAGGCCTGCAAGTCCCGAGACGAAAGCCTTCTTCATCGACCCGACACTGGCACACCGGTGAAGCGCGGAAGGCGGCGTCGGACCGGCCCGCTCCGGCATGCGGTCACCATAGCACGGGTCGGGGAAGCGCGAGGTCGCCTCGGCGCAGCCCGGCCGTCCGACAGGAGGGAACCACCCGGACGGCCCGTCGTGCGGCGTCAGCGGAAGAGATGGTCCGGACATCCGGCGAGCCGGCCGGGATCCGCGGGCCTTGGCCCGGGAGCACCCCGCCGGATCGCCCCGGCCGGCCTCTGCGGACGACCCGCTCAGGCCGCGGCGAGCCCACGCATGCGATCGAGCGTCGCCCTGTAGCCCGGCTTGTTCGGCGCGACATGCGTCAGGCGCTCGTACAGGGCGGCGGCTCTTGTCCGATCGCGGCACAGCTTGGCGTACTGCGCCAGCATGAGCAGCGCGACCTCGTCGTCGGGGACGAGATCGAGGAGCAGGGTCGCCAAGGTCGAAATCTGATCCAGGCCCTCGCCCCGTCGCGCGGCGACGAGCAGGCGGCTCAGGCGGCGCCTCGTCGCCTCGACCAGATTGGCATCCTCATCCGCCGGAATGCCCGCAGCCGACAGGGCGGACAGCGCCGTCGCGGCCGCCCGCGGGTCGCCCTCCTTGTGGGCGAGCCTGGCGGAGCGGCGCGCCTCGCGCACCAGGGGTTCGGCCTCGGGACGCAGGACGTCCAGGCCGATCGCCCGCATCAGCCTGAGCGCGTCGACGGACCGTCCGGCCCGCCGCGCGGCCCGGGCGAAATGGGCGAATGCACTCTCGTCCTGGGGGGCGGCGCGAAGGCAGTTGGCCCAGTCCTCGAAGGATCCCCCCGCCCCGTCGCGCTGATCGACGGCCTTGGCGACGCGGCGCAGCGCGTCGGCATGGTCGGGCTCGTAGGCCAGCACGCAGCGCCAAGCCGCCTCGTAGCCCTCGGGATCGTCGGAAAGCTTGACCAGCCTGGCCCGTTTGAGCGCGGCCGAGGCCCCTTCGGCGTGATAGCGCCTCGCTTCTTCGGAAGCAGGGTCGAGCGCGACGCAGCAGCGCAACATCCGTCCGGCTGCCGTGGCGTCGCCGAACCGGAGCGCCTCGAGCCCGAGCCGCATCAGCCTGTCGAAGATGCGTTTGCGCGTCTCCGGGGTGACGGCCTCGGCATACCCCGCCGCCTCCAGACGCAGCAGCAGCGCCGACGCCTGCCAGACGTGGTCGTCCCGCGTGGCCAGGTACCGGACGATCCGGGCCAGCACTTCCGGATCGTTCCCGGCAAGGTGGAGATGCTCGACGACGAAACCGGAATCGTCGAGGCGTATGGCCGCCAGATGCGCCAATCGCCACGCCTCGGCGTAGTCCGGAAAGTACTTCGTGACGCCCCTCGCAATTTCGAGGGTCAAACTATAGTCTTTGTCTTTCCAGCTCTGCCTCATCTTCGGAATAGAGGCATCCAGAAAGCCACTCAACCCTGGCGTCGAGCTCTTTTTTCCAGAAAAAGATCGATTTTTAAGCACGTGACCACCCACCGCCCCCCGTCTCGCCCACCCACTGCCAAACAGACGCCGGGCCTTCCTTTTTTGAGGAAAATTCGTCCTACGGGACGCTGCCGCCTTTACTGTGGCTTGCGAAGCCATGACACGATCGGGCTGACGGCGATACAACTATTTTTGGGTGGGAGTCCTGGCGAGGCGCCGCGGACATCGCGCCTTCGATGTCCTGCGCCAATCGCGGCCGTTCCCGGGGCCGCCCGGCTTGCGTCGACGCCCCGGGAACATTTCCCCGCCTGGCCGCTTATATCAGGCGAAACGGAGGATCGAGCATGAGCACATTTGCGCTCCTGGCGGATATGGCCGCTTTCGGCATCGCTGGTGTGGCCCTTCACGCCTGCTGGCGCCGCGTGCCGCCGGCGCCGCGCCCGATCCGCGTCGAGGCGCGTCCACGCCGGCCGCGCTGACCCCGCCGACGACAGTCGGCCCACCGACGACAGTCGCCGGCGGATTGCGCCGGAGGTTTCAGCTGCGCAGGCCCGCCCTGCGGCTGGACGATGCGGCTGTGCCCCTGCGCAGGGCGGCACGTCCCCTCGCGCGTGGGGTATGTGCGTGCGCGCCACGCACGCGAACGTGATGCAAAAACCGGAACCGGCCGCCGCGCCAAACGTTATCATGGTGTCCGACCAACTTTCTCTGGAAAGGGGGATGCCGATGAAAACGATTGGCATTGTCTTTGGTCTGGTTCTGGCGTTTTCCTCCACTGCAGCTCTGGCGCAGACGGCGGCACCGCCGGGGGCTCCCGGCGTGATCGAGGCGCCGGTCGGCCACCGGCAGCCGCGGCCGGCCGAGCCGCCGACGAGCCTGAGCAAGGATAGCGTCGGCATGGTCGCCAAGGACGATCCGGCCGCGCTCGACCGGCGCCTGCAGGCTTCGAACGATGCGGCGATCCGCAGCATCTGCGCGGATTGCCTGAAGCCGCTGCCGAAGAGCGAGCGGCCGTAGCGGCGGAACGCCACGAGCCCGGCGGCACGTCGCGACGGGCGTGTCACCGGGTCATGGCGAGCCGCAGCGGCAGCCGGGCAGCCCGCAGCGCCGGCAGAGCGCCGCCGATCGCGCCGATCACCAGGGCGAGGCCGGCGGCCTCGGCGACGTCGCCGGGCGACAGGCCGAGCGTGAAGGCGACCTGTGCGCCGTTGGCGCCGACGGTCGAGGCTTTCCACCCGTCCAGCACCAGCCATGAGCCGAGGACGCCGGCGGCGGTGCCGGCGAGCGTCAGCGCCAGCGCCTCGATCCAGGTGCCGAGAAAGGCCGCCAGGCGGGCAAAGCCGATGGCGCGCACCGTGGCGATCTCCGCCGTCCGGTCCGAGACGGAGGCATAGAGCGTGTTGAGCGCTCCGACCGTCGCGCCGACCGCCATGGTCAGGGCCAGCGGCCAGCCGAGCAGCAGGATCATCCGCGCGGTGCGCGCCGACTGGTCGGCGAGATAGCGCCGCTCGGAGACGAGGGTCAGGCCGAGCTGCGGCTGCCTCGCTGAATAGGCCTGCACCTCTCCCAGCGCCGCGGGGCCGGCGAGGCGCAGACGCAGGCTCTGGATCAGGTTCGGACGGCCGAACAGGGCCTGCACCGCGGAGGCATCCGCGAGGATCTCCGATTCCAGCGCCGAGCCGCCGGCTTCGAACACGCCGACCACCTGCCAGCGCGACGAGCCGAAGGCGACGATGCCGCCGGGCTCGAAGCCGGCATAGTCGGCGGCGATGCGCCGGCCGACCAGGATCTCCGCCGCGCCCGGCGCCGGCGCGCGGCCCTCGACGATGGCGAGGCCGGGGCGGACGGCGAGCCCGAGGGCGCCGACACCGCGCAGCGACACGGTCGCGGGCCGGCCGGTCGACCGCCGCACCGCGTCGACCGGCACGGTGAGCTCGGCCGAGACCAGCGCGCGGCCGTCCGCCCCGTGCAGCAGGCCGGGCGCCTCCTCGATCAGGTGCAGCTGTGCCGGCTCGATGCGGCTGGCGAGCTCGGTGGTGGCGCCGGGACCGAGCCCGATCGCCACGTCATCGGATCCCGCGCCCTCCAAGGCCCGGCGGAAGCCGCCGGCCATGGCCAGGAAGCCGAGCAGCACGGCAACGACGAGCGCGATCGACACCACCATGGCGAGCGACATCCAGGGCCGGCGGCCGAGAGTCGAGAGGTTGGCGCGGCCGAGCGCCAGGGACTGGCCGAAGAGGCTGGACATGCGGCTATCTCCGCTGCAGGGCGACAGGAATGGGCAGGCGCAGGGCGCGCACCGCCGGGGCGGCTCCGGTGACCAGCGCGACGAGGACGATGAGCGCCAGCGCCTGCAGGACGATGGCCGACGTGAAGACCAGGCCAACCTCGCCGCCGACGAGCGCGGCTGCCGCGAAGGCGAGGCCGAGGCCGATCAGCCCGCCGGCGAGGCTGATCAGCCCGGTCTCGGCCAGGACGATGGCCATGACGGCCGGGCCGGTGAGGCCGAGCGTCTTCAGCACCCCGATCTCGGCCGTGCGCTCGCCGATGGCGAAGGCCATGGTGTTGCCGACGATCATCAGGAGCGTCGCGAACGCGGCGCCGACGACCAGGGTGATGATGGTGGCGATGTCGGCCATCTCCTCCATGAAGGCCTGCATGAAGGCGACCTCACTGCGCGTGCGGGTCTCCGAACCGGAATTGGCGAAGGCCTGGTCGATGGCGCGGGCGACGGCCTCGCCCTGCTCCGGCTTCGCCGGCAGCACGCTGAAGCCGCCGACCATGTCGCGCCCCTCGGCGCGGGCCTCGTTGAAGGCGTCGTAGCGCACCATGAGAAAGGCCGTATCCACCGTCGGGCGCCGGCCGTCGAAGATGCCGACGATCTCGAAGGTGAAGGTGCTGCCGCCGCCGAGGCGGCGATAGGCCATGCTGGTGAGCGCGATGCGCTGGCCCACCCGCCAGCCCTGATTCTCAGCCAGCGTCCGCCCGACCAGCGCCCCGTCGCGCACGGCGCCGATGGCCGCGACGAGGTCGGGCGTCAGCGCGTAGTCCGTGCCGAAGACGGCGGCGGTGCGCCCGGGATCGACGGCGCTGGCGCCGACCACGTTGCGCGGATCGCCGGCATAGGCGCGCAGGCGTGTCGTGTAGCTGACTGCCGCGACGCCCTCGATCCGCTCGATCCGTTCGAGCAGGCGGATCGGCAACGGCTCGTTGCTGCCGACCCTGCTGGTGACGACCAGCCGGCCGGAGGTGTCGTCCGTCCCTTGGAAGCCGGTGGAGAAGCTCGCCAGCACCCCGAAGATCAGGAAGGCAATGGCGACGCTGAGGACCAGCAGCAGGCTGCGGCCGGGCTTGCGCATGAGATTGGCGCGCACGAGGCTCGCGAGCGTCACGGCCGGCCTCCATCGGCGACGAAGCGGGACCCGTCGGCAACGAAGCGACCCTTGTCGAGGCGCAGCACCCGCCGCGCCGCCCGGGCGGCGGCCTCGTCATGCGTCACCATGACGATGGTCTTGCCGAGCTCGGCGTTGAGCAGGCCGAGCATGCGCAGGATGTCGTCGGCGGACTGCCGGTCGAGATCGCCCGTCGGCTCGTCGCACAGGAGCAGGCAGGGGTCGGCGGCGATCGCCCGGGCGATGCCGACGCGCTGCATCTGGCCGCCGGAGAGTTCCCCCGGCCGATGGCGCGCCCGCTCGGCGAGGCCGACGAGGTCGAGCACCGTCGCGACGCGCTCGCGCCGCTGGCGCCGGGTCAGCGGGGTGAGCAGCAGCGGCAGCTCGACATTCTCGGCCGCGGTCAGCATCGGCATCAGGTTGTAGAACTGGAAGACGAAGCCGACATGGCCGGCCCGCCAGCGCGCCAGGGCCGCCTCGCCCATCGTGTCGATGCGCTGGCCCCCGACCCGGATCTCGCCCCGGTCGGGCCGGTCGATGCCGCCGATCAGGTTGAGCATGGTCGACTTTCCCGAGCCGGACGGTCCCATGACGGCGAGGAAGTCGCCGTCGGGAATGTCGAGCGTCAGGTCCTCGAAGATGGGCAGGCCCTGCCTGCGGGTCCGGTAGCTCTTGGCCACGTGCTGCAGATTGACCGACGTGTCGCGCTCCATGGCGCCCTACTCCTTGCGGTGGATCGGTGTCGCCGCCGCGGTGGCGACGGCGGGCGCCATCGCTGTCGCGATGGCGGTGAAGCGCGCCTTCGCGGCCATGCCCGGCAGCATGCCCGCCGGCAGGCCGGGCGTGCCGGCGGGGCCCGGCACGCCCGGCGGGAAAGCGAGGCGGACCGTCACCGTGCCCTTTTCGTGCGAGGCCTCCGGCAGGACGGTCGCGACGCGCATGGCGAGAGGACGGTCGGGAAAGGCGTCGAGGGTGACGCCCGCGCCCGCGCCCAGGGCGATCCGGCCGATGCCGGTCTCGGCGACGTCGACGTCGACGGCCAGGGCCTCCGGGTCGACCAGCACGGCAACGCCGCGGCCGGCTCCCCCATCCTCGCCGCCGGGCGTGACCATGTCGCCGGGCGCGGCGAGACGTGCGGCGATGACGCCGTCGAACGGCGCATCGAGCCCGTAGCGGGCGAGCGCCGCCTCGGCCCGCCCGGCCTCGATCCGCGCCGCATCCAGGGCCTGGCGCGCCGCGACCAGCGCCGCCTCGAGCCGCTCGACCTTGAGGCTCGCCGCCGTCACGTCGGCGTCGCTGGCGAATTGCCGGCGGGCGAGCGCCTGGAGCCGGGCCAGCGGCTGGCGCGCGTCGCGGAGCTCGATCTCGGCGATGCGCACCGTCGTCTCGGCCGCGGCCGCCCGCGACCGGGCGAGCGCCGCGTCGGCCTCGGCCAGCGTTGCGTCGAGGCGGGCGATGCGCTGGCCCGCCGCCACCCGGTCGCCGGCCTTGACCGCGATCGCGACGATGCGGCCCGTCACCTCCGGGCGCAGCACGGCCCGGCGCAGCGCCACCACCACGCCCGAGGCGACGATCGAAGCGGCCTCCGCCGGCGGGGACAGCGGCACGGGCACGGCCCGCGGCTCCGGCGCCGCCGGCTCTGGGAGCAAGGCAGGTCCGCGCCCGGCCAGCGCCCAGAGGCCGGGCGGGAGCAGCAGGACGCCCGCCAGCAGGGCGACGCGGCGATGGGCGCGCCGGTCGCCGGGGACGGGCCCGGCCGGGCCGGGCGGCGGCGCGGGCCTGGGGATGGCCAGCGAGCGCAGCCTGGCGGCCATGTCGTCGTGTCGCGAGGGATCGGCGAGGAGGGGGGCGGTCATGCCGCCGATCATCGACGGGGGTGCGGGATCCGCGACCTCGATCATGTTCGAGGTCGTCCGCGATCGCGATCCCGGTCATGATGCGCCGGCGTGCCGATGACCGGCATCGCGCCGATCGAGTCGTTCCATGCCGTCCGTGCCCCTGCCCTTCGTCGTCGCGCTGCTCCTCGGCATCGCCCTGGTCCGCCTGGCGCGGCGGGAGGAGCCGCCGGTCAATCCGCTGTTCATGGCGATGATCGCCGCCTATGCGCTGCAATCGGTGGTGATCGGGCTGCGCTGGGGCTATGGCATCGAGACGCTGCGCTTCGTGCAGCTGGTGGTGGCTGCGGTCATCCCGCCCTTGTCCTGGGTGGCGTTCAGCGCCTTCGCCACGGGGCATCCGACCGTGCCCGTCCGCCAGCTCTGGCCGCATGCGCTGGCGCCGGCGGCGATCGTGCTCCTGGTCGCGTTGCGCTTGCCGCTGATCGACCCGGTGCTGATCCTGACGTTCCTCGGCTATGGCGTGGCGCTGATCGCCCTCGCTCGACCCGGGCCCGACGGCCTGGACCGGGTGAAGCTCGATGGAGCGATCCCGCTGCACCGGGCGCTGCAGGCCACCGGCCTGCTCCTGGTCTTCTCCGCCGCCACCGATGCCGTCATCGCCGCCGACCTCTTCGGCGTGGAGCGAGCCCATATCGGCCTGATCTCGGGCCTCGGCAGCCTGTGCTCCCTGGTCCTCCTGGCGGTCGCCGCCATCGCGGCCGGCGACGAGGTGCCCGACACGCAGGCGGATGCGCCGCCCGCCGCGCCCGAACCCGAGGCGGACGACGCCCGCATCCTCGCCGAGCTCGACGCGCTGATGGCGACGAGAGGCCTCTACCGCGACCCCGAGCTCAGCCTCGACCGCCTGGCGCGGCGGCTGGGGCTGCCGGCGCGCCGGATCTCGGCGGCGATCAACCGCACGCGCGCGGTCAACGTCTCGCAATATGTCAACGAGCACCGCATCGCCGCAGCCTGCCGGGCCCTGCGCGACAGCGAGGCGCCGATCACCACGATCCTCTACGACGTCGGATTCCAGACCAAGTCGAACTTCAACCGCGAGTTCCTGCGCGTCACCGGCACCAGCCCGAGCCGCTGGCGCGCCGGGCGGGGCGCGCCAGCCGCCGGGAGGCAAGACCCTCAGGCGGCGGAATGAGGGTCGATGCCGTAGGGATGGACGGGTTGGTCGGGGCCGATGGCATCGCGCACGCGGCCGGTCCAGGCGGCGACCGACGGGTAGTCCGCCAGCCGGAAGCCGCAATCCTCGGCGCGGTGGCCATAGGCATAGACCGCGATATCGGCGATCGAGAGCGCGTCCCCGGCCAGGAACGGCGTGCCGGCGAGGCCGCGCTCCAGGGCGGCGAGCGCCCGGGTGCCGGCTTCACGCTTGCCGGCAACCAGAGCCTGGTTGCGCTCGAGCCGTCCGGTCAGCGTCCAGAAGCGCAGGGTGCCGATCACCGGCTCGACATAGTACTGCTCGAAGAACAGCCACTGCATCACCTTGGCACGCTGATAGCGGTCTGCGGGCAGAAGCGGCGTCCCCTCGGCGAGATAGGCGAGGATGGCATTGGATTCGGCGATCGTCCGCCCATCCTCCAGCTCGAGAACGGGGACGGCGCCGGCCGGGTTGAGGGCCAGGAATGCCTCGCTACGGCTCTCGCCCTCGAAGATCGATACCATGCGGGTATCATACGCAATCGCGAGCAGCCCGAGCAGAACCCGGATCTTCCAGCCGTTCTGCGACGGCAGATAGTCGTGGAGCGTGAGCACGGCGGCCCTCTCATCATGGGATGAGGCAGGTTTGCACGACCGGCCGGCAGGCGAACTCCGCTTCTTGCGCTGCAATCCCGGAGGATCTACGGCACCGTCAGCACCACCTTGCCGACATGGTCGCCGGCCTCGAGCAGCGCATGCGCCTTGGCGGCGTCGGCGAGCGGGAGGGTGGCGTGGATCACCGGCCGGCAGGCGCCGGCGGCGAGCAGCGGCCAAACCTTGTCCTCCAGCTCGCGGGCGATCCGCGCCTTGGAAGCCACCGACTGTGGCCGCATGGTCGAGCCGGTGTGGGTGAGACGCTTGGTCATCAGCTTCACGAGGTCGAGCTCGACCTTGCTGCCGCGCAGGAAGGCGATCTGGACGATCCGCCCGTCCATCGCCGCCGCACTGTAGTTCTTGGCGACATAGTCGCCGCCGACCATGTCGAGGATCAGGTCGACGCCGCGCCCGCCGCTCGCCTCGCGCACCTCGGCCACCCAGTCCGCGGTCTTGTAGTCGATCGCCAGGTCCGCCCCGAGCTTGCGGCAGGCCTCGCATTTCTCCGGCGAGCCGGCAGTGGTGAACACCGTCGCGCCGAAGGCCTTGGCCAGCATGATCGCCGTGGTGCCGATGCCCGAGGAGCCGCCGTGCACCAGGAAGGTCTCGCCCTCGGTGAGGCGCCCGCGCTCGAACACGTTGTGCCAGACGGTGAAGCCGGTCTCCGGCAGGGCTGCCGCCTGCACCATGTCCATGCCGGCCGGCACCGGCAGGGCGTTGGATTCGGGCGCGAGCACATACTCGGCATAGCCCCCGCCCGCCACCAGGGCGCAGACCTTGTCTCCCACCTTCCAGCGCCGGACGTCGTAGCCGACGGCGGCCACCTCCCCCGCGACCTCCAGGCCCGGCAGGTCCGAGGCGCCCGGGGGCGGGGGATAGACGCCGGCGCGCTGCAGGAGATCCGGCCGGTTGACGCCGGCGGCGGCGACGCGAATCAGGATGTCGGTCTCGCCCGGGGTCGGCAGCGGCCGGCTCTCCTCGGTGAGCACCTGCGGCCCGCCGGGCTCGCGGATGGCCATGACGCGCATCTCGTCGGGAAGAGTGGTCATGGCATCGCTCCGGCAAAGGGGGCGCCGCCGTGCAGGCGGCGACTCGGAAACTAGGGCCGGAACCATAATTGTCCACGCGCGCCGGGCAAGGCGCGCGTCGAGCCGCATCGGGCGCGTCACGACGCGCCGGGCGCCGAAAGTGGCGCCGGGCGCCGAAAGTGGCGCCGGGCGCCGAAAGTGGCGCCGGGATGACAACCGCACGGCGCTCGCCTATCGTCCGGCCGGGAGACGCGCCATGCCCATGTTCGACGAAGAGCCCGTGAAGAAGAAGGTCAGCCACGAGGTCGGCCAGGATCTGTCCGCCCTGTCGCTGCACGAGCTCGACGAGCGCATCGCCCTGCTCGAGGCCGAGGTCGCCCGCCTCGCGGCGGCCAAGGCCGCGAAGGCCGCGTCCATGGATGCCGCCGCCTCCATCTTCAGGAAAATTTGAATCGTTTACGGTTTATTAAGCTTTCTGCTTTACCACTGAGGCCATCCAGTTTTCTGGATGTCGAGTGGCTCCTGTCCACTCTGTTTGACGCCTCCCTGTTTCGACTTTCAACAAGCCGCGGCTCGTCCGCGGCTCTTTTTTGGCGTTTCGCCTTCTTTTCCCCGCGAACCCGTCTAGTCTGTTAACCCTAAGGGTCGGGCCATGGGGACAGTCTCGCTTTGGTCCTCGCCTTGCAGGAGGTTCTCCCGATAGTCACGCCGTGTTCCGTTTCGGGACGTCGACGGCGTGTCGCCGACGACAGGGAAAGCGCTCGATGACCGAGAGCCTTGGCAAACATCCGGCGGAGATGGTGCTGCTCAGCGAGAGGCTCCTCTCCTCCTCCGCCTTCAAGGTGCTGTTCCGCGAGGGCATGGCGCTGGTGGAATCGACCGCCGCCTATCTCGACGGTCCGGGCCGGGCCGAATCGCGGGAGCTGGACCGCGCCGCCGCGCTCGCCTACGCCACCGAGAGCATGCGGCTGACCACCCGGCTGATGCAGCTCGCCTCCTGGCTCCTCTTGCAGCGGGCCGTCAACGAGGGCGAGATGACGCAGGATCAGGCCCGCACCGAGAAGAATCGCGTGCGGCTGGCTTCCGCCGCCCCCGATCCCGGCGCGGAGGTGCTCGGCCTGCTGCCGCCGACGCTGGTGCAGCTGATCCGCCATTCCCTGCGCCTGCAGCAGCGCCTCGCCCGGCTGGAGGAGGTGCTGTCCAATCCGGAGGCGCCCGTGCCGGAACAGGACAATGCGGTCGGCCAGCAGATCGACCTGATCCGCCAGGCCTTCGGCGGGCGCTGAATCCCGCCGCGGGACGGTCAGGCCGAAAGCGGCCCGACGGTCAGGCCGGAAACGGCCGGCTGAGGAACGGCGAGCCGGCGAGGCCGAAGCGCCAGGGCAGATCCTTCGCCTGGGAGATGCCGATGCGAGGCCCTACGGCGATGGCGGGCGCGGCGGCGCGCTCCAGCACGAGGAAGGGCGGCGCGGCCAGCGCCAGCCCGTTGTGGCGGTTCGTGACCCCCAGTGCCTGGGTCAGGCGGGCCGGCCCCGAGCAGAGCAGCCGCAAGGCCTCCAGGCCGCGGCGCGCCCGCATCGCCTCCAGGCCCGCCTCCGGCGCCAGGGCACGGATCAGCACGGCGGTGGCATGGCCTTCGGCGCCACAGACGAAGTTCAGGCACCAGTGCATACCATAGGTGAAATAGACATAGGCGCGGCCGGGCGGCCCGAACATCACGGCGTTGCGCGCCGTGCGGCCGCGGAAGGCATGCGAGGCCGGCTCGTCGGGGTCGTAGGCCTCGGTCTCGACGATGGCGCCGCCGACGCCCTCGACCAGGAGCGTGGCGCCGATCAGCTCGCGCGCCACCGCCAGCACGTCGCGGTCGAAGAAGGCGGCGGTCAGCGCGGCCTGCCCGGTCACAGCATCTCCAGCGGCGCCTTGCGCCGTGGCGGCGGAAAGGCGCGGTCGAGCTCGGCCAAGTCCTCCGGCGAGAGCACCAGGTCGAGAGCGGCCCGGTTCTCCTCGACATGCGCCGTCTGTCCCGCCTTGGGAATGGCGATCACGTCCGGCCGCCGCATCAGCCAGGCCAGCGCCACCTGGCAGGGCGTGACGCCGTGGCGCCGGGCGACGGCGGCCAGCGCTCCGCCGGTCGGCAGCCGCCCCTGCTCCACCGGGCTGTAGGCCATCAGCGGGATGCCGCGACGGCCCAGCCAGGGCAGCAGGTCGAATTCGGGGCCGCGGCGCCCGATATTGTAGAGCACCTGGTTCACCGCGCAGGCCTGCCCGCCGGCCGCCACGAGCTCCTCCATGTCGTCGGTGTCGAGATTGCTGACGCCCCAGTGCCGGATCTTGCCGGCCCGCTGCAGCGCCTCGAACGCCTCGACGGTCTCGGCGAGGGGAATGCCGCCGCGCCAGTGCAGGAGGTAGAGGTCGATGCGGTCGGTGCCGAGCCGCTTCAGGCTGCGCTCGCAGGCCTGCGGCAGGCCGGCGCGGCCGGCATTCTGCGGATAGGCCTTGCTGACCAGGAACACCTCCTCGCGCAATCCCGACAAGGCTTCGGCCAAAAGCCGCTCGGTGCGGCCATCGCCATACATCTCGGCGGTGTCGATGAGGGTGAGGCCCGCCTCGACGCCGGCGCGCAGCGCCGCGACCTCGGCGGCGCGCCGCTCGGGACGCTCGCCCATCATCCAGGTCCCCTGCCCCAGGGCCGGAACGGTCTCGCCGTCCGGCAGACGGATCAGGCGCATTGTCTCTCCCTTTTGCTCGGCGCGCGGATTGGGACGCAATTTCGCCGCGTCGGCAAGCCATATCCCGGGCGTTTCCCCGCAATTGCACATTGACACGGCATGTCCCGACGATAGCTTGCGGCCGCATTTCCCCTGGGAAGGACCCATGACCGACGATCTCGACCGCCGGCTTTTCCTCAAAGGCGCCGCGACCCTGACCACCCTGGCCGCGTTCGGCCTGCCGGCCGAAGCCTTCGCCGCCGACGGCCTGCTCACCTTCGGCGCAGCCAAGCCCTTCTCCTTCGAAGCCGTGGTCGAGCGGGCCAAGGCCCTGGCGTCCCAGGCCTATGTGCCGCCGGAGCGGCCCGCGCCCGAGGTCACGAGCCGGCTCGACTACGGCAAGGTCGGCCAGATCAAGTTCAGGACCGAGGCGGCGCTGTGGGCCGACGGGCCGGCGCCCTTCCCCGCGACCTTCTTCCATCTCGGCACCTTCTTCCAGAAGCGCGTCGCCATCTCCGTGGTCGACGGCGACAAGGCGCGGGAGATCGTCTACAAGAAATCCTATTTCGACATGCCGGCCGACAATCCGGCCCAGCAGCTGCCCGACGGCGTCGGCTTCGCCGGCTTCCGCTTCCAGGAGAGCCGCACCGGCTCGCTCGACTGGAAGAAGAACGACTGGGTCGCCTTCCTCGGCGCCTCCTATTTCCGTGCCATCGGCGAATTGTTCCAGTACGGCCTGTCCGCCCGCGGCATCGTCGTCAACGCCGCCAACCCCAACCCGCCGCACGACGAGGAATTCCCCGACTTCAAGGAATTCTGGCTGGAGGCCGTGCCGAATTCGACCGACCAGGTGCGCGTCCATGCCCTGCTCGACGGCCCCTCGGTCGCCGGCGCCTATTCCTTCCTGATGACGCGCGACAAGGCGGTGCTCATGGACATCGATGCGCGCATCTTCACGCGCAACGACGTCGCCCGCTTCGGCCTGGCGCCGCTGACCTCGATGTACTGGTTCTCCGAGACGGTGAAGCAGACGGCGATCGACTGGCGGCCGGAGATCCACGATTCGGACGGCCTGGCCCTCTGGACCGGCGCGGGCGAGCACATCTGGCGCCCGCTCAACAACGTGCCGGCGACGATCGTCTCGGCTTTCTCCGACGTCAACCCCAAGGGTTTCGGCCTGCTGCAGCGCGACCGCAACTTCGACCATTATCTCGACGGCGTGAAGTACGACCTGCGCCCCTCCGCCTGGATCGAGCCGCTGGAGCCCTTCGGCGAGGGCGCGGTGCAGCTGATCGAGATCCCGACCGACGACGAGATCCACGACAACGTCGTCGCCATGTGGGTGCCCAAGGCGGTGGTGAAGGGCGGCCAGGCCTATACGCTGAAATACCGCCTGCACTGGGCGGCGGACGAGCCTTTCCCGACCAATCTCGGCCGCTGCGTCGCCACGCGCATGGGCAATGGCGGCCAGCCCGGCACCAAGCGCCCGGTCGGCGTGCGCAAGTTCGTGGTCGAGTTCCTCGGCGGCCCGCTCAAGGACCTCGCCTTCGGCGTCACGCCGGAGGTGGTGCTGAGCACCTCGCGCGGCGACTTCTCCTACACCTTCTCCGAAGCCGTCCCCGACGGGGTCGCCGGCCATTGGCGCGCCTCGTTCGACCTCACCGTCACCGGCCCGGATCCGGTGGAGATGCGCTGCTACCTCAAGACCGGCGACCAGGTGCTGACCGAGACCTGGCTCTACCAGTACCATCCGTTCTGATCGCGGCGGGTCGCCACCGGTCTGTGCACGGGCGGCGGGGCGGGGTTGAACGCCCCTCCCCCGCCTCTATACTCGGCGACTTTCGAGGATCGGCATGCGAGCGACTGTGAACCATGGCGGGTGAGACCGAGAAGCCCGTCGCCATCATCATGGGCAGCCAGTCCGACTGGGCGACCATGCGCCATGCCGCCGAGACCCTCGACACGCTCGTCATCGGCTATGACGCGCGCATCGTCTCGGCCCATCGGACGCCGGACCGGCTCTATGCCTTCGCCAAGGGCGCCAAGGCGGAAGGGTTCAAGATCGTCATCGCCGGGGCCGGCGGCGCGGCGCACCTGCCCGGCATGGCCGCGGCGCTGACGCCGCTGCCGGTGTTCGGCGTGCCGGTCGAATCCAAGGCGCTTTCCGGCGTGGACAGCCTGCATTCCATCGTGCAGATGCCGGCCGGCATCCCGGTCGGGACGCTGGCCATCGGCCGGGCCGGCGCGGTCAACGCGGCGCTGCTGGCGGCCGCGGTGCTGGCGCTGAACGACACGGCGCTCGCCGAACGTCTCGAGCGCTGGCGCGCGGCCCAGACCAAGGCGGTGGCCGAGCACCCGACCGGCGACGAGGCGCCGCGGTGAGCGGCGGCCGCGTCCCGCCCGGCGGCGTGCTCGGCATTCTCGGGGGCGGCCAGCTCGGCCGCATGCTGGCGCTGGCCGCCGCCCGGCTCGGCATCGAGAGCCACATCTATTGCCCGGACCCGGACAGCCCGGCCTTCCAGGTGACGCGGCGCGTCACCTGCGCCGCCTACGAGGACGAGACCGCGCTCGCCGGCTTTGCCGCCGACGTCGACGCCGTCACCTACGAATTCGAGAACATCCCGCCGGTCGCCGCCGCCTTCCTCTCCGCGGCCAAGCCCGTCCTGCCCGACGTCAAGGCGCTGGAGACGACCGCCGACCGCGTGACCGAGAAGACGTTCGTGCGCTCGCTCGGCATCGGCACGGCGGAGTTCCGCGCCGTCGACAGCCGGGCCGAGCTCGCCTCGGCCGTCGGCGCGCTCGGCCGGCCCGCGGTCCTGAAGACGCGCCGCTTCGGCTATGACGGCAAGGGCCAGGCCCTGATCCGCCCCGGCAGCGACCTGTCCGAATCGCTCGCCCGCATGGGCGGCCAGCCGGCGATCCTGGAAGCCTTCGTGCCCTTCGTCATGGAGGTCTCGGTGGTGGCGGTGCGCGGCTCGGACGGCGCGGTGCGCACCTACGACCTCATCGAGAACGAGCATCGCGACCACATCCTCGACGTCTCGATGGTGCCGGCCCGCGTCGCCCCCGAGGTGGCCCGCCAGGCCGGGGCCATCGCCGCCCGCATCATCGCGGCGCTCGACTATGTCGGCGTGCTGGCGGTCGAGATGTTCGTGACCCGCGACGACGACGTGCTGGTCAACGAGATCGCGCCGCGCGTGCACAATTCCGGGCACTGGACCGAGGATGCCTGCCTGGTCAGCCAGTTCGAGAACCATGTCCGCGCCGTCTGCGGCTGGCCGCTCGGCTCCACCGAGCGCCATTCCGACGCGGTCATGACCAACCTGATCGGCGAGGACGCCGGCGCCTGGGCCGACCTGGCGCGCGAACCCGGCGCCCTCCACCTCTATGGCAAGCACGTGGCGCGCGAGGGCCGCAAGATGGGCCACTTCACGCGGATTTCGCCGCGAAACCCTTGAGATTACCTGCCGCGGCCTGGACAATAAACGTCCGTTCTGGTAGGAACGCCGCCCTGGCAGGTAATGCTTCGGCGACGATCGGATCGCGCCGGGAGCGGCCGCAGAAGTTCAACGCTCAACCACGGGATACGGCGCGTGCAGGTCCTTGTTCGCGACAACAATGTCGACCAGGCGCTCAAGGCGCTCAAGAAGAAGCTGCAGCGCGAAGGCATCTTCCGCGAGATGAAGCTGCGGGGGCATTACGAGAAGCCGTCGGAGAAGCGGGCCCGCGAGGCCGCCGAGGCCATCCGGCGCGCCCGCAAGCTGGCCCGCAAGAAACTGCAGCGCGAAGGGCTGCTGCCCGCTCCGCCCCCGCGCGCCGACAAGAAGTAACGCGTCCGCCGCGGCGGATGCATCGCCGTGCCGCGCGCCCGTCGTCGGAGGGAGTGTTCCCGCCACGACACGGGCGCTTGCTTTTTGAACTGTTTGCCGCGGGAAGCGATCATCCGCTCCGCCGGCATCCCGATGTCGCCGCAATCGGCGGGCTGGGATGCCTGGTCGCAGATACAGTGTAAGGTCGGATGGTGATGGCTCTCATTCCGCAGCAAGACGTCGTGGCCACGGCCGGCCGGCGCGGTCCCCGGCATCTCGGCCTGCTGCTGGCCGTCGGCCTGGCGGTCGGCCTCGCCGGCTGCGAGACCGTCGGCAACACCATGAGCCCGATGTCGTCCCGCCCCGGCGACGTGGAGGACTCGCAGACCGCCAGCGCCGACATCGACTCGCTCACCGCGGTGCTGCAGAAGAATCCGAGCGACGCGGAAGCCTGGAACATGCGCGGCTCGGCCTATGCGCGCTCCGGCCAGTACGACCCGGCGGTGAAGGACTTCAACCAGGCCCTGACGCTCAACCCGACCTTCGCCCAGGCGCTGGCCAACCGCGCGCTGGTCTATCGCAAGATGAACCGCCCCGATGCGGCCCTGGCCGACTACAACCGGTCGATCACCACCAATCCGAGCTATGCGCCGGCCTATGTCGGCCGGGGCGACATCTATCGCCAGCAGGGCCAGGTCGACCTGGCGATGGCCGACTACAACCGCGCCATCCAGGTCAAGCCCGAGACGGCCGAGGCCTATCACGGCCGCGGCCTGATCCGCCAGGCGCAGGGCCAGAACGAGCTCGCGATCGACGACTTCACCTCGGCCCTGTCCAACGACCCGCTGGCGCCCGAGCCCTATTATGCCCGCGGCACCAGCTACCTCGCCCTGAAGAAGTACAAGGAGGCGCTGGAGGACTTCAACGCCTCGCTGCAGATCGACAACACCAGCGCCCCGGCCTGGACCGGCCGCGGCCTGTCGCAGGAGGGCCTCGGCGACCGGCAGAAGGCGCGCGAGAGCTTCCAGCGCGCCCTGGTCATCAACCAGGACTACCAGCTCGCCAGGGACGGCCTGGCGCGGACCTCCCAGTCCTGAGGCCCGCTTCCCCCGCTGGCCCGGGCCGACCGGCTTGAGATGCAGCATGTAACGATATAACGTTTTTCACCGCCGCCCCACCCATCCCGCAGCGGGGACTACCATCGCCGGGATCGCTCACAATATAAGGGAGCGTGTGGGCCGGTCCTCCCGCCGATGCCCTTCCGATTTCCGCGGGGTCGCCCCCGCCCCTGCCTCGGAGACGTCCATGTCCGACAAGGTTCCCGTCACGGTGCTCACCGGCTATCTCGGCGCCGGCAAGACCACGCTGCTCAACCGCATCCTCACCGAGCAGCACGGCAAGCGCTACGCCGTGATCGTCAACGAGTTCGGCGAGATCGGCATCGACAACGACCTCATCGTCGACGCCGACGAGGAAGTGTTCGAGATGAACAATGGCTGCGTGTGCTGCACCGTGCGCGGCGACCTGATCCGCATCATCGACGGGCTGATGAAGCGCAAGGGCAAGTTCGACGCCATCCTGGTGGAGACCACGGGCCTGGCCGATCCGGCGCCGGTGGCCCAGACCTTCTTCGTCGACCAGGACGTCGCGGACAAGGCGCGGCTCGACGCCATCGTCACCCTGGCCGACGCCAAATGGCTGAAGGACCGGCTGCGCGATGCGCCGGAGGCCAAGAACCAGATCGCCTTCGCCGACGTGATCATCCTCAACAAGACCGACCTCGTCAGCCCGGCCGAGCTCAAGGACGTGGAGATGCGCATCCGCGCCATCAACCCCTACGCCAAGCTGCACAAGACCACGCGGGCCGGCGTGAAGATCGAGGACGTGCTCGACCGCAACGCCTTCGACCTCGAGCGCATCCTCGACATCGAGCCCGCCTTCCTCGAGGCGGACGACCACGATCATGACCATGACCACCATGACCATGATCATCATCATGACCACGGCCTGAAGCACTATCACGACGAGACCATGCAGTCGGTCTCGCTCAAGATCGACGGCGACGTCGACCCGGACAAGTTCATGCCCTGGGTCAACGAGGTCGCGCAGAAGGAAGGCCCCGGCCTCCTGCGCTGGAAGGGCATCCTGGCCTTCAAGAACGAGCCCCGCCGCTTCGTCTTCCAGGGCGTCCACATGATGCTCGACGGCGACCTGCAGCGCGAATGGAAGGACGGCGAGAAGCGCGAATCGCGCCTGGTGTTCATCGGCCGCGACCTGAAGACGGACGAGCTGCGCAAGGGCTTCCTGGCCTGCGCCGCCTGAGCGTCCGGCTCCGCTCCCGCCCCGGAGGAGCGGAGCAAGGGGGCGAACGCCGGACGTCCGCGTCCCCACCTCGCCGTTGGCATCGCTGCGATGGCGTTGGCATCGCAGCGAGAACGGTCTAGACCCCTACCCCTCCGCTCCCGGCCGGGAGCGGGTTCCAGCGTCCTTTTCCGAAGCCCGATGTCCCCACCTGCCGCCCTTACCTCCCTGTCCGACCGCGTCGCATCGATCGCCGCCGGCGCCCATGTCGTCGCCTGCGCCTGGCTCGGCCGCATGCCGGTGCTCGCGCTCGCCGACGGCACGGCCGTCATGGCCGGGATCGGCGAGGAGCAGCGCATCGCCCTGCACCCCGACGCCGGCCTGCTCTGCGCCGCGTCCGATCGCGCCCGCCTGGTCACCGGCGGCGACGACGGCCGGGTCGTCGGCCTCTCCGCCGAGGGCAAGCTCGACGTCCTCGGCGAGAGCGGCGGCAAGTGGATCGACGCGGTGGCGCTGTCGCCCTCCGGCGCGGTCGCCTGGTCGGCCGGCAAGACCGTCCAGGCCCGCGACGACAAGGGCGCGGTGAAGAGCTGGCAGGCGCCCTCCAGCGTGCGCGGACTCGCCTTCGCGCCCAAGGGCTACCGCCTCGCCGCCAGCCACTACAATGGCGTGTCCTTCTGGTTCCCCAACGCCGCCGCGACACCGGAGCTGTTCGAATGGAAGGGCAGCCATCTCGACGTCACGATCTCGCCCGATGGGCGGTTCATCGTCACGTCGATGCAGGAGAGCACGCTTCACGGCTGGCGCGTGGCCGACAAGGGCCATATGCGCATGTCGGGCTATCCCTCCAAGACGCGTTCGCTGTCCTGGTCGCACGACGGCAATTGGCTGGCGACCTCGGGTGCCGACGCGGCGATCGTCTGGCCGTTCCAGGCCAAGGACGGCCCGATGGGCAAGGCGCCGCGCGAATGCGGCATCCGGCCGGCCCGCGTCTCGCAGGTGGCGTTCCATCCCAAGGCCCTGGTGCTCGCCATCGGCTATGACGACGGCTGCATCCTGCTCTGCCGCCTCACCGACGCCTCCGAGCTGCTGGTGCGCCCGGCGAGCGGGGGCTCCGGCATCACCGCGCTCGCCTGGGACCCTATCGGCGCGCAGCTCGCCTTCGGCGCCGAGGACGGCGCTGCCGGCGTGCTGACCCTGCCGGCCTGAGCCGATGCTGGGCCTGTTCCGCAGACCGAGCCCCGAGGAGCGGCGGCAGGCCGAGACGGTCAAGGCGCTGGTGCGGGCATGCCTGGCGCTCGACGAGCGGACGACCATCTCGGTCAGCGAGATCCAGTGCGGCGATGCGGCCTGCCCCGGCACCGAGACGGTGATCCTGGTGATGGCGCCGGGGCAGAAGACCCGCGCCTACAAGGTGGCCTCGCCGCTCGGCGCGGTGGACGCGGTCGCGGTGACGGCGGCGCTCGCCGTGCCCGCGCCCTGACGCGGCTCAGATCTTCGCCGCCACCGCCTCCACCTCCAGCTTGAACGCCTCGCGCGTGAAGCCCGACACGATCACCAGCGTCGAGGCCGGCGGCGGGTCGGCGACCAGCCGGTCGCGCACCGCCATGTAGGCCGCCATGTGCTCGCGCGCCGTGACATAGGCGTTGAGGCGCACCAGGTCGGCAAGGCCCATGCCGGCCTCGGCGAGGATCGCCGCGATCGCCCGGAAGATCAGCTCGGCCTGCTCGGCCGCGCTCTCGGGAATGACCTCGTCGGCGCCGATGCCGAGCTGGCCGGAGCAGAACACCAGCCGCGCCCCGGCCGGGACCTCGATGCCGTGGCTGTACCGGGCGAAGGGGGCGCGAAGCGCCGGCGGCGTGATGGCGGCGAGCATGGATCGGGTCTCCGCAGGAGGAAAATCTATGCATGCCCTCTGCTTGTGCATTGCGCAAATCGGGCTAAGAATCCCGGCGCCGTCAGCGGGGACAATCGGGGACATCATGGGGATCATGCTCGGGAAGACGATCGGCGCAGCCGCCATGGGCCTCGCCCTCTCCGTGTCCATCGGCGCCGCGGCGGCCGAGGACCTCGCCAAGGTGAGGTTCGGCACCAACTGGCTGGCCCAGGCCGAGCATGGCGGCTTCTACCAGGCCGTGGCCGACGGCACCTACCGGAAATACGGCCTTGACGTCGAGATCGTGCAGGGCGGCCCGCAGGCCAACAACGGCATCGCCCTGCCGGCCGGCAAGATCGACTTCTACATGGGCGGCAACATGATCGAGGGCTTCTCCGCCGTGAAGGAGGGCGTGCCGATCGTCACCGTCGCCGCCATCTTCCAGAAGGAGCCGCAGATCCTGATGTCGCATCCCGGCGTCGGCATGGACACGTTCGAGGACCTCAAGAAGTCGAACGACATCCTGATCGGCGCCGACCTGATGGCCTCCGGCTATCAGTGGATGAAGGCGGCCTACGGCTTCAAGGAAGAGCAGACCAAGCCCTACAACTTCAACCCCGCGCCCTTCCTCGCCGACAAGATGGCGGTGCAGCAGGGCTACCTCACCTCCGAGCCGCTGGCGGTGGAGAAGGAGGGCGGCTTCAAGCCCAACGTCTTCCTGCTCGCCGACTACGGCTTCGACACCTATTCCACCACCATCGTCACCCGCGGCGAGACGGTGGAGAAGCAGCCGGGCCTCGTGCAGAAGTTCGTCGATGCCTCGATCATCGGCTGGATGAACTATCTTCACGGTGACAACGCCGCCGCCAACGCCTTGATCAAGAAAGACAATCCGGACATGACCGACGAGCAGATCGCCTATTCCATCGCCCAGATGAAGGCGTACGGCATCGTCGAATCCGGCGACACGGCGACGCTCGGCGTCGGCGCCATGACCGACGCGCGGATGAAGTCCTTCTTCGACAAGATGGTGCAGGCGGGCCTGTTCGCGGCCGACCTCGACTACAAGAAGAGCTATACCCTGCAATTCGTGAACAGGAAGGTGGGCAGCGATCTCGCGAAATGACGAGCAGGCGGAGATGAAAAAAGCCCGTGGCTCGGCCTGCGCCCGCCATGGCCGGCTTATCCACCCTCCGGCACGACAATCTTCGATCCCGCACCGAAGACCGGCTCCCCTCGAGTGCGCCTGGATGGCCGGGTCAAGCCCGGCCATGACGGTTGCGGATGGAGCAACCGGCGTCGTGCACCAACCTCGACCGTCATGGGCGGACTTGATCCGCCCATCCACGCGCACACCGGAACAGCAGAAAAGGTGAACTTGTATCGGCCAAAATCAATAGCAGACGCCTCCCTTGCGTCCCGCAGGTCGAACCAACGACGCAATGTCCAGTTCCGGCGGGCCGCGCTCCCGCTTCATGATAGTCGCCCCCGTCCCTCGGACCTTGAAGCCTTGAACGCCGTGTTCCCCGCACCGCCCCCCGCTTCCGCCGTGTCGCTGCGCGGCGTCGGCAAGGTGTTCTCCAACGGCACCGTGGCGTTGGAGCATCTCGACCTCGACATCCGCCAGGGCGAGATCCTCTCCCTGCTCGGCCCGTCCGGCTGCGGCAAGTCGACGGCGCTGCGCATCATCGCCGGGCTCGGCGAGGCGACCAGCGGCGCCATCCTCTGGCCCGAGGGCGGGCACGAGCTCGGCATCGTCTTCCAGGAGCCGACGCTGATGCCCTGGGCGAGGGTGTTCGACAATGTCTGGCTGCCGCTGCGCCTGAAGGGCCGCTCGCGCGCCGCGGCCCGCGCCGAGGTCATGGCCATGCTCGCCTCCGTCGGCCTCGATGCCTTCGCCGGCGCCTATCCGCGGGAATTGTCCGGCGGCATGAAGATGCGCGTCTCCATCGCCCGCGCCCTGGTCACCCGGCCCAAGCTCCTGCTGATGGACGAGCCCTTCGCCGCCCTCGACGAGATCACCCGCCAGAAGCTCAACGACGACCTCCTGCGCCTGCAGCACGAGCTGAAATGCACGGTGGTCTTCGTCACCCATTCGGTGTTCGAGAGCGTCTACCTCTCCGACCGCATCGTTGTCATGGCGGCGCGGCCCGGCCGGGCCATCGCCGAGATCGCCGTGGAGGCGCCCGCCCCGCGCGACGAGGCCTTCCGCGTCTCCGACGCCTATGTCGCCCAGTGCCGCCGCGTCTCCGCCGCGCTGGCGGATGCCATCGGCCGCGCGCCGGAGCGCCCGGCATGAGCGCGGCCGCCCCCCGCCGCTCCGCCGGCGAGCTGCGCCTCGCCGTGCTGCGCTGGCTCCTGCCGGCGCTGGTCCTCGCCGGCCTGCTCCTGGCCTGGGAATGGTGGGTTCGCTCGGGTCTCGCCCCGGCGATCATCGTGCCGGCGCCGAGCCGCATCTGGCAGACCTTCTTCCAGGACTGGGACAAGCTCGGCCCGGCCTTCGCCTCGACCCTGGCGACCACGGCGAAGGGCTTCGTGCTGGCGGTCGCCGGCGGCACGCTGCTCGCAATCCTGTTCGCCCAGTCCCGGCTGATCGAATTTGCGCTCTATCCCTATGCGGTGATCCTGCAGGTGACGCCGATCCTGGCCATCGCGCCGCTGCTGCTGATCTACATGTCGCAGGAGGCGGCGGTGCTGACCTGCGCCTGGATCGTCGCCTTCTTCCCGATCCTGTCCAACACCACCACCGGCCTGCGCTCGGTCGACCACAACCTCCTCAACCTGTTCGAGCTCTACGGCGCCTCGCCCTGGCAGAAGCTCTGGCACCTGAAGCTGCCGGCGGCCCTGCCCTATTTCCTCGGCGGCCTGAGGATCGCCGGCGGCCTCTCGCTGATCGGCGCTGTCGTGGCCGAGCTCGCCGCCGGCACGGCCGGCAGCCATGGCGGCCTCGCCTTCCTGGTGCTGAGCGCCCAGCGCTTCTACAAGTTTCCCCTGTCCTTCGCCGCCCTGGTCCTGCTCTCGGCCATGGGCATCGTCATCTTCCTGGTGCTCTCGGCCTTTTCGCACCTGATGCTGCGCAACTGGCACGAGAGCGCCATCGAACGAGAGAACTGATGGGTACCGGATTTGCAAGACTGCCGCCGACCGAGCGCTGGGTGATCGTCGACGCGCGCGTCCCCGCCTGCCTCCTCGACCAGGCCTCCGGCTTCGCCGTGGACGAGGACGGCCTTGCGTCGGCGACGATCATCGTCGACGGCGACCGCATCGAGGCCGTCGCCCCGCCCGACGACGTCTCGGGCATCGACTTCGTCGACATGAAGGGCGGCCTCGTCTTCCCCACCTTCGTCGAGCTCCACACCCATCTCGACAAGGGTCATATCTGGCCGCGCCGCCGCAATCCGGACGGCACCTTCTTCGGCGCGCTGAACAACGTCTCGCTCGACCGCGACCGGCACTGGTCGGCCGCCGATGTCGCGGCGCGCATGGATTTTGCGCTGCGCTGCGCCTTCGCTCACGGCACCTCGGCCATCCGCACCCATCTCGATTCGCAGGGCAAGCAGATCGGCATCTCCTGGCCGGTCTTCGCCGAGATGCGAGAGGCCTGGCGCGGGCGCATCGACCTCCAGGCGGTAGCGCTGTTCTCGATCGAGCTGGTGCCGGACAAGGCGCATATGAGCGCGGTGCGCGCGGCCGTCGTCGAGCATGGCGGCGTCATGGGCGGCGTCACCTACATGGTGCCGGAGCTCGACCACAGCCTCGATGTGCTGTTCGGCCTCGCCGCCGAGGAGGGCCTCGACCTCGACTTCCATGTCGACGAGACCCAGGACCCGCAAGCCCGCAGCCTGCGCCACATCGCCGAGGCGGCGCTGCGCGCCCGCTTCTCCGGCCAGGTCACGGTCGGCCATTGCTGCTCGCTCGCCCGGCAGGAGGCGGAGGACGCGCGGGCCACCATCGACAAGGTCGCCGAGGCCGGCATCGCCGTCGTCTCGCTGCCGATGTGCAACATGTACCTGCAGGACCGCGTGCCCGGCCGCACCCCGCGCTCGCGCGGCGTGACGCTGCTGCACGAATTGAAGGCGGCGGGGGTCGAGGTCTGCGTCTCCTCCGACAACACGCGCGATCCCTTCTACGCCTATGGCGACCTCGACGCGCTCGAGGTGTTTTGCGAGGCCACCCGCATCGCCCATCTCGACCATCCCTTCGGCGACTGGCCGGCGGCGATCGCCCGCACCCCGGCCAAGGTGATGGGCGTGGAGGCCGGCACCATCCGTGCCGGCGGCCCGGCCGACCTGGTGCTGTTCAAGGCCCGCTCGCTGAACGAGCTCCTGTCGCGCCCGCAATCGGAGCGCACCGTCATCCGCGCGGGGCAGGCGATCGACACCGAGCTGCCGGACTACCGCGAGCTCGACCAGGTCCTGAGGCCGCGATGACCGACATCCCGCTCCTGAAGTCCCGCCTGCCGGGGCTGCGCATCGAGGACCACCCCACG
Source organism: Labrys wisconsinensis (assembly GCF_030814995.1). Classification (GTDB taxonomy): domain Bacteria; phylum Pseudomonadota; class Alphaproteobacteria; order Rhizobiales; family Labraceae; genus Labrys; species Labrys wisconsinensis. The sequence continues at coordinate 58,133 of NZ_JAUSVX010000008.1, read as the reverse complement.
CTGGTGCGCCAGAAGAGCCGCGACTTCTTCTGGTATTCGCCCGTGCTCAAGCGCCAGCTCGACCACCTCACCGCCGACTGCGTCATCTTCGTAAGGACGATCGAGGACGTGGTCGAGGCCCTCGCCGCCTGCTACGCGCTCGGCGTGCCGGTAACCCCGCGCGGCGCCGGCACCGGCAATTACGGCCAGGCCATGCCGCTCGCGGGCGGCGCCATCCTCGACCTCTCCGGCATGGATAAGGTGCTTTCGATCGCACCCGGCCGGATCGTGGCCGAGGCGGGTGCCGTCATCGCCGACATCGACCGCCGCTGCCAAGCCCAGTCCGGCCAGGAGCTGCGCCTGCATCCCTCCACCGCCAAGACCGCCACCATCGGCGGCTTCGTCGCCGGCGGCTCCGGCGGCGTCGGCTCGATCAGCTGGGGCGGCCTGCGCGACTTCGGCAACATCATCCGCCTCAAGGTGGTGACCATGGAGGCCGAGCCGCGCCTGCTCGACCTGCAGGGCGAGGACCTGCACAAGGTCAGCCATGCCTATGGCACCAACGGCATCATCGTCGAATGCGAGATGCCGCTGGCGCCGGCCTATGACTGGATCGACGTCATCGTCGGCTTCGACACGCTCGGTGCGGCCGCCGCCTTCGCCAACAACCTGGGCGAGGCCGACGGCATCCTGAAGAAGCAGCTCGCCGTGGTGGCGGCGCCCGCGGCGCACGACTGCTTCAACCGCCATCGCCGCTGGCTGCCGCGCGACAAGCACGTGGCCTGCGCCATGGTGGCGCCGCAGGGCTACGACGCCTTCCTGACGCTGGCGCGGCGGGACAAGGGCGCGCAGCTCCTGTTCTCCAGCCACGACCTGCCGGCGCCCGAGCGCAAGGGCCTGCCCGAGATCTACGAGCTCGGCTGGAACCACACCACGCTCCGGGCGCTGAAGGTCGACCCGGCCATCACCTATCTGCAGACGCTCTACCCCTTCCCGAACCAGCTGGCGCTGGTGGACAAGCTCCACGCCCTGTTCGGCGATGAGGTCGTGGCCCATCTGGAGTTCGTCCGTTTCGACGGCCGGATCACCTGCTTCGGCCTGCCGCTGGTGCGCTTCACCACCGAGGCGCGGCTCGACGAGATCGTCCGCATCCACGAGGAGGCGGGCGTGCCGGTGTTCAACCCGCACCGCTACACCCTGGAGGAAGGCGGCATGAAGCAGACCGACGCGGCCCAGCTCGCCTTCAAGCGCGAGGCCGATCCCAAGGGCCTGCTCAACCCCGGCAAGATGATCGCCTGGGACGATCCGGGCTATGATTATGCCAGCGGCCGGACCTATCTCTTCAAGGGCATGCAGCAAGCAGCGGAGTAGAGCCATGTGCATCAATTGCGAAGGCGGTTCGAATCTGGCGGTGGCCACCCAGCAGGTCGACGACGAGCGCGTGCGCATCACGCGCTACGATTTCGCGCCGGGCAGCGAGACCGGCTGGCACCGCCACGAGTTTCCCTATGCCGTGGTGCCGCTGGTCGACGGCGTGCTGCGCCTCGTCGATGCCGAGGGCGAGCGGCTGACGCCGCTCAGCGCCGGCGTCAGCTATTCCCGGCCGGCCGGCGTCGAGCACAACGTGTTCAACGCCGGCGCCGGCCGCATGGCCTTCATCGAGATCGAAATGAAGGCGTGATGCGCGTCCTCGTCCTCTTCGCGCATCCCTGCGAGGACTCCTACGGCGCAGCGCTGCACCGCCGCGTCGTCGAGACGCTGAGGGCGCGGGGCGACGAGGTCGACGATTGCGATCTCTATGCCGAGGGGTTCCAGCCGATCCTCTCGGCGCAGGAGCGGCGCGGCTATCACGACCTCTCCCATAACCGCGAATCCGTAGCCGGCTACGTTGATCGGCTGCAACGGGCCGAGGCCCTGGTGATCGTCTGCCCGATCTGGAATTTCGGCTTTCCCGCCATCCTCAAGGGCTATTTCGACCGGGTGTTCCTGCCCGGCGTCTCGTTCCGCATGGTCGAGGGCAGGACGCAGGCCGCGCTCGACAATATCAGCCGGCTCGCGGCCGTGACCACCTATGGCAGCGCCAGGTTCAATGCCTGGCTGGTCGGCGATCCTCCGCGCCGAATCGTCACGCGCGTGCTGCGCGGCGCGGCCGGGCGCCTGGCACGGCTGCGCTACCTCGCCCATTACGACATGAACCGCTCGACGCTCGCCTCGCGCGCCGCCTTCCTCGACCGCATCGCTCGGGAAATGCGGTCTTTTTGAGACCCCTCCCCGGACAATCCCTGGACAATGACAAAAGCTGTCGCCATGGTCAGCCGGCTATTCCCTTGATCAGCCGGCGGAGCACCGATGCGGCATCCGGCCTCGAAGACGATCGGCTACCAGCTGATCCATGTGACGCGCCTGCATCGTGCCCGAACGGCCAAGCTGCTGGAGGCGCTCGAACTTTTCCCCGGCCAGGAACAGGTGCTGGAAGCGTTGGCCGGGCGCGAGGCCATGTCGATGAGCGAGCTCGCCGACGTCCTGCGCGTGCGCCCGCCCACCGCTTCCAAGACCATCGCGCGCCTCTCCGCCGCGGGGCTGATCGAGCGCAAGGGCTCGGAAGGCGATGCCCGGGTCGTGCGCGTCGCCCTTACTGCCGAGGGGCGCCGCAAGGCGCAGGCGATCGAGGCCCTCTCCGTCGACATCGAGGACGAGGCGACGGCGCATCTCGACGGCAAGGACCGGCGCCGGCTGCGCAAGCTGCTCAAGCGGGTCGAGAAGGGCCTGCGCAACGCTCTCGGCGCCGAGATGGAGGAAGACGAGGACGGTGCCGAGGACGCCGAGGCGGACGACGCCTAGAGCATTGTCAAGCGAACCGGCACTCGGTTCGCACCAAGAAAATACGTAAAAACAATGAGATAGAGAGTGTGATCGATTCAATTCGAAGCGATCATGCTCTCACCGCGCCTCATCGATCGCCCAAGGCGGCCTGCCCGCCTGGCGTGTGCCCTCAGCCGGCGAAGCAGATCCCGCCGGCAGGCCACGCCTTAGTTTCCGGTGAGCGATACCCCGTTCAGCTCGGCAACCACGTCGGACAGCATCGGCACATAGTCCTGCGCCCGCCCGGCGCCGGCGGCCAGGGCATAGGAATTGCGCACCGCCGCGCCCATCGGATTGGCCGTGCTCGTCGCATTGGCGAAGCCGGCAAGATAGGTCATGTCCTTCAGGGCATTGCTGAGCGTGAACTTGTGGGCGTTGGGATCGCGCTCCAGCACCCATTGGAAGAAGGTCTGGTAGAAGCCGCAATCCATGCGCCCGCCGCGGATGACGCTGTCGAAGGTCTTCGGCGTCAGCCCGGCCTTGACGCCGAGGGTCAGGGCCTCGGCATAGAGCGCGGCATAGCCCATCGACAGGAAGTTGTTGAGCAGCTTCATGGTGTGGCCGCTGCCGACCGGCCCGGTCGGGATGACACGGCCGGCGAAGGCCTCCAGCACCGGGCGCGCCCGCGCCACCACCTCCGGCGCGCCGCCGACCATGACGTCGAGCGTGCCGGCCGCCGCGTCCTTCGGCGTGCGGCCGAGCGGTGTGTCGATCAGCGTGATGCCCTTGGGTGCGAGCTCGGCCGCCAGGCGGATGGTCACCGAGGGATCGGAGGTGGAGCTGTCGCAGATCAGCAGCGGCTTGCCGGCCGCGGCCAGGCCCTCCGGCCCGTTGATCACCGCCTCGACCTGCGGCGAGCCGGTGACGCAGAGCACGACGATGTCGCTCCTCTCCGCCAGCTCCCGGCCGCTATGGGCCTCGGCGGCGCCGCGCGCCAGGAGGTCCTCCACCGGCTCGCGGTTGCGATGGCCGACCACGGTCAGTGGAAAGCCCTTGTCGACGATATTGCCTGCCATGCCGTGGCCCATCAGCCCGACGCCGACGAAGCCGATGCGTTCCTTGGTCATGGTCGCTCCCTCATGCGGTTTGTCTGACGATAGAAGGCTTCGCGGCGTCCGTCACGCCTGTCGGCACGCTCAGGTCCGCGGCCAGGGCGTCTCCGCCACCGGCGTGACCGGCCCGTTGCCCTCGAGCCAGGACACGAGGTTGTCGACCACGAGCTGGCCCATCGCCCGGCGCGTATGCTCGGTGGCCGAGCCGACATGCGGCAGCAGCACCACGTTCGGCAGCTCGATCAGCGCCTGCGGCACGTGCGGCTCGTCGGCGAAGACGTCGAGGCCGGCGGCGAGGATGGTGCCGCCGCGCAGCGCCTCGATCAGCGCCGCCTCGTCCACCACCGATCCCCGCGCCACGTTGATCAGGATGCCGTCCGGACCGAGCGCCTCCAGCACCTGCGCGTCGACGATGCTGCGGGTCTCCGCCCCGCCCGGCAGGATCAGCAGCAGCGTGTCGACCGCCTGCGCCAGGCCCTTCAGGCTGGCATGGTAGGCATAGGGCACGTCCTCCTGCGGCTTGCGGCCCCAATAGGCGATCGGCAGGCCGAAGGCCTCGGCCCGCCGGGCGATCGCCTTGCCGATGCGCCCGAGCCCGGCAATGCCGAGCTTGCGCCCGCGCAGCGTCGCCGGCGTCAGCCGATAGGGCGCCTGCGGCCACTGGCCGGCGCGCAGGTAGCGGTCCGCCTGCGGCAGCTCCTTCACCGTAGCGAGCAGCAGCGCCAGCGCCGTGTCCGCCACTTCTTCGTTGAGCACGTCGGGCGTGTTGGTGACGAGGATGCCGCGCCGGGCCGCTTCCCCGGCATCGATGGTGTCGTAGCCGACGCCGAAATTGGCAATGATCTCCAGCTTCGGCAGCCGGTCCATGAAGGCGGCGTCGCCCACGGCGTGCGAGCCCATGGCGGCGAAGCGGCAGGAGGGCGCCAGCCGGGCCAGGACGGCACCGGCATCCGCCGCTTCCCAGAGCCGGTGCGCGGTGAAGAAGCGCTCGAGCGTCGCCACCGTGTGGGGCAGCATCGGCCGGGGCAGCACGAGATCGGGCAATTGCGGCATGGTTTCACGCGAGGAGAACGAAGGGCGGGAAGCCTTGTCTAGCCGGTCCGCTGCGCAGCCGGAAGCCCCTCCGGCGTAAGATGGCGCCGGCGGCATGAGCCTGTCGGAAAGTCAGCTGCCGAAGAGGTCGGCGTGGGTACCGGTCCGAGCAAGACGCAGTTCTCCCTCGGCTATCCTGTAGATCAGCAGCCAGTCGGGCTCGATATGCACGTCGCGATAGCCCTGCCATTCGCCCTTGAGCGGGTGATCCTTATAGGCGTCCGGCAGAGGCTCCTGCCTCAGCAGGAGCAAAAGCAAGGCGCGCAGCTTGGCCATGTCCTTGCCCGCTTCTCCGCGCGCTTGACATCGCGTCGGAAGGCGCCGGAGCGGACGGCCGCCAACATTCAAAGACCGAGGTCCTTGAAGAGCGCATCGGCATCCCTGGAACGCTTGCCCCCGCCCTCCTCCAGCTCGGCAATGGCCGCAGCCGTCTCGGCGTTCGGGACACGGACGTCGAACGGCAGAGCCTTTTCCGAGGCCGTGCGGATCAACAGCATGCGAACCGCGTCGGAGATGGAGAGCCCCATCGCCGCCAGGGTTTCCGCCGCCTTCTCCTTCACGGCCTCGTCCACGCGCACGTGGACCATCGACGTGGTTGCCACAGCCATACCCTCCTTGGCTTGAGATACAACGTATCGCAAACGGCCGTGCTTTTCAATCCGATGGGTGCTGTCCGGCTACCCCGGCGCGCAGCTCAGCCGCCGATCTTGCCGCCCAGCTCGTCCTCGATATGGGCCCGGATGATCGTGTCCATGTCGGGCTCGGCCTTGAAGCCGAGCGACAGGGCGCGCTCGGGATCGAAGTTGCGCGGCCAGCCCGCGACGATCTTGACGATCACCGGATCGGGCTCGCGGCGGATCAGCGACACCGCCTTCGGCCCGGCGACGCGGCCGAGCGCCGCGATCATCTCGCCGACGGTGACCGACAGGCCCGGCATGGTCAGGTTGCGCCGCGCGCCCAGCCCGTCGGTGTCGAGCCCCGCCGCGTGCTCGAGGAAATGCACCGCCGCCCGCGGGCTGGCCACCCAGTGGCGCACGTCGTCGGCGACGGGGAGGATCGCCTCCTGGCCGGCCAGCGGCTCGCGCAGGATGCCGGAGAAGAAGCCGGAGGCGGCCTTGTTCGGCTTGCCCGGCCGCACCACGATGGTGGGCAGGCGGATGGCGACCCCATCGAAGAAGCCGCGGCGCGAATAGTCCGCCAGCAGGAGCTCGCCGATCGCCTTCTGCGTGCCGTAGGAGGTGAGCGGGGTGTGGAAGAAGGTGTCGCCGATCTTGTCCGGGAAGGGCGCGCCGAACACCGCGATCGAGGAGGTGAACACCAGGCGCGGCCTGTAGCCGTCGCCGACGGCGCGGATCGCCTCGAACAGGCGCTGCGTGCCGTCGAGGTTGATGCGGTAGCCCTTCTCGAAATCCGCCTCCGCCTCGCCCGAGACGATGGCGGCGAGATGCACGATCGTGTCCGGCCGGCCGGCGACCAGCGTCTCGGCGACGCCGGGGGCGGAGAGGTCGTTGGCAGAGCACGCGCAGGCGAAGGGCGCGCCGGCCGGCGCCGAGGGCGCGACCACGTCGGTCAGCGTCGCCTTGGCGATGGCCTTGCCGCCGAGCGCGCCGGTCGTCGCCAGCTTTTCGATGAACTTGCGGCCGACCATGCCGGCCGCGCCGATGACGAGAAGATGCATGATATCGTTCCTTGCAAGAGGATCGCGGCTCGCGCCTCAGAGGGCGAAGCCGCCGTCGGCCAGATGAATCTGGCCCGTGGTGTAGGAGCTCTCGTCCGAAGCGAGATAGAGCGCCAGCGCCGCGATCTCCTCGGGCGTGCCGAGCCGGCCCATCGGCTGGCGGTCGATGAAGGCCTGACGGATCTCGTCGAGGCTCTTGCCGGTCTGGCGCGCCTGCTCGGCGATGCGCCCGTCCAGCGACGGGCTCTCGATCGTGCCGGGGCAGATGGCGTTGCAGCGGATGCCACGCCGGATGAAGTCCGCCGCCACCGCCTTGGTCAGGCCGATCACCGCTGCCTTGGAGGCGCCGTAGGCATAGCGGTTGGGCAGGCCGCGCACCGAGGACGCCCCGGAGGCGATGTTGACGATCGAGCCGGCGCCCCGCTCCAGCATGCCCGGCACGAAGGCGCGGATGGTGCGATGCATGGCCTTGACGTTGAGGTCGAAGGAGAAGTCCCAGTCCGCCTCCGAGCAGTCCAGCACCGTGCCGTGATGCACGAAGCCGGCGCAGTTGAACAGGATGTCGACCGGCCCGACCGCAGCCGCCAGCGCTTCCACCGCCGGGGTCGACAGGACGTCGAGGGCATGGAGCTCGGCGCCGGCGAGGCCCTCCAGCTTGTCCAGCGCCTTGTCGGTGGCGATGACGCGGGCCCCCTCGCGCACGAAGGCCTCGGCGGTCGCCCGGCCGATGCCCTGCGCCGCCGCGGTGAGAAACGCCGTCTTGCCCTTGAGACGCCCTGCCATCGAGTCGCTCCCACCGCTGACATGTTAGTTCCGCCAGCGATAAAGCTTTCACCGGCGGCGGGCAAGGCCATCGGGCGCGGCTTGACGGCACGGGGGGCTGTCGCGTCTCCTGTCGCGCCCCTCACGAGAGCCCTGCATGCCCGCCGACACCGCGCCGGACCGCCACCCCGAAGTCGCCGCCTTCCTTGCCGCCCATCCCGGGATCCGCTTCGTCGAGGCCTTCACCCCCGACCTCACCGGCTTCGGCTTCGGCAAGCGCCTGCCGATCGCCGAGATCGACGCGCTCTATCGCAGCGGCATGGGGTTCTCGGCGGCCCCCTATGTGCTCGACGGCCGGCATCTCGGCTACGGCTCGGGCGGCGTCGGCTGGGACGACGGCGACCCCGACGCCAGGGGGCGCCCCATTCCCGGCTCGCTCAAGCCGATGCCCTGGGCGGCGCAGCCGACGGCGCAGGTGATGCTCGACCTCGCCATGTCCGCCACCGGCGAGCCCCTGTGGACCGACCCGCGCCAGATCCTGAAGGGCGTGCTGGGCAAGCTCGCGGCGGACGGCTTCCACCCCGTGGTCGCCTGCGAGTTCGAGTTCTTCCTGATCGACGGCGCGCGCGCCGCGGACGGGCGCATCCGGCCGCCGGTGATCAAGCGCACCGGCCGCCCGCTCGGCTATCCCACCAACCTGGCGGTATCGACGCTGGAGGAGGTGGCGGACTGGTCGGCGGCGCTGGACGATGCGGCCAGGGCGCAGGGCGTGCCGATGGGCGCGGTCATCGCCGAGATGGGCGTCGGCCAGTTCGAGGTCAACCTGCACCATCAGGCCGATGCGCTGCGCGCCGGCGACCAGGCGGTGCTGCTCAAGCGCCTGATCCGCGGCGTGTCGCGGGCCATGGGCTGGGACGCCACCTTCATGCCCAAGCCCTATGCCGAGGATGCCGGCTCCGGCCTGCACGTGCATGTCAGCCTGGCGGATGCGCATGGCGACAATGTCTTCGCCGATCTCGCCGCCGGCGAGGCGCGCCTGCGCGCCGCGGTGGCCGGCCTGCAGAGGACCCTGCCCGAGGCGCTCGGCTTCTTCGCACCGAACCGCAACGCCTTCCGCCGCTTCGGCGGCCTGTTCGCGCCGGTCAACCGCAAATGGGGCGAGGACAACCGCACCGTCGCCTTCCGGGTGCCGACCGACAAGGGCGCCGGCCGGCGCATCGAGCACCGCGTCGCCGGCGCCGACGCCAATCCCTATCTCGTCCTCGCCGCCATCCTCGCCGGCATGCATCACGGCATCCGCGCCGGGCTCGAGCCGGACGCCCCGGTCGTCGGCAAGCATGCCGGCCACAAGAAGGACGAGAGCCTGCCCGGCGACGTCTACGAGGCCGCCCGGCGCCTGGCCGCGGCCCGGACGCTGAAGGACTACATGCCCAAGCGCTATCTCGAAACCTACGCCCATCTCCTGCACGGCCTGCACGAGGAATTCCTCGACGAGCTCTCGGTGCGGGAATACGAATTCTTTCTGTAGGCGCAGGGAGCTCCGGGGCGAATCATCGAATGAAATATCTTCTTCCGATTTTGATCCTATTCTGCAGCACGCCAGCCAGTGCGGACGATCAGGACGATTGTCTTTCGAAAGATGCAAGCATGAACGCTTGTGAATTCGCGCGCGCTCTTCAGAAATCGCTGGCACCACAGTTGCCGATGCAGATGAGCGCATCCATGACAATAGATACAGTCTCTGCAACCGGACGCCTTCTTACTATTGTGGGCGTCTGGCATTACACAAAAGACGAAGTAAGTACAATGATCGGTGAAAAGGGTGAGACACTCGATGATCTATCAAAAGCTATTACTGCATACGGCAAAAATTATGCCTGCAGTGCCAATATAGTTCGCTCATTTATCGACAATCGGGGTCAGTTACAGCAAATTCTTAGGACTTCCGATGGCTTTGTTCTTTCCGTATCGACAGTCGAGGATTGCACCGACGCCCCAGAGAAACCGCCAGCTCAGCAGTAGCCGGCATCAATCAAGCGATCCATTGGCAAGCTAGACTGGCGTTCAGCCATAAGCCCTGAAGCCTTACCACCCGTTATCCACCTGGAAGCTACTCCATTCTCGGTGACGCCTCGAGCAGACATCCAGCCAACTCAATGCTCTCGGGTAAGTTGTCGCGACAGGTGCACCACACGCCGGTCCGGCAGCTCCTCGACACGGTCGATGCCGTAGCCGCGCCGCTGGTACCAGGCGAGGTTCTCGGTGAACAGCGCGTTGGTCCACAGCCGCACCAGGGCGAGGCCCCGTCCGGCTGCGGCCGCCTCGGCGGCGTCGAGCAGCGCCGAGCCGATGCGCCGGCCCTTCAGCACCGGCGACACGGCGATGCTCCAGATCACCAGATGGTCAGCCTTCCAGTCGAGGATCAGGGCGGCGTCGAGCGCTTCGCCTTCCCCCGCGACGCGGATATCCATCGCGTCGAGCAGCGCCGCGAAATCGGCGCCCACCGGCATCGGGCGGCGGCCGAGCCGCGCCGTCATCGGCGCATAGGCCGCCTCCTGCAGAAGGGCGAGCGCCGGCAGGTCGGCCTTGGTCGCCGGCCGCAGCACCACCTGCGCTGCGGTCACGGCCGCGTCCCGAGGCGGGTCTTCTGCTGGCCGGCCGCGTCGAAATTGGCGGGATCGAGCCAGGCGCCATAGGCGGCGCGCAGCGCCGGCCACTCGCCGTCGAGCATGGCAAACCAGGCGGTGTCGCGGTTCGCCCCCTTCACCACCATGTGCTGGCGGAACACGCCCTCGAACCGGAAGCCGAAGCGCAGCGCCGCCCGCTTCGACGGCTCGTTGGCATCGTTGCACTTCCATTCGAAGCGGCGATAGCCGAGCTCCTCGAAGACGTAGCGGGCGGCGAGCATCAGCGCTTCCGTCGCCACGCGGGAGCGGGCGATCGCCGGCCCCCACAGGATGTTGCCGATCTCGACGACGCCGTTGGCCGCGTCGATGCGCATCAGCGCCTGACGACCCTCGGCCCGGCCGCTCGCCTTGTCGACCACGGCGGAGAACAGCAGGTCCTCGTTGGCCGCCGCCTTCGCCAGCCAGGCGTCGAAGCCGGGCCGCTCCTGCGGCGGCAGGTCGGGCAGGTAGCGAAAGCGTGCGTCGGCGCCCTCCGCGCGCGCGGACTCGTAGAGCGAATCGCCGTGCCGCGCCGGATCGAGCGGCTCCAGCCGGGCATAGAGGCCGTCGAGCACGATTCGCTGCGGCCGGGGCACGCCGCGCCAGTCGGAGAGATCCATGACCATTCCCGCGGGCAGCGCCTATTGCGCGATTCGCCCTTCCAGCGACAGCATCTGCTGGCGCACCACGCTGGGCAAGTCCTTGGCGCCGGCGACGCTGACGAAGTCCTCGCTCTGGTGTGGGCCGTTCGAGCCGCCACGGAACACTTTCAGCCCGTCCTGGGACACGACGATGTCGCCGTTGCGCAGGGTCGGATCGATGCTGATCGGGATCTGCGGCAGGCCGCTCGCCGTGCTCTTGCAGGCACAGGCCGCCGTCTCCGCGTCGCGGAAGGCGTAGGCGTTGGGCATCGCGGGATAGAGCGTGCCGGTCTCGTCGGCGGCGCGCTCGATCGCCGGCTTCGGGCCGCTGACCTTGTTGGCGTCGGGCCCGGCATCCATCGGCGCGGTGAACAGCTTCATCGGCGCGTCGCCGCAGGAGGAGGCGCACATGGCCTGGTGGCTGGCGAGCTGCGCCTTGTTGCGCACGAAACCGATGGCGAAGTAATAGCCGTCGCAGGTGCGCACGCAGTAGGTGCGCTGCTCGCCGATCGCCGGCGAGGCCGCCTGAAGCGGACGCTTGGGCGCGGCCGTGCGCGGGCGCTGCTGCATCGGCACCGGAGCCGGCGGCGCCACCGGCTTGGGGGTGCCGAACAGGAAATCCAGGAAGCCGGCCTCGGCGCTCGACAGGCCGGCCCCGCCCGCCAGGGTCGCCATCGCCAGTACCAACGTCGCCAGCCGACGTCCCGCCCTCATCAGCACCCGTCCCCGAAGCACGCCGAACCGCGCGGATCTTACTAGGATTGGGACGCGATGATGTCGAGAGCGTGTCCGGATCAAAAGCGCGTCAGTGGCGCCACCATGGGCGATGACGGCCTCTATTGCGCGATCCGGCCCTCCAGCACCAGCATCTGCCGGCGCACCTCGCTGGGCAGCGCCTTGGCGCCGGCGACGCTGACGAAGTCCCGGTCGGCGTGCGGACCGTCGGCGCTGCCGCGGAACACCTTGAGGCCGTCCTGGGTAACGACGATGTCGCCGTTGCGCAGCGTCGGGTCGACGCTGATCGGGATCTGCGGCAGGCCGTTCGCCGTGCTCTTGCAGGCGCAGGCGGCATCGCCGGCATGGCGGAAGGCATAGGCGGTCGGCATGGCGGTGTAGAGGCCGCCGTCTCCGTCGGTGGCCCGCTCGATGGCCGGCGTCGCGCCGCTGACCTTGTTGACGTCCGGTCCCGACTCCATCGGCGCCGAGAACAGCTTCATCGGCGCATCGCCGCAGGCCGAGGCGCACATGCTCTCGTGGCTCGCCAGCTGGGCCTTGTTGCGCACGAAGCCGATGGCGAAATAATAGCCGTCGCAGGTGCGCACGCAGTAGGTGCGCTGCAGGCCGACCGCGGCCGAAGCGCTCTCGAGCGCCGGCGAACGCCGGATCGAGACGGGCCGGGCCGGGCGCCGCGGCGCAGGAGCGGCCACCGGCGGCACCGGCCGGCCGCCGTGCAGGATCACGTCCCACAGGCCGCTTTCGTCGCGCGAGGCCACCGGGCCGCCGACGATGCCGATGACCGCCATCGCCAAGGCCAACGTCGCCAACCGGCGCTCTGCCCCCATCGGACCATCCCTCCACCCAAGCGCCGGGAGATGTCACGGGTGCAGCCATGCTGCCGCCCGCCCATCCCGGCCGGCGTCGCCGCCGTCCGCATGCCGGACCCCAAGGGCCCGGGCCGGCGAGCAGCGCGACCTCACGACGAACTCCGGACGCTTCGGCCGGAATTCTCCTTGGGGAAGCTTAACTTAGGATTGCAACAGGACGTTGTCGAGGCCGCTGGAAACACGCGGCCAGGGCGGCGTCAATGGTTGTCGCGCGGCACGCCGTAGGTCTGCGCCACCTTCTGGTACTTGACCGCGGGCTTCAGCACCATGCCCTGGGCGAGCTGGTCGACCATCGAGCGCTGGATGTCCTGCCACGGCGTCTGGCTCGGCGGGAAGTGATAGCCGCCCTGCCGCTCCAGCTCCGCCCGGCGCGTGGCGAGCTCGGCATCGGAGATCAGGATGTTGGCCTCGCCCTTGTTGAGGTCGATGCGCACGCGATCACCCGTCCTGAGCAGGGCGAGGCCGCCGCCGGCCGCCGCCTCGGGCGAGGCGTTGAGGATCGAGGGCGAGCCGGACGTGCCGGACTGGCGGCCGTCGCCGATGCAGGGCAGCGAGTGGATGCCACGCTTGATCAGCGCCGCCGGCGGCTGCATGTTCACCACCTCCGCCGCGCCGGGATAGCCGATCGGCCCGGCGCCGCGGATGAACAGCAGGCAGTGCTCGTCGATCGCCAGGGCGGGATCGTCGATGCGGTGATGGTAGTCCTCCGGCCCCTCGAACACGATGGCCCGGCCCTCGAAGGCGTTGGGGCTCTTGGGATCGGCGAGATAGCGGTCGTGGAACTCCTTGGAGATCACGCTGGTCTTCATGATCGCCGAATCGAACAGGTTGCCGCGCAGCACGATGAAGCCGGCATCCTGCACCAGGGCGGTATCGAAGGTGCGGATCACGTCCGGCAGCTCGATCTCTGCGCCCCGGCAATTCTCGCCGATCGACTTGCCGTTCACCGTCAGGGCGTTTTCCCGGATGAGGCCGTGCTTCATCAGCTCGTTGACCACGGCCGGCACGCCGCCGGCATGCTGGTAGTCCTCGCCGAGATATTGGCCGGCCGGCTGCAGGTTGACCAGGAGCGGCACCTTGTGGCCGATCTCCTGCCAGTCGTCGACCTCCAGCGGCACGCCGATATGGCGGGCGATGGCGTTGATGTGGATCGGCGCGTTGGTGGAGCCGCCGATCGCCGAGTTGACGACGATGACGTTCTCGAAGGCCTCGCGGGTCATGATGTCGGAAGGCTTCAGGTCCTCCCACACCATCGCCACCGCGCGCTTGCCGGTCTCGTAGGCGATCTGCTGGCGCTCGCGATAGGGCGCGGGAATGGCGGCCGAGCCGGGCAGCTGCATGCCGAGCGCCTCGGCCAGCGAGTTCATCGTCGTCGCCGTGCCCATGGTGTTGCAATAGCCGGTCGAGGGCGCCGAGGAGGCCACGATCTCCATGAACTGCTCATAGTCGATCTCGCCCGCGGCCAGGCGCTCGCGCTGCTTCCAGACGACGGTGCCCGAGCCGGTGCGCTCGCCCTTCCACCAGCCGTTCAGCATCGGGCCCACGGACAGGGCGATCGCCGGGATGTTGACGGTCGCCGCCGCCATCAGGCAGGCCGGCGTGGTCTTGTCGCAGCCGATGGTCAGCACCACGCCGTCGAGGGGATAGCCGTAGAGCAGCTCGACCAGGCCGAGATAGGCGAGGTTGCGGTCGAGCGCCGCGCCCGGGCGCTTGCCGGTCTCCTGGATCGGATGGACCGGAAATTCCATGGCGATGCCGCCGGCCTCGCGGATGCCCTCGCGCACGCGCTGCGCCAGGACGAGGTGGTGGCGGTTGCAGGGCGACAGGTCCGAGCCGGTCTGGGCGATGCCGATGATCGGCTTGCCCGACTGCAGCTCCTTGCGCGTCAGGCCGAAATTGAGGTAGCGCTCCATGTAGAGCGCCGTCATGCCGGGATTGTCGGGGTTGTCGAACCAGGCCTGGGACCTGAGCTTCCTGCCCCCATCCTGCGCCTGCCCAGTCATCGTCTTCTCCCGCAATGCTTCTCGCCGATCGCCCGAACGGGCGTCGGACTGGACTATCACTTTTGTCGGACCATTCGCAAGGAATAAGGCCGCCGACATCCCGTTTGATCCCGGGCGCGCCAGCGCATAGCCTGAGGGGCAACAACAGTCCACGTCGCAGCCTGTCGGAAACGCCCCATGCCCTTCCACGTCGTCCCTGCCTTTTCCCGCATCGGCGAGGAGAACGCCTTTGCCGTGCTTGCCCGTGCCACGGACCTCGCCCGCCAGGGACGCGACATCATCAATCTGGGCATCGGCCAGCCGGACTTCCCCACACCGCCCCACATCGTCGAGGCGGCGGTGAAGGCGCTCCGGGACGGGCATCACGGCTACACCCCGGCCACCGGCGTCCTGCCGCTGCGCGAGGCTGTGGCGGCCGACGTCGAAAGGCGCACCGGCGCGGCGGTGTCGCCGGACGAGGTGATCGTCGTGCCGGGCGGCAAGGTGACCATGTTCATGGCCATCCTGATGTTCGGCGAGCCCGGCGCCGAGATCCTCTATCCCGACCCCGGCTTTCCCATCTACCGCTCGATGATCGAGTTCACCGGCGCCACTCCGGTGCCGGTGCCGATCCGCGAGGAGAACGGCTTCGCCTTCTCCGCCGCCGAGACGCTGTCGCTGATCACGCCGCGCACCCGCCTTCTGATCCTCAACTCGCCGGCCAACCCGACCGGCGGCGTCACCCCCAAGGCCGAGATCGACGCCCTGGTCGCGGGGCTGGCGGCGCATCCGGACGTCGCGATCCTCTCCGACGAGATCTACGGCCAGATGACCTATGACGGCCTGGCGCATGCCTCGCTCATGGCTTATCCCGAGATCCGCGACCGGCTGATCCTGCTCGACGGCTGGTCCAAGACCTATGCCATGACCGGCTGGCGCATGGGCTTCTCGATCTGGCCGAAGGTGCTGGGCGAGGCGGCGCGCAAGCTCGCGGTCAACTCCTATTCCTGCGTCAACGCCGCCGCGCAATGGGCCGGCCTGGCCGCGCTCACCGGGCCGCAGGACGCTGTCCACGCCATGGTCGCCGAGTTCGACAAGCGCCGGCGCCTGGTGGTCGAGGGGCTGAACCGCCTGCCCGGCGTCAGCTCCGCCACCCCCAGGGGCGCCTTCTACGCCTTCCCCAATATCGGCCGCACCGGCTGGAAGGCCAAGGCGCTCGCCTCGGCCCTCCTGGAGGAGGCGGGCGTCGCCACCATCGGCGGGCCGGATTTCGGCGTGCACGGCGAGGGCTATATCCGCCTCTCCTACGCCAATTCGGCCGAGAACATCGCCAGGGCGCTGGAGCGCATGGGCGATTTCCTCGTCAGCCGCAAGGCGGCGTGATGGCCGCGGGCGAGGTTCTGCCGCCGCGGCCCGACCTCGGGCTCCCTCCCGTCCGGGAGAGGGGCAGGGGTGAGGGTCTAGACGGAGCAGGCCAGATGCATGGCGGACGGCCCCTCGGCTTCGGCAACGGCTCCCGCTCAATTGTGCAGGCGTTCAGGCCCTCACCCCTGCCCCTCTCCCGGACAGGAGAGGGGTTCCGCACCCTGCTGCTCGCCTTCGTCCTCGGCCTGCCGCTGCCCGCCCTCGCCGCGCCGGTCGGCGGCTGCGATCCCGAGGCGCTCAAGGGCCCGGCGCTCACCAACTGCCTCACCGAGGCGGTCAAGCAATCCGAGCGCAGCCTGCAGGCCGCAGTCGACGCGGCGCTCGCCTCGATCGGGACGCGGTCCGGCGTGTTCGACAGCCAGCGCGCTCGCTGGAAGAACGCGCTCTCCGACAGCCAGGCCGACTGGCTGCGCTTCCGCAATGCCGAGTGCCAGGACGTCGCGCCCTTCGAGGGCCAGGCCGGCTCGACCAGCGCCCTGAAGAACCGCGTCGCCGCCTTCGAGGCCAAGCTGATCTGCACCGTGCGCCTCAACGGCGAGCGCATCGCCGACCTAGCCGCGCGCTATCCTTCTCCTTAAGATTGGACATCGCCCCCGTGACCGACCTTCTCGCCTTGGGCGAATGCATGGTGGAACTGTCGCGCCAGCCCGACGGCCGCTTTTCGCTGGCCTATGGCGGCGACACCTTCAACACCGCCGCCTATGCCGCCCGCCTCGGCCTCGCCGCCGCCTACGGGACGGCGCTGGGGGACGACCCCTATTCCCGCGGCATCCTCGACCTCGCCGCCGCGGAGGCGGTCGACACCACGCTCGTGCCGCGCCTGCCCGGCCGCGTGCCCGGCCTCTACGTCATCGAGACCGACGGCCGCGGCGAGCGCAGCTTCTTCTACTGGCGCGACACGGCGCCGGCGCGCGAGCTCTTCGAGCTGCCCGCGGCGGAGGCCCTCGTCGCGGCGATGGCGCGGGCGCGCTGTGTCTACTTCTCCGGCATCACCCTGTCGCTCTATGGTCCGGCCGGGCTCGACCGTTTCGAGCGGTCCGTCGCGGCCGCCCGGGCCGCCGGCGCGCGCATCGCCTTCGACGGCAATTTCCGCCCCCGCAACTGGAAGGGCGACCTCGCCCGCGCCCGCGCCGTGTTCGCCCGCTTCCTCGTGCATGTCGATCTGGCGCTGCCGACCTTCGACGACGAGCAGGCGCTGTGGGGCGATGCCGATCCCGCCGCCACGCTCGACCGGCTCGCCGGGCACGGCATCGCCGAGATCGTGATCAAGAACGGGCCCGCCGGCGTCAGCATCCGCAGCGTGGGCCTCGCCGCCGCCGTGCCGGTGCCGGCGCCGGTCGAGCCCGTCGACACGACAGCGGCCGGCGACAGCTTCAACGCCGGCTATCTCGCCGGGCGGCTGAGGGGGGCCGAGCCCGGCGAGGCCGCCCTGCTTGGCCATCGCCTCGCCGCCGTGGTCATCCGCCACCGCGGCGCCATCGTGCCGAAAGCGGCGACGGCCGGCCTCGCTGCCTGAGCCGCAGCCGGCCTGCCGAAAAGATCGGCAGCCGAATCAGGCCCGGTTTTGCTATGCGACGAGGCGCCTCAGCTTGGCTGATCGCGCTGAAGATGTCATATGGCTGCCGTCGCGCCGCCATGATCGACGCTCAAGAGCAGGTCGGCGCGAGCGGAACGAAGGCGCTGCGTGCAAGTCGACGGCCTGAACCGCGGATGGTCCGCGAGGCGCCTCGGCTCGGAATCGGCGGAGTTTGGGGGCCTATGTCGAGAGCGGTTGCGGCGCCGGAGCGCAACGACGCGAGCGTGGCTGCGCAGCAGGCCGCGGTGCGCGGCCTCGACGCCATGGCGGTGGAGCGCGCCGCGGTCGAGAACGCCGAGGCCGGCGGCATCGGCGGGCTGCTCCGGCGCATCGACTGGAGCAAGGCGGGCCTCGTCGTCGGGCTGCTGCTGTTCGCCGCCGCCTCCATCGTCCTCTACCATCTCCTGGCCGAGCTGACCTGGACCGACGTCGAGAACGCCATCGCGCGCGTCAAGTGGCACGAGGTGGCGATGGCGGCCGGTGCGACCGCCCTCTCCTACCTCGCCCTGGTCGGCTACGATCTCCTGGCCCTGCGCCATATCCGGGCCAAGGTGCCGCTGCGCGCCGTCGCCTTCACCTCCTTCGTCAGCCATGCCTTCACCTACACGCTCGGCTTCGGCGTGCTGACCGGCGGCGCGGTGCGCTGGCGCATGTACCAGGGCTATGGCCTCAAGCCGGCGCAGATCCTCGCCGTCGGCATGCTCTGCGCCGTCACCTTCTGGCTCGGCATCACCGGCGTCGCCGGCCTCGGCCTGGTGCTGGAGCCGAGCATGCTCGCCCCGCTCGACGGGCTCGATGCCCGGCTCAACCTCGCCATCGGCGCCGTCATCGTCGGCGCCATCCTGGCCTGGGTGGTGGCCTCCGCCATCAAGCCGCGCACCGTCACCATTTCCGACTGGACCATGCCGCTGCCCGGCGCCGGCGCGGCGCTCGGCTCGGTGCTGGTCGGCCTGCTCGACACCACCGCCGCCGCCTGCGCGCTCTGGCTGATCCTGCCCGACGGCCCGGACCCGGGCTTTGCCAGCTTCCTGGTCGTCTTCGCCATCGCCACGGTGCTCGGCGTCGTCAGCCATGTGCCCGGCGGCGTCGGCGTGTTCGAGGCGACGATGATCGTCGCCCTGCCGCTGGTGCCGCAGGCCGACCTGGTCGGCTCGCTGCTCCTGTTCCGCCTGGTCTACTACGCCGTGCCCTTCGGCCTCGCCTCGGCGCTGCTCGGCGCCTACGAGGTGCGCCATCGCCGCGAGACCGTCGGCCGCATCGCCGGCACGCTGGGCTCGCTCGCCCGCCCGCTGGTGCCGCGCGCCGCGGGCGTCGCCGTGTTCCTCGGCGGCGTGGTGCTGCTGCTCTCGGGCGCGACCCCGGCCGAGCACGACCGCATCCGCGTGCTGCGCAGCTTCGTTCCCCTGCCCTTCGTCGAGACCTCGCATTTCGCCGCCAGCGTGATCGGCCTGGTGCTGCTGGTGGTGGCCTACGGGCTGGTCCGGCGCATGACCAACGCCTGGCGGCTGGCGATCCTGCTGCTCTCGGCCGGCGCGCTGTTCTCGGTGCTCAAGGGCCTCGATTTCGAGGAGGCGATCGTCTGCACCGTGGTGGTCTGCCTGCTCCTGGTGTCGCGACGCGAGTTCTACCGCCAGGCCGACCTCTTCGCGGTGCGCCCCTCCTTCGAATGGATCCTGGCGGTGATCGTCGCCATCGGCGCCTCGATCTGGCTCGGCTTCTTCGTCTGGCGCAACGTCGAGTACCAGAACGTGCTGTGGTGGGACTTCGGCTACCACCACGACGCGCCGCGCTTCATGCGCGCCACGCTCGGCGTCTTCGTCGCCGCGCTCGGCATCGCCGCCTACATCCTGCTGCATCGGTCGCAGCCGGCGGCCGACCCCGCCGCCCCCGACGAGGTCGCCCGCATCCTGCCGCTGGTCGCGGCCTCGCCCCGCTCGGAGGCCAACCTCGCGCTGCTCGGCGACAAGCGCTTCGTGCTCGCGCCCGACGGGCGCGGCTTCGTCATGTACGGCGTGCAGGGCCGCAGCTGGATCTCCATGGGCGACCCCGTCGCCGACGACGGCGAGGTCGATGACCTCGTCTGGCAGTTCAAGGAGCTGGTCGACCGGCACGGCGGCATGCCGGTGTTCTACCAGGTGACCACCCAGCACCTGCCGGCCTATCTCGACGCCGGCTTCTCCCTGGCCAAGCTCGGCGAGGAGGCCTGGGTCCCGCTCACCCGCTTCACCCTGGAGGGCGGCGAAGGCCGGCGCCTGCGCCAGGCCAAGGCCAAGGCCGAGCGCAGCGGCGCCAGCTTCGCCATGGTGCCGGCGGCCGAGGTCGGCACGATCATCGACGAATTGGAAGAGGTCTCGAACCTCTGGCTGACGCAGAAGGGCAACAAGGAGAAGGGCTTCTCGCTCGGCTTCTGGTCGCGCGCCTACATGCTGCGCTACGATCAGGCGGTGATCCGCCACGAGGGCCGCATCGTCGCCTTCGCCAATATCTGGCGCGGCGCCGACAGGCGAGAATACACCGTCGACCTCATGCGCTACCGCCCGGACGGGCCGGCGGGCATGATGGACCTGCTGTTCATCGGCCTGCTCTCCCAGGCCAAGAGCGAGGGCTTCGCCTGGTTCAACCTCGGCATGGCGCCGCTCTCCGGCCTGGCGACGCACCGCCTCGCCTCGCTGTGGAGCCGCATCGGCGCCTTTCTCTACCGGCGCGGCGACCGCTTCTACAATTTCGAGGGCCTGCGCGCCTTCAAGGACAAGTTCAAGCCCGAATGGCGGCCGAAATACCTCGCCTTCCCCGGCGGCCTCGCCCTGCCGCAAATTCTCATGGACGTCACCGGCCTGATCGCCTCGAGCCCACGACGCGCCCTCTCCGAGGAGATCTCCTGATGCGCCTTGCCTGTCTATCCCTCTCGATCCTGCTGGCCTTCGCCGCGCCGGCCTTCGCCGCGCCGCGCGAGATCCAGGTGGACGAGGAGTCGCTCGGCAAGGTCACGGTGCTCGCGCCCGCGGAAGAGCCGCAGATCTGGGTGGCCCTGCTCTCCGACAAGGATGGGATCACGGCGGAGTATAGGGCCAAGGCGGAGAAGCTGGTCGCCGCCGGCGCCGCCGTGGCGCTGATCGACACGCCCAAGCTGATCGATGGGCTCGCCAAGGGCGACGAGGTCGACTGCCACTATGCCTTCGGCGACATCGAGGACACCGCCCGGGCCAGCCAGCGCGCCCTCGGCATGAAGGTCTGGCGCTGGCCGACCCTGCTCGGCCTCGGCGAGATGGGCGGCACGCTGACCTATCTCGCCGTCGCCCAGGCGCCGGAGAACACCGCCGCCGGCGGCGTCAGCCTCGGCTTCAGCACGCAATTCGCCTCCAAGCTGGTGATCTGCGACGGCGCCGTCGGCACCAAGGTCCATGACGGCCTGTGGAACTACGCGCCGATGGTCGACCTGCCCGCCCGCTGGACCTATGTCGCCGCCGACAAGCCCGACGCCGCCGTCCAGGCCTTCCTCGACGCGAGCAAGAAGAACACGGCGGCGCTCGCCGTGCCCGGCGACGACGAGGCTCGCTTCGACGCCGCGCTCAAGGCGGCGCTCGAGATCGGCGCTCCGCCCCAGGAGGAGCTCGGCGACCTGCCGCTGGAGGAGCTGCCGACCGACGGCCCGCCGATCGGCCTCGCCGTGCTGCTCTCGGGCGACGGCGGCTGGCGCGACATCGACAAGTCGATCGCCGAGATCCTGCAGCAGGAGGGCGTCGCCGTCGTCGGCGTCGATTCCCTGCGCTATTTCTGGAGCACCAAGGAGCCCGACGTCGTCGCCTCCGACATCGGCCGCATCATCGCCCACTACACCAAGATCTGGGGGGCCAAGCGCGTGGCGGTCATGGGCTATTCGCTCGGCGCCGACGTCATCCCCTTCGCCTGGCAGAAGTTCTCGCCCGCTCTCAAGAAGCAGATCAACCTCGTCGCCCTGCTCGGCCTGGAGCCGACCGCCGACTTCGAGATCTCGGTCTCCGGCTGGCTCGGCGTCGCCTCCTCCTCCGACATCGACCTCAAGCCCTACCTGCCCTCGCTGCCGATGGAGAAGACGATGTGCTTCTACGGCGAGGACGAGGTCGCGGACAACGAGACCGCCTGCGTCTTCCCCGAGATGGCCAAGGCCACCATCGTCAAGCGCCCGGGCGGCCACCATTTCGACGGCAATTACGAGCCGGTGGCCCGCATGATCCTGGAGCGGCTGAAGAAGTAGGGCGGCCGCCGGAGGCCGATCGAGCTCCACCTCACCGGCAAGCCGCCCGGCGGTGCGCGTCCGCCAGCCCGCAGTGGCAAGAGAGGCGTCGGCCGGCCGTCTCGTTGCGCGACGGAAGACGGGACAATGATCATCTTCTGCGGGACGTGGCACGTTCGCCGGCGCATCGTCGATCTTCCGACCGGCGAGGTGACGCAGTTCGAGGGCACGGCCCGCATTTCGCCCGATCGTTTCGACGAGCGCGGTATTCTCCGCCGGGCCGGCGGCACGTTCGCCGCGCAGCGCACCTATCGTCTCGCCTTCGGCAGCGGCTCGGTCGAGGTCCGGTTCGAGGACGGACGGCCCTTCATCGCCCTGACGTCGGAGAGCAGCCAACGGCTGGAGCATGTCTGCGGCGACGATCATTACCGCGGCCGGTTCCTGTTCGCCGGCGACGGGCGGTGGATGGAAGCCTGGTCGGTCCGCGGCCCGCGCAAGACCTATCGGAGCGTCAGTCGCTATCGCAGCACGGCGCCATAGGGGTCTATCCGCGCTCCGGCGCGGCCCCTGAAGCGGCCTGCGCCTGCGCGGCCCGCAGCTGCAGCGCCAGCGGCCGCAGGGCGGCATAGAGGCCGCGATAGATGGCGAGCCGGGCGGCGTGGGCGGCATGGCGGCCCGGGCGCGGCCGGAAGGTCTCGCCGGGGGCGACCATCTCGGCCGCCACCTCGGCGACCGGCCGCCGCGGCTCCAGCGCCCAGCGCCCGAGGATGGCGCCGCCGAGGCAGGGCGCGTCGGCGACGGCGAGGCGGGTGATCGGCCGGTTCAGGATGTCGGCCTTCATCTGCAGCCACAGGGCCGAGCGCGAGCCGCCGCCGATCGCCGCCAGCCTCTCCACCGGGCCGGCGGCCTCCGACAGCGCCTCCAGGCTCAGGGCCTGCTCGAAGGTGATGCCCTCCAGCACGGCGAGCAGCAGCTCCCGCCGCCCCGTGTCGAGGCTCAATCCGAACAGCGCGCCGAGGCTGTCGGCATCGTTGAGCACCGTGCCGCTGCCGACGAAATGCGGCAGCAGCATCGGCCAGGCCGGCGGCGTGTCCGGCAGCTCGGACAGCAGGTGCTCGAACGGCGCCCCGTCATCCAAGGTCATGGCCTGCCGGAACCAGGCCAGCACCCGCCCGCCGCTCTCGCTGCCGGCGAGGCCGACGCTGCGGCCGGGGACGACATGGGCGTAGCAGGGGATGTTGCGGCGTCCGAGCCGCGGCGAGGGTGCGGCCAGGGCGACGACCAGCGCCTCGGTGGTGCCGATCGAGTACATCGCCGTGCCGGGCTCGATGACGCCGGCACCGAGCGCCCCCATCGGCTGGTCGTGGCCGCCGAGCACCACGGCGACGCCCTCGGGCAGTGCGAGCCGGCCCGCCACCGGCGCCGGGACCGTGCCGAGGATCGTGCCGCTCGGCGCGACCGGGGCGAGCCGAGCGGCGCAGAGCCCCGCCCTGTCGAGCAGCGGCTGCGACCAGGCCCGCCGCCCGATGTCGAAGGCCATGGTCCGCGCCGCCATGCTCTCGTCGATGACCGGCGACAGGCCGAGGCGCATCAGCGCGAACTCGCCGAAGCACAGGAACTTCCAGGCGCCGGCCACGAGGTCCGGCCGGTGCCGGCGCCACCAGATCAGCTTCAGCAGCGAGGGAATGGTCGAGAGCGGCTGGCCGGTGACGGCATGGATGCTCTCGGCCCCGGGATCGGCGGCGAGCCCCTCGACCTCGGCGACGGCGCGCCGGTCGGCGCTGATCGGCGCCGGCGCCAGCGGACGGCCGGCCCGGTCGACCGGCAGCACCGCTTCGCCCAGCACCGAGACCGCGAGGGTCCTGACCCGTCCCGGCAGGGCGGCGGCGTCGAGCTCGCGGAAGCAGGCTTCCGCCTCGTCCCAGACCGCTTCCGCATCGAGCTCGAACAGGCCCGGCCCAGGACTGGCCGCGGCATAGCCGCGTGCCGACCGGGCGAACTCGTGCCCGGCGGCATCGAAGGCGATCAGCTTGCAGCCGCTGGTGCCGAGGTCGAGACCGAGGAAGATGTCGCTGGGCATGGCGTCGGCCGGGTGGCGAGCACCGCTGTCCCGCAGGCGGGACAGCGCTCAGGCGAAGGAGGGAACGGGCAGGTCGGCGATGTCGGCCGGGCTCATCGGCTTGACGCCGCCGATCGCCTCGGCCGCCCAGCAGGTCTTGGAATAGGCCTCGACCACTTCCAGGCGCTGATAGGCCTCCAGCACCGTCGCGCCGCAGGCGATCGAGCCGTGGTTCTGCAGGAGGAAGGCGTTGTGGTGGCGGATGAAGGGGGCGATCGCCGCGGCGAGCTTGGGGCCGGAGGGGCGGCCATAAGGCACCAGGGCGACGTCGCCGATGGTGGCGACCAGCTCGGGCAGGATATCCTTGGGCAGCTTGCGGCCGGCGGCGGCATAGGCGGTGCTGAACACCGGGTGGCCGTGGGCGACGCCGTTGACGCCCGGCCGCTGCTTGTAGAACTCCAGATGCATGAAGCGCTCGGAGGTGGGCCGCCGGTCGCCCTCGATGATAGTGCCGTCGAAATCGATCCGCACCAGCACCTCGGCGGTCACCTCCCCCTTGTTGAGGTCGGAGGGCGTGGTCCAGATGCCGCCGTCGCGCGCCCGCGCGCTGACATTGCCTTCGGTGCCGGCGATCAGGCCCTTCTGCGCCATCAGGCGGCAGCAATGGACGATCATATCCTTGACGGGGTCGTGCGTGGGCATGGGGCGTCTTTCCCTGGGTATGGTTCAGGTGGGCTCGGCCGGCGGGGCGCGCTCGGGCAGGCGCTTCTTGGCGATCTCCTGCTCGAGCAGCGCGGTGTCGTGCACGATCTCGTGGGCGTCCGAATGGTTCAGCGCCAGCGCCACGCAGATCGTCTCGACGATGGCGAGCTGCGAGATGCGCGTGGCGATCACCTCGCGGGCGATCGGCGAGCGGCGCACCGCCGAGATCAGCACGATGTCGGCGACCTTGGTCACCGGCGCCTTCTCGTCGCTGGTGATGACGATGCGCTTGAGGCCCCGCGTGCCGGCGGTCTCGAAGGCCTCGATCACGTCGCGGGTGCGGCCCGAGCAGGTGATGCCGAAGAACAGCGCGCCCGGCCGGGCATTGGCGGTCACCGCCGCCAGCACGTGCGGATCGGAATGGGCGCTGGCCGTCAGCCCGAGGCAGAGCAGGCGCTGATAAGCGTCGAAGGCGACCGGCGCCGAGCTGCCGAAGCCGACGAGGTGGATATGGTTGGCGGCCAGCAGCGCCTCGGTCGCCTGCTCGAGAGCCGACAGCGACACCAGGCTCATGGTCTTGAGCAGCTGCTCGGAATTGACCTCGACCACCCGGCGCATGATCGAGGCCATCGGGTGCTCCGTCGCGCCCTCGCCGCCGCCGGGCAGGCCGGCGAGCTGGGCGCCGAGCGCCAGGCCGCGGCTCTCGGCCAGGGCGAAGCGCAGGTCCTTGTAGCCGTTGAGGCCGAGCAGCTTGCAGAAGCGGAACACCGTGGTCTCGCTCACCCCGGTCTGCTGCGCCAGGCTCGAGATCGACAGGCCTGCCGCCCGGTCCTGGTTGGCGATGATCCATTGCGACAGGCCGGCCATGGTGCGGTCGCGCGAGCGCGCTGCCGCCACCAGCTTCTGGAAGATGTCGATCGCCGCGGTCGCGCCGTCGTCCGGCGGCGCTTGAAGAATTTTTCCTTCAGATGACATGAAAAGAAACTTTCTTTTTCGCGCCGATCAATAGCGCGATCCCCGCCGGAGTCAAGCGCATTGCCGGGGCCGTCATGGCCGGTCCACCCGCACGGCAGACAGGCGCCGCCCGTCCTCGCCGAAGAGATGGCAGGCAGCGGCAGGAAGCGAGACCGTCACCGCATCGCCCATGCGCACACGGCGCGCCTCGCTGTCGCGCACGACGATGTCCTCGCCCTTCTCCCGCAGATGCACGAAAGTGTCGCTGCCGAGCATCTCCACCATGAAGGCGCGCCCCTCGAGGACCGGCGCATCGCCGGCAGCGCCGAGGCGCAGATGCTCCGGCCGCACCCCGAGCGTCACCGCCGCCCCGGCCTCGACCGGCACGGCCAGGGCCACCTCGAGGCTCGGCCCGAGGGCGAGGCACACCCGGGCCCGGCCCTCCCGGGCCTCCTCCACCCGGCCGGCGAGAAAGTTCATGGCGGGCGAGCCGATGAAGCCGGCGACGAAACGGTTGGCCGGCTGCTCGTAGAGGTCCAGCGGCGTGCCGACCTGCTCGATCCGGCCGCCGTTCATGACCACGATGCGGTCGGCCAGCGTCATGGCCTCCACCTGGTCGTGGGTGACGTAGACCATGGTCGAGGCGAGCTCGGCCTTGAGCCGGGCGATCTCCACCCGCATGCCGACGCGCAGCGCCGCGTCGAGGTTGGACAGCGGCTCGTCGAGCAGGAACAGCTTGGGCTTGCGGGTGATCGCCCGGCCGATGGCGACGCGCTGGCGCTGGCCGCCGGAGAGCTCGCGCGGCTTGCGGTGGAGATAGCTGTCGAGGCGCAGCTTCTGCGCCGCGCGCGCGACGCGCTCGCCGATCTCGCGGCGCGGCGTGCGGGCGATCTCCAGGCCGAAGCCCATGTTGCGGTCGACGTTCATATGGGGATAGAGCGCGTAGGACTGGAACACCATGGCGATGCCCCGCTCCGGCGGCTCGGCGTCGCTGACGTCGACGCCGTCGATCAGGATGCGGCCGGAGCTGATCGGCTCGAGCCCGGCGATGATGCGCAGGAGGGTCGACTTGCCGCAGCCGGACGGGCCGACCAGCACGCAGAACTCGCCGTCGGCGATCTCCAGCGACAGGCGCGGGATCACCGCAAGGCTGCCATAGGTCTTGGTGATGTCCTCGATGGCGAGGGTGGCCATGGTCGCTCCTCTCGGGTCCCGCGCTCAGCCCTTCACCGCGCCGGCGAGCAGGCCGCGCACGAAGGCGCGCTGCACCGCGACGTAGAGCAGGATCAGGGGCAACGCGATCAGGGTCAGCACCGCGAACAGCGCGCCGGGGTTGGCCATGTACAGGCCGGAATATTGCATCGGCACGATGGTCAGCGTCTTCATCTCCGCCTTGGTCAGCACGATCAGGGCGAGGAAGAACTCGTTCCAGGTGACGATGAACTGCCAGATCGCGACGAAGACCAGGGCCGGGCGCACCAGCGGCAGCGCCACGTGCCAGTAGGTCTGCCAGGGGCTGCAGCCGTCGACCCGCGCCGCCTCGAACAGCTCCGCCGGCGAATCCTCCATGAAAGCCTTCAGCACCACCATGGCGAAGGGCACGCCGAGGGCGGCATAGGGGAAGATCAGTCCCCAATAGGTGTTCACCCAGCCGAAGCGCTGCAGCAGGATGGCGAGCGGCAGCACCAGCGAGGCGAGCGGCACCATCAGCGTTGTGAGCAGCGTGGTGTAGAGCACCAGGGAGCCCTTCAGCCGCAGCACCGCGCAGGCGAAGGCGACCAGCGAGGCCGCGGCGACGACGATGGCGACCGTCGCCACCGTGACGATCAGGCTGTTGAGGAAGATGCCGGCGAGCGGGTTGTCGCGGATCACCGTGACGAAGTTGTCGAAGGTCACCGGCCAGGCGAACAGCACGGGATCGAAGGCCTGGGCCGGCGTCCGGAGGCCGATCGACAGCATATAGGCCTGCGGCACCATCCACAGGGCGAGCACCGCGAACAGCACGGCATGGATGGTGAAGGACCTCAGCCTGGCCCGGGCGAGCGCACTCATGCTCCCTCCTTGCGCGCCGGCGCGAGCCTGGCCCCGAGGAAGACGATCTGGACCAGCGACAGCACCAGCGCCACCGCCAGCACGATCACCGAGAGCGTGGCGCCGCCGCCGGTGTCGCCGATGACGAAGCTCTGCTTGAAGATGAAGGTGCCGAACACTTCGCTCGCCCGGTTCGGCCCGCCGCCGGTCATGAGATGGACGATCGGGAAGGTCTGCAGCGTGCCGATCACCCCGAGCAGCAGCAGCGACTTGGTGGCCGGCGCCAGCATCGGCACGATGACGTGCACGGCCAGCCGCCAGCCGCGGGCGCCGTCGATCCGCGCCGCGTCCAGCACCTCGCTCGGCAGGTTGGCGATGCCGGCGATGTACATCAGCATGGAGAAGCCGGTCCATTGCCAGACATTGACCAGGATCAGCGCGTAGATCGCCGTGGCGGGGTCGCCGATCGGCGAGGACGCCATGACGATGCCGAGGTGCTTCAGATATTCCTGGGCGATGCCGTAATAGGGCGCGTAGATCTGCACCCAGACCAGGCTGATCACCGAGACCGAGGTCACGACCGGCAGGAAGAACATGGTGCGGAAGAAGCCGCGCAGGCGATGGGTGTGGCGCTCGATGAAATAGGCGAGCAGCCCGCCGATCAGCATCTGCAGGGGAATCGTGATCGCCCCCCACAGCACCATGTTGCGCACCACGGTCCAGAACACCGGGTCGGTGAGCGCGGCGCCGTAATTGGCGAGGCCGACGAAGATGCGCTGGCCGGACGCGGTCTTGGAATAGAGGCTCTGCCCGGCGACCCACAGGATGGGATAGGCGATGAACACCACGAAGAGCAGCGCCGCCGGCAGGGCGAAGGCGTAGAGCCCCGGCCCGCGATAGCGGGAGCGCGCGCGGGGCCGGCTCGCCGGTGCGGCCGCTGGCAGGGACATGGTCTGAACGCTCATCGGATTTCACCGCATGCTCGGCCGGGACGCCGCGCGCCCCGGCCGCGTGCCTCGTTGCCGGGGCCTATTTGCCTAGCGCCTTGTCGGTCGCCGCCTGGACCGCGGCGAGGGCCGCCTCCGGCTCCAGGCTGCCGGCGGCGACGCCGGCCAGCGCATTGTCGAGCGCCTCGGCCACGGCCGGCGAGGCGAAGCGCTGGTTCTCGGCCTTGGGCAGGTCGGCCATGAAGCGCGCCGACATCTGCCTGACATGGTCGGAGATGTCGCCCTTGGGCTCGTGGCCGGCGAAGGCCGGCAGGTCGTTGAGGTCGTTGAGCGCCTCCTGCAGGCCCTCGCCGTTGGTGAGCGAGGCGAGGAAGGTCCAGGCGGCCTCGTTCTTGGCGCCGTTCTTGGTCAGGCCGTAGCCGATGTCGATGCCGCCGACCGGCGGGCTCGCCTGGTTTCCAGCCACGACCGGCGGCAGGTAGAAGAAGTCGAAGCCGTCCATGGCCTGCACGAATTCGGACAGCGGCGGCGGGAACTTGCTCTCCTGCATCCACCAGGAGCCGAGCGCCATCATGCCGACGCGGCCCTGCGCGAAGAGCTGGGCACCGGTGGGATAGGCGTGGGCGCCGAGCGCGCCCTGCTGGAACACGCCGTCGTCGAACAGGCCCTTCCAGGCCTTCATCGCCGCGATCAGCTCGGGCGCCGTCCACTTGGTCTCGCCGGCCTGCGCCTTGTCGACGATGCCGGGCGCGAACTGGTTGGCGAGCATCAGGAAGACGTTCTCGTTCTGCCAGCCATCGGCGGCGCCCTGGAACATCGGGATATAGCCGGCGCCGCTCAGCGCCTTGGCGGCGGCCTTCAGGTCGTCATAGGTCTTGGGAACCGAAATCCCGATCTTCTCGAAGATCTTTCTGTTGTACCAGATGCACAGGACCTGCGATTCCTGCGGGACTATATAATAATTCTTGTCGCCGGCCGGATTGCCCATCAGCATCTGCTTGCGATTGACGGGGAAGACCTTCTCGGCCCAGTCCGCTCCCCATTCCTTGGCGGCGAGGTCGTTCACCGCGGTGAGGTCCTCGCGATATTGCTGGGTCAGCGAGCCCGGCTGCAGGCCGATCACGTCGGGCAGGCTGCCCGATGCGGCGGCCGCCTTGAGCGCGGTGATGTATTCCGGCGAATAATTGTAATAGGTGTAGTTCACCTTGACGTCGGGATGGGCCTTCTCGAAGGCCGCGATCGACTTCTGCATCGTGCTCTGCACGAACCAGGACCAGACGGTGACTTCCTTCTGCTCCGCCCGCGCGGGCGCCGAGAGCAGGCCGGCGCCGATGAGCGCCGTCGCCAGGCCGATGATCGTCCTCATGGTGTTTCCTCGCTTGTCGTTGTTGTCGTTGTCGTCGCTGCCGGCGAGGCGGGCGATGGCCCTGTCGCACCGGCGGGGCTGCATCGGCCGCCCCCGCCCCTTTGATCGCCCTCCTGTCGCCGGCGGTTTCGATTGTGCCGGCCGCTCCGGCATGCCGAAGCGGCCTGACGAATCCGGCATAAAAGATTTTTATTTCATCTGCAATAAAAAGAAACTTCCTTTCTTCCCCGAATGACCAGCCCGCACGCATGTCGGCTGATGCGAGGGTCGCACGCCTGCGGCCGCAAAAATGCGTGAGAAAGGAAATTTCTTGTGGACATGAAATAAAAAAATTGTATCCAAGGCCGGCATAGCCATCACCGTCGTCGCAGCCGCCAGGCTCGCCACGGCCCCTTCCCCCGCGCACAGAGGATCGCATGACCCGCCTCGACGAGAAGCTCGCCCGGATCCGGGCCGGCCGCTACACCCGCTCCGACTTCATCATCGCCGACGCCAAGGACAGCGACATGGGCCCGAGCCTGACCTGGGCCGGACCGCTGCGCGCCCGCGACGGCACGGTGGAACGGCTGCGCAACCGCGCGGAATGGCTGGACCAGATGCAGGCGATCGTCGAGCAGGACGTCGTCGACATCATGCTCACCTCGGCCTCCAACCTGGAGGCGCTGCACCAGCGCGGCGTGTTCCGGACCAGCAAGGTCAAGCCCGCCATCCGCGCCAACGACACCACCGACATCTGGGTGATGCGCGGCGCCACCTACGCCAAGCGGCCCTCGCGCCCCTTCCGCTCCGCCTCGCTCTCCCACGTCGCCACCGGGACGGACGCACCAGCCCCAGGCCAGCCCATCGTCGGCACCGACCTCGGCCTCTATTCCATCACCTTCAACAACGACCTCGACGCCGACTATGCCTCGCTCGAGGCCTTCTCCGCCTTCCGCGCCGACGCCTCCGCCAACCGGTTCAAGTACTTCCTCGAAGTCTTCAACCCCAATGTCGACACCGGCATCGACCCCGCTCTCCTGCCCCATTACGTCAACGATTGCATCCTGCGCTGCATCGCCGGCGTCACCCAGGCCCAGCGCCCCGAATTCCTCAAGATCGCCTATAACGGCCCCAAGGCCCTGGAGGAGCTCGCCGGCTTTGATCCCAGCGTCATCGTCGGCGTGCTCGGCGGCGGCGCCGGCACCACCCGCGACTGCTTCGAGCTCCTGGCCCAGGCCGAGAGATACGGCGCCCGCGTCGCCCTGTTCGGCCGCAAGATCAATCTCGCCGAAAGCCCCCTCGACATGGTCGCCACCATGCGCGAGGTCACCTCCGGCAATCTCGCGCCGTCGGAAGCCGTCCGCGCCTATCACGGCGCCCTGCAGAGGCAGGACATCAAGCCCTATCGCGATCTCGCCGACGACGACGTCGTCACCGAGGCCGCGCTGAAGATCGCGCCGACGGCGTAGGGGGAACGAGGGCCGGCGCGGCGGCCGCGAAACGGACGCCGCCGTCTCACCGTCGACATCGTGCCGGAACCTCACCGTCATGGCCGGGCTCGACCCGGCCATCCACGCGAATACAGGTGGTGACGACAAAAGCGCTGGCGGACCGCATGGAAAGCACGGCCAGCGCCGATCAATTCCCCGCCTGCAGGACGGAAGGGGCCGCCTTCGGCGCGGCAGGGGTGGCTGCCACAGGGGCCCGCGCGGGCCTGGCCGGAGCGGCCAGCAGCGGCGCGGCGACGATCTCGGCCAGGGCCTCGACGTCGCCGTTGAAGCTGTGGCCGCCGGGTTGCTTGTGCACGTCGATGTCGGGCCGCGCCGCCGCCAGCGCCGGGCAGGCCATGGCCGCGAGGGCATCGTCCTCGCCGTAGACGCATTGGATCAGCGCCGCGTCGATGTGCGCCGCGTCCGGCAGCAGCGGCTTGGCGTTGGGATAATCGGCGTCGTTGAGCTCGATCTGCAGGTCGCCCGCCGGCGACAGCGCCAGCAGCGACACCAGCGCCACGCTGCGGCGCGTGCGCGCCGAGAGGTGCTTGTAGGCGAGCGGCAGGAAATCGGCGCCGAAGGAATAGCCGACCAGCGCCACCGCCTCGATCGGCCATTCCCGGCGGAAATGCTTGAGGATGCGCTGGAGATCGTGGGCGACCTTGGCCGGGTCGCGCTCGGTCCAGAAGTAGCGGCGGGAATCGAGGGCCACCACCGCGATCCTGCGGGCCACCAGGGCATTGGCCAGCCCCTGGTCGATCCAGCCCATGCCGCCGTCGCCCGTCAGCAGCACCACCAGGCGCGAGGCCGGCTGCGCCGGCGCGGCGACGGTCAGCGGCAGGTCGGCGAGATCGTCCCGCTCGCGCGGCAGGGCCTGCTCGCGCAACTCCTCCGCCGCCTCGGCGGCCTCGGCCTCGTCGTCGGCCTCCATCAGGCTCGAGGCGGCATGGTGCGGCGCCTCGTAGACATAGCCGTCCGGGCGCTGGTGGGCGATGCCGCCGCAGATCGGCATCGCGCTCTGGACAAAGGTGCTGGAGCGCAGCGCCACCACGCCGGCGATGCGATGGGTCGCCACCTCGGGCGCCAGCGCCCGCGCCGCCGAGCCGCCGAGGCCGACCCCGGCGATGATCGGCGTCAGGAAAGGATCGACGCCGCGCTCGCGCTCGACCCGGAGCACGATGGTCTCGATATGGCCGAGCAGGTCGGAGCAGCCCTCGTTGCGCCGCTGCGCCAGCTGGCTGCGCCAGGCCGGCCAGTTGAGGCCGATCACCAGGCTGCCCTGCCCGACGAAATCCCCGGCGAGCCGGATCTCGTCGCGGCCGAAGCCGTTGGCGTCCGACAGCAGCACGATGACGGATTTGGGCCTGTCCTTCGGGGCGAAGACCGGCGCCAGGCCGAAGATCGGATCGAGCACCGCAGGGCGCGCCGGTGCCGCAGCAAAGCCATCCACGGGCGCGCCTGCCAGCGCCGCAGCCACCAACAGCAACCCGACCAGCGCCCGCATGGCACGTCCCGATACTCAACGCCGACCAGCCAGACGAGGCTACGCCCTCCCGAGGCCGCTGTCGAGCGATCCGGTTGCAATGCGGCGGGCACCGGACTTGCCGTTGTCCCGCTCCCGGCGGACGGCTTCAGCCGGCAAAGCCGCCGTTGGCGAGGAAGGCCAGCTCCTCGCCCGTGCTGTCCCGGCCGAGGGCGGCGTTGCGGTGTGGAAAGCGGCCGAAGCGGCGGATGATGTCGCGATGGCCCAGCGCGTAGCCGTCATCGAGGCCGAGGCCATGATGCAGCGCCACCGAGCGCTCCTGGTCCGCCGGATCTTCCGAGTGCATGAGAGGCAGGCAGAAGAACGGCCGGAGATCCGGCTCGACAGCCCGATGGAAGCCCGCCGCGATCGCCCGGCCGGCGAAGCGGCGCGCCAGCGGATCGGTCGCGTACATGTGAGCAGTGCCGCGGAAGGCGTTGCGCGGAAACTGGTCGAGCAGGATGATGAGGGCGAGCGCGCTCTCGGCCCGGTCCGCCCAGGCGTCGAGCTCGCGCCGCGCCGCCGCGAGGTGCCGATCCAGGAAGCGCCGGCGGAATTGCGCGTCGAAGGCCTCGTCCCGGGCGAACCAGCGCTCCGGCCCGGCGGCGCGCCAGAAGGCCAGCACCGCCTCCGGCTCGGCTGCCACGGCCGGTCCGCTCAGGCCGGGCGGAGCGCCGCCGTGCCCCGCGCCAGCTCGGTGATCCCGTCCCAGGCGCCCTCCGCCACCGCCTTGGCCGGCGTCAGCCAGGAGCCGCCGACACAGGCGACGTTGGGCAGGGCGAGATAGCCCGGCGCCTTGGCGAGATCGATGCCGCCGGTCGGGCAGAAGACGAGCTCGCCGAGCGGGCCGTGCAGCGACTTCAGCATGGCGATGCCGCCCGCCGCTTCCGCCGGGAAGAACTTGAGGCGCCGGAGCCCGCGCTCCATCGCCGCCATCGCCTCGCTGGCCGTGGCGATGCCGGGCAGCATCGGCACCGGCAGGCCGACCGCCGCGTCGAGCAGCGCCACGGTCGAGCCTGGCGAGACCAGGAACTGCGCTCCCGCCGCGACCGAGGCCTCGGCCTGCCGCTCGTCCAGCACCGTGCCGGCGCCGGGCACGGCGCCTTCCACCTCGCCGGCGATGCGGCGGATCGCCTCCAGGCCGGCCGGGGTGCGCAGCGTCACCTCGATCACCGCGACGCCGCCGGCGACCAGGGCGCGCGCCAGCGGCACGGCGTCCTCGACGCGCTCGATCGTCACCACCGGGATGACGGGGCCGCGCCGCATCAGCGCGTCGAGACGGGCAGTCTTGTCGGTCATCGGCTCACTCCGGGGCTCGCTCCGGCGGGTGTCGCGGATTGTGGCGCCGCGGTCAACCGGCAAGCGCAGGCCGGGGACCGCGCTCAACGTCGCGACAGGGCGACCGCGCCGAGGATCATCGCGCCGCCGACGGCCTGCGTCAGGCTCAGGGCCTCGCCGAACAGGAAGAAAGCGATGACCGCGGCGATCACCGGATGCACGAGCAGCATCAGAGCGACGACGCCCGAGGGCAGCCGGCCGATGCCGACCGCGCTCAACCCCTGCCCCAGGACGTGGCAGACCAGGCCGATCGTCGCCACCGCCAGCCAGCCGGAGACCGAGTGCGGCACCAGCGGCCCGCCCTCGATCACCGCCATGACGAACAGGACGACCGCGGCCACCACCGTCGAGCCGAGCGTGACGTTGGCGGCCGAGCGTGTCGCCCGCGCCGCCTTCAGCGCCACGAGATAGGCGGCATAGGAGAGCGCCGCCCCGACCGCCAGGATGTCGCCCTGGCGCAGGGCGAAGCCGCCGTCGCCGCCGGCATGGGCGGCCGTCATCACGGCCACGCCGAACAGCGCCACGACGAGGCCGACGACGATCGAGGGGCTCGGTTTCTCCCCGAACAGGGCCATCGCGGCGATCACCGAGATGACGGGCGCCAGGTTGGAGATGAAGCTGGCATTGGCGACCGAGGTCAGCGGCAGGGCGGCGTGGAAGAAGGCGAGGTCGGCGGCGAAGGCGATGCCGGCGGCGAACATCGCCAGCAGGCCCTCCCCGGTCAGCGGCCCGCGCCGCGCCGGGCTGCCCGTCGCGATCCGCTCCGCCCGCGTCCAGGCCAGCAGCACCGGCAAAGCCAGGAGCAGGCGCCAGAAAGCGCTGGCCGCCGGGCCGATATCGGTGAACCGGACCATGATCGGCGACCAGGCCACCGCGAACACCGCCGCCGCCATTGCCGCCAGGCCGACGCCGTCGAGGCCGGGACGGGCCCGGGCGGCGGAAAGGGATGCGATGTCGGTCATGGCCGGGACACTCGGACGCAGCCGCACGCCGTCGCCGCTCGAGGCGAGCGGGCGAGGCGCAGCGGCCGAAACAGGCAGCTGCACTATGCCTGCCTCTTTCCATATCCGGAAACGAATGTATTCTATGGATCCATACTAGAATGAAATGGATCGATCCGATGCGCCATTTCGATACCGACAGCCTGGAAACGCTCGTGACCATCGTCGACCGCGGCGGCTTCACGGCAGCGGGCGAGGCCCTCGGCAAGACGCAGGCCGCCGTCAGCGTCATCGTGTCCAAGCTGGAGGCCCGGCTCGGCAAGCGCCTGCTCGAGCGCTCGCGCCGCGGCGTCAAGCCGACCGTGGCCGGCGAGGCGCTGATCGGCTACGCCCGGCGCATTCTGGCCATGGAGGACGAGGCGCTCGCCGCCATCATGGGCGACGAGGCCGAGGGCCGGGTGCGCCTCGCCGTGCCGGACGATTTCCTCGACCTGATGGTGGCGCCGCTGATGGGCGCCTTCGCCAAGCGCTTCCCGCGGGTGCAGCTGGAAATGCGCTGCGACCTCTCCTTCCGCATCGAGCCGATGCTGGAGCGCGGCGAGGTCGACCTCGCCATCATCACGCGCGACCCGGCCCGCCCGGTCGGCGAGGTGCTGCGCCACGAGCCGCGGGTGTGGTGCGCGGCGCGCGACCACCGCCCCGAGCTGATCACCCCGCTGCCGCTCGCCATGTTCCCCGAGGGCTGCCGCTGCCGCCCGACCGCGCTGGCCGCGCTCGACGCCATCGGCCGGCCCTGGCGCATCGCCTATACGTCGAGCCACCTGCCCGGCGTCTACTCGGCGGTCAATGCCGGGCTCGCCGTCACCGTGCTCGGCATCTCCTCCGTGCCGCCGGCCTGGCGCCGGCTCGGTGCCGCCGAGGGCTTCCCCGACCTGCCCGACCTCGACATCGCCCTGGTCGCCCCGCGCGGCGCCTCGACCGCCACCAAGCACCTCGCCAGCTTCATCCGCGAGAGGGTGGTCGAGGGGCAGATCGCCGCGTGAGGGCCGGGCCGGTCTCCCGAGAGGCCGCCGGTTGAAACCGGCCGGCGACGAGCCCATGGTGCGGCGACAGGCTCGAAGCCTCGCAGCGGGCCGGATGTGGGGCGAAGGAGCAGGCCAGTGTCGGAATTCACTCCGGAAGCGCGGCGCATGGCCGCCGACGTCGCGGCGCGCCACGGCCTCGGCGAGGATGCGGTGCAGGCGCTGCTGCGCGCCCTCGTCGCCGGCGGCGGCGGCATGGCGCAGTTCAGCCACCCCGACCTCGGCGGCATGGGGCAATGGTCGCAGGGCGGCATGATCATGATCGGCGACATGTTCAACCACGGCCTGAAGGCCCGGGTGGACGCCGCCTGCTCGGACCTCGCCGGCATGATGCGGCAGATGCCGGTCTTCGCAGCCGGGAGGGGAGCCTCCCCGTTCGGCGAATGGTGGCCCCAGGGTCTCGGCCGGCCGTCGACGGCCGGCGGGCAGAACGACCTGCGCTATGCCTTCTTCCCCGACACGCACCGCCTCGCCATCGACGAGGCCGGGCGGATCAGCGTCTACGACACCGGCGACCACCGCATCTCCGGCGTCTCCCAGCAGCAGGGCGCCGGCCAGCGGCTGGCCTTCACCAGCCAGCATGGCGACGTCCGGCTCGCGGACCTGCCGCGCCTGGGGGACGAGGCGGCCGCGTCGGCCGAGCCGCGCGAGATCGCTGCGCCGGCGACAGCGGAACCCGCTGCGCCGGCGACAGCGCAGCCCGCTGCGCCGGCGATAGCGGAGCCTGCCGCCCGGCAGCACGCCGAAACGGCGCCGGCCACGCCGGAGCTCGCCACAAGACCCTCGGCGCCGGCCAGCCATGACGCGCTGTTCGCGGCGATCGAGCGGCTGGCCGACCTGCACGCCAAGGGCATCCTCACGCAGGAGGAATTCACGGCCAAGAAGACGGAGCTGCTCGGCCGCCTCTGAAGCCTCGAGCGCGTTGCCGGTGCAACGGGACTCGTCGCGGCCGCCTCGCGCGAGGTTCAGTCGATCGCGTGCGCCCGGTGGGCCGCCGTCGTGGCGAAGGCGCGGGCGCTGGCCGAATACCATTCCGAGGGATGCCTGGCGCCCGAGACCGCCACGACCTCGGCGGTGTCCGACAACACGCGCTTGCCCTGGCTGTTCCGGACCACGCTGAACTTGTAGCGGTGGCCTTCCTCGTGGTGAGCGATTTCGATTTCGGTACGCGACTTCGAAAGCACGTCGAACGCGTGCGATGACATGGGCGGCCTCCCGGTGTTCTTGTCGTTGGGCGCGCCGATCCTAACCCGATTCAACCGGCCGGACAGACATTTCTGCCGGCTAACGGATCCGGATCGTCCTCACCAGCTCGGCCGCCCCTGCCCCCCGTCCACGGGCACCGCGGCCCCGTTGATCCAGCCCGCCCGCGGCGACATCAGGAACGCTGCCGCGTCGGCGATCTCCTCGGCGCTCGCCAGCCGGCCGAGCGGCAGCTCGCGCTCGAGGAAGGCCGCGAAACGGGCCGGATCGTCCTGCCGGTTCCGGGCCCAGCCGCCGCCCTCGACCAGCGTCGAGCCCGGCGCCAGCGCGTTCACGCGGATGTGCTGCGGCGCCAGCTCCAGCGCCAACGATTTCGCCGCATGGATCAGCGCCGCCTTGGCCGCGCCGTAGTGCCAGCGGCGTGCCACCGGCTTCTCCCCGGAAATCGAGGCGACGAACAGCGCCGCGCCGCCGCCGAGCGCCGCCATGACCGGGGCGGCCGCCTGCAGGGCCTCGACCGCGTGGAAGAGGTTGAGCCCGAACGCCGCCTCCCAGTCCTGGCGCGGCGTCTGCGCCAGCGGCCCGCCCCCGCCGGGGCCGCCGGCATTGCAGATCAGCCCGTCGAGCCGGCCGAAGGTCTCGGCGACGGCCGCGACGAAGGCGGCGGCCTCTCCGGGCGCGGCGAGGTCGCAGGCATAGGCGAGGCAGCGCCCGCCATTGAGCTCCACCGCCGCATGAGCCGCCGCGAGGTCCGCGGGCGAGCGCGCCGCGATCGCCACCGCGGCTCCCTCGACGCCGAGGCGCTCGGCGATGGCCCGGCCGATGCCGCGCGAGCCGCCGGTGACCGCGATCACCTTTCCGTTGAGTTCCAGGTCCATGCTTCACCCTTTTGGGGCAAGCCTATGCGGTTCCTGGCCTTTTACGCAATGCGGGGCCGTTCAGCGCAGCAGGCGCGGCGTCTCGCCGGTCAGGCCCGCCGCCTCGCGGATGAAGAAGCGCTTGGCCGCCGGCAGCCGGTCCACCAGCCCGAGGCCGACGTCGCGCAGGAAGCGCAGCGGCGCATTCTCGTTGGAGAACAGCCGGTTGAGGCCGTCGGTCGCCACGCCCATGGTCACGGTGTCGAAGCGGCGCCAGCGCTGGTAGCGCTCCAGAACGGCCGGCGCGCCGACGTCGAGGCCGAGGCGCGCCTGGTCGATGACGCATTCGGCCAGGGCCGCCACGTCGCGCACGCCGAGATTGAGCCCCTGCCCGGCGATGGGATGGATGACGTGGGCGGCATCGCCTACCAGCGCCAGCCGGTCGGCCACGAAGGACCGGGCGATGCGCATCGCCAGCGGCAGCGCCTTGCGCGGCCCCGCCACCTTGATCTCGCCGAGCTTCAGGCCGAAGCGCTTCTCCAGCTCGGCATGGAAGGCGGCATCGTCCAGCGCCACGAGCCGCTCGGCTTCCCCGCTCGCCTCGGTCCAGACGATCGAGGAGCGCCGGCCCTTCAGCGGCAGGATGGCGAAGGGACCGGCCGGCAGGAAATGCTCCTCCGCGCGCCCGTCATGATCGCGCTCGTGCTCCACCGTGGTGACGATGCCGGACTGGCCGTAGTCCCAGCCCTGCATGGCGATGCCGGCGGCCTCGCGCAGGCGCGAGCGCGCGCCGTCGGCCGCGACCACCAGGCGGGCGGAGATTTCCTTAGCCGTCGAAAGGTTTGCCAGGCAAGCTTCATCTTCGTGACGAAGTTGAACCACGCTGGTGCCGCCGCCGACCAGGGCGACGCCCAGTGCTTCGGCCCGCGCGGTCAGGGCATTGATCAGGCTGCGGTTCTCGATCATGTGGGCGAAGGGCTCGCCCGGCGCCACCTCGCCGTCGAAGGTCAGCAAGGAGGGGCGGATCGGATCGTCCAGCCGCGAATCCGTCACCACCATGTCGAGGATCGGCTGCGCCTCGGCCGCCACCGCGTCCCAGGCCCCCACCCGCTCGAAGAACCGCCGCGCCGCCGCGGCGATGGCGGACGCGCGCCCGTCATGCGAGGGCCCGGCGCCGAGCGTCGGGTCGACCACCGTCACGGCGAAGGCGCCGCCCAGCGCGTCCTTCAAGGCCACCGCGAGGCCGAGCCCGGCAAAGCCGCCGCCGGCGATGAGGATGTCGGTTCTGTCGCTGGGTGTCTGGCTCATGGCCCGGTCATACCGCTTGGCGCCGCGCTTGTCTGCCCCGCCGCGCCCCTCCCAGACAGGCCATCCGCGCCTAGGTGCTCTGCGGATTGACCCGCTCGACGATCAGGGGATCGGCGACGATGCGCGGAAGGTTCGGCAGCTCGCCCGACGGCACGCCGAGCGTCGCGGCCATCACCGCGGGCGCGAGCGCGGCGGGAATGGTGCGGATTCCGATATCCTCGGGCATGGGCTGGTCGAAGAAGATCAGGAAATGCATGTCCTCCTCGCCGAGGACCTCGATGTGATGCGGATAGGCGCGCGGGATGAAATAGACGTCGCCGGGCGCCAGGTCCCAGGTGTGGGTCATGCCGTCGGGCGTCAGCATCGTCATCCGCGCGCGGCCGGCATGGACATAGCCCATCTCGGCCGTCTCGGGGTGCCAGTGGGGTTCGCGCATGCCGTCCCGCGTGAGGCGCAGCGAGTACATGGCGATGTCCGTCAGCGCAGGCCAGAACTGCGCGCGGCCCAGGCGCGCGGCGCCGTAGCTGGGATGCAGCATCGCCGGCTGTGCCTCGATATCGAACTTGTGCGCGGCCTCGCGGCCGGCGTCGGGCGGCACGGCCGGCGGCCCTTCGCGCCTGACGAGATAGGCGCCCTGCGTCGTCTTTCCGATCGGCGCGAAAGCCGCGGCCGGCAGGCCGTAGGCATTGCCGAGCGAGGCGTTGCTCATCGCGCCGAAGGTTCCCTGGAGCGAAAAGTCCTCCGGCCGCTCATGCCGGAAGGCGATGACGAACTCTGCCTGCACCGCGCCGATCGTCTCGATGCAATGCAGGGCGCCGGAGGGAATATGGAACATCTGCCCGGCGCCGATCGTGAAGACGGAATGAAAGTCTCCCGTACCGAGGATCGTCACCAGCGCCTCGCCGGCCAGGCAATAGCCGAGCTCCACGCAGTTGGCGTGCCAGTGCGGCGCGCGGATCGCGCCCGGCGCCAGCGTCAGCCGCTTGATCGAAAGGCCCTTCATGACCGGCAGATCGTCGGCATTCACCTGGGTGACGCGGCCGAGATCGGATTGGTGAACGACACGGCCGTTGGAAAGAGACGTCTGCTGCATGGAAAAACTCCGGCCAGGGATTCGGTCTTGCGCCGGATCGGCGACGTCGCACAAGGCGGGCCCCGCGACGGTCGCCAAGGGCTGCCCGGGATCGTAGGCCGAAATCCGGACCGAGGCACCACCGCGGCGCGCTCCGGCTTGACTTCCGCGCGCCGTGCGTCTGCACTCGCGGCCCGAACGGAGCCGCCATGTCCGACCCTGTCGCCAACCTTCTCGCGATTCTCGACCTCGAGCCGCTCGAGCGCAATCTCTACCGCGGCCTCAGCCCGCAGGTGGGCTGGCAGCGGGTGTTCGGCGGCCTGGTCATCAGCCAGGCCCTGGTCGCGGCCACGCGCACGGTCGACGACGAGCGGCGCGTGCATTCCCTGCACGGCTATTTCCTGCGGCCGGGCGATCCTTCGGTGCCGATCATCTACCAGGTCGACCGCATCCGCGACGGCCGGAGCTTCGCCACCCGCCGCGCCATCGGCGTGCAGCACGGCGAGCCGATCTTCGCCCTCTCCTGCTCCTACCAGCGCCAGGAGACGGGCTGGTCGCACCAGCCGGCCATGCCGGACGTGCCGCGCCCGGACCAGCTGCCGAGCGACGTCGAGCTGCGCCAGCGCTTCATCGCGCTGATGCCCAAGAACATCCGCGACTATTGGGAGCGCGAGCGGCCGATCGAGCTGCGCCCCGTCGACCTCACCCGCTATGTCGCGCGCATCCCGCAGGAGCCGCGGCAATATATCTGGATCCGGGCTGCCGGTGCGCTACCCGACGACCCGACGGTGCACGAGGCGGTGCTCGCCTATGCCTCGGACATGACGCTGCTCGACACCACGCTCGTCGCCCACGGCAAGAGCGTGTTCGACCCCGACGTGCAGGCCGCCTCGATCGACCATGCCTTGTGGTTCCATGCCCCGTTCAAGGCGGACGAATGGCTGCTCTACGCCCAGGAGAGCCCGTTCACCGGCGGGGCGCGCGGCTTTGCCCGCGGCCAGATCTGGCAGAACGGCCGGCTGATCGCCTCCGTCGCCCAGGAAGGGCTCGTGCGCCCGCGGCTGGAGAAGGCCGAGACGGAGAAGGCCGAGACGGAGAAGCCGGCATGACCAGGCTGGTCGGCATTTCCGGGAGCCTGCGCCGCGGCTCCTTCAACACGGCGCTGCTCCATGCCGCCACCGGCCTGGTGCCGGAAGGCACGGTGCTGGAGGCCCACACCATCCACGGCATCCCGCTCTACGACGCCGATGTCGAGCGCGAGCAGGGCACGCCCGAGGCGGTGCTGCGGCTCAAGCACGCCATCCTCGCCGCCGACGGCCTGCTCATGGTGACGCCCGAATACAACAATTCGATGCCGGGCGTGTTCAAGAACGCGGTCGACTGGCTCTCCAGCCCGACGCCGGGCGTGCCCGACGTGTTCCGCGACCGCCCCGTCGCCATGATCGGCGCCTCCCCCGGCGGCTTCGGCACCATCCTCAGCCAGAACGCCTGGCTGACGGTGCTGCGCACGCTCGCGACCCGCCCCTGGCTCGACGGCCGCCTCCTGGTCTCGCACGCCCGCGCCGCGTTCGACGAGGCCGGCGCGCTGAAGGACACCAAGGTCGAGGAGCAGCTGCGCAAATTCCTGGAAGGGTTCTCGGCCTTTGCTGCGGCGAACCGATGAGGCACCGCCTATCCCGGCCGGGATAGGGGTTCCCCGCTGAAAACGATCTGCCGCAGCGCCTCGGCCAGGACAGCGCCCTCGCCTTCGATCGCCAGCGACTTGACCCGGCTGGTCGCGCCCGATGCGACCGCCACCCGCGATTTCGGCAGCTTCAGCGCCTTGGCCACCAGCGCGACCAGGGCCGCATTCGCCTCGCCCCCGGTCGGCGCCGCCCGCACCCGCGCGGCCAGCACGCGGCGCCCGTCGGCCAGGGTCTCGACGCCGTCGACGGCGTCGCGTCCGCCGCGCGGCGTCAGGCGTACGTCCAAGACCACGCCCCGCGGCGTGATTCGCCAGGGGCGCTCCCCGGCCAAGGCTCAGAACACGTTGGGGTAGATGTAGTAGATGATGACGCGCTGGACGAGGATCACCAGCAGGAACAGCACGATGAAGGACAGGTCCAGCCCGCCGAAGGGCGGCAGGCGCCGCCGGATCGGCGCCAGCAGCGGCTCGGTCAGGCGGTAGAGCGTATCGTAGACCACGGACACGAACTGGTTGCGCAGGTTGACGACGTTGAAGGCGATCAGCCACGACATCACCGCCGCAGCGATCAGCACGTATTGGTAGAAGTCGAGCACAGCGAGAACGACGTCGAGGAGGGCCCGCATGGATCTGTCCGGTTGCCGATGGGTCGATGTGATCTAACGATCGCGCCGCCAAGCGGCAAGGGCGTGACGCCGCGATTGCGGGCGCCGCGAAACTCTGCAAATGATCCGGCATGAGCGCACACGACCACGCCGATCACGACCACGACCATCACGGCGCGCCGCCCTCGCCCATGGCCGAGCGGGTCAAGGCGCTGGAGGCGCTGCTGGTGGCCAAGGGCTATGTCGACCCGGCGGCGCTCGACGTGTTCATCGACACCTACGAGACCAAGGTCGGCCCGCGCAACGGCGCCCATGTCGTGGCCCATGCCTGGGCCGATGCCGCGTTCAAGGCCTGGCTGCTCGACGATGCCACCGCCGCCATCGCCTCGCTCGGCTATGGCGGGCGCCAGGGCGAGCACATGCGCGCGGTCGAGAACGGGCCGGGCGTGCACAACATGATCGTCTGCACCCTGTGCTCCTGCTATCCCTGGTCGGTGCTCGGCCTGCCGCCGGTCTGGTACAAGTCCGCGCCCTACCGCTCGCGCGCGGTGATCGACCCGCGCGGCGTGCTCAAGGAGTTCGGCGTCAGCCTGCCGGCCGACACCGAGATCCGCGTCTGGGATTCCACCGCCGAGCTGCGCTATCTCGTGATCCCGCAACGTCCCGACGGCACCAAGGGCTGGAGCGAGATGGCGCTCGCCCAGCTCGTCACCCGCGATTCCATGATCGGCACGGGCCTCGCCATCCAGCCGGGCGGCCTGTGACGCCGGCCGGGGCCGGCGCCTGCCCACCTCAATAGATCGACTGGTAGAGCGGCCCGCCGCTGCCCTGCGGCAGCTGCGTCAGGTCTCGCTGCACCGGCTCGTCGAAGTCGCGCTGGGGCGGCAGGGGCTGTTCCCGGGCCGCGACGGCCGGCGGCTCCGGCGGCGGCAGCGGCGGCGCGGCCGACATCGGCACCGGCTGGGCGGCCAGCGGCCGGCGCGGGGCCGGCACGGCGAAGGCATCCGCCGCCGCCATCTGGGTCTCGATCGGCGGCGGCTGGCTGTTCTGCGCCAGCTGGCCCGGCCGCTTCTGGTAGAAGGCGTTGCCGCCCGCGACCATGACGTAATGCATGTTGGTGTAGGGGAACGTGTAGCCGGCAGTGTGGAAATGATAGACGCCTTCGAGGCCCGGCTGGCGCCGGCCGGCCAGCACCGCGTCGGCGACCCGCAGCGCCCGGGCCTTGCCCGCGCCCTGGAAGTCGTTGGTCAGGGCGCCGGGCGCGAACTGGCGCGGCTGGCCGACCACGCCGCAGATCGTGCCGGGGTAGCTCCCGGACGCGCGCCGGTTCATCACCACCGTGCCGACGGCGAGCATGCCCTGGTCGCTGGAGCGGTTGGATTCGAAGAACATGGCGCGGGCGAGGCACAGCCGCTCGTCCGTTTCCGCCTTCCTGTAGGAGACCGTGGCGCACCCGCCCAAGGCCCCGGCGGCCGCCGCCACCACGATGATACGCGCGAACGCAACTGAAACCTTACTCATGCCGCCATTTTGGCCGGCGGGGGTTAACGGGAGGTGAGTCGCGCCGGCCCCGATGTGATCGCCAGCGCGGGAAACCAGGCGCCGGAGCGCGGCGCCGGCCGGGCCGCATTGACGCGCAGCGCGCCAGCCGCTTAGCTGCGCCGCCGCAGCCTCGGGCCCCAGCCCGGGCCGCCTGCGATGATGAGGCATGACGATGAACGCTCCCGCCAAGAAGATCCCCGGCGCAAACCGCACCCAGACCGACGAGCTCCTGGAACGCCGTGCCAACGCCTTTTCCCGCGGCATGAGCGCCGGCCAGCCGGTGTTCGCGTCGAAGGCGAAGAATTCCGAGATCTGGGACGTCGAGGGCCGCCGCTTCATCGATTTCGGCGGTGGTATCGCCGTGCTCAACACCGGTCACCGCCACCCCAAGGTGATGAAGCGCGTCTACGACCAGCTCGAGCGCTTCACCCATACCTGCCTGATGGTGACGCCCTACGAGCCGGCGGTGCTGCTGGCAGAGAAGCTCAACGAGATCGCGCCGATCTCGGGGGACAAGAAGACCATGCTGGTCACGACCGGCGCCGAGGCGGTGGAGAACGCCATCAAGATCGCCCGCGCCGCCACCGGGCGCAGCGACGTCGTCGTCTTCTCCGGCGCCTTCCACGGCCGCACCCTCCTGGCCATGGCGATGACCGGCAAGGTCGTGCCCTACAAGACCAAGTTCGGCCCCTTCCCGGGCGGCGTCTGGCGCGTGCCCTACCCGATCGAGCACAAGGGCTTCTCGATCGACGACACGTTCGAAGCCTTCAA
Source organism: Labrys wisconsinensis (assembly GCF_030814995.1). Taxonomy (GTDB): domain Bacteria; phylum Pseudomonadota; class Alphaproteobacteria; order Rhizobiales; family Labraceae; genus Labrys; species Labrys wisconsinensis. The sequence continues at coordinate 13,148 of NZ_JAUSVX010000008.1, read as the reverse complement.
ATGGCTGTTCAAGACCGACGTCGACCCGAAGACCGTCGCGGCCATCGTCATCGAGCCGGTGCAGGGCGAGGGCGGCTTCTACGTCGCGCCGCCCGAATTGCTGAAGCGCCTCAGGGCCCTGTGCGACGAGCACGGCATCCTGCTGATCGCCGACGAGATCCAGACCGGCTTCGGGCGCACCGGCAAATGGTTCGCCATGGAGCATTCCGGCGTCGAGCCGGACCTGATCACCACCGCCAAGAGCCTCGCCGGCGGCTTCCCGCTCGCCGGCGTGGTCGGCCGGGCCGCGATCATGGACGCGCCGGAGCCGGGCGGGCTCGGCGGCACCTATGCCGGCAACCCGGTGGCCTGCGCCGCCGCGCTCGGCGTGATCGAGGCCTTCGAGAGCGAGAACCTCCTGGAGAAGTCGCTGAAGCAGGGCGAGACCATCATCCGGCGGCTGAAGGCGATCAAGCGCCGCAAGACCGGCCGGGCGATCGGCGACATCCGCGGCCTCGGCGGCATGACCGCCTTCGAGCTCGTCACCCGGCACGGCGGCAACGAGCCCGATCCGGCCGCGGCCAAGGCCCTGGCGGCCGACTGCCTCGAGCGCGGCCTGATGATCCTGACCTGCGGCGTGTTCGGCGAGACCGTGCGCCTGCTCGCGCCCCTCACCATCCAGCCCAAGGTGCTGAAGGAGGGGCTCGACATCCTCGAGGCGGCCCTGGTCGCCTGAGACGGTGCCGGCGGCGTTCTGGATCGCCCGCCGCCATCCGAACGAAGCGCCCGCCATGCCATGCGGGCGTCTGCAGACAAGTACGCCACGATTTCCGCCGTCATGGCCGGATCAAGTCCCATAGGCGCTAAGATAAGGTCTGCCGGGAGGCAAATATCGCGCTGTGCGTGACGCGCCTTTGTAAGATTTGCACGACGCCTGTGCCCTCCCTCCCCCTTGTGGGGAGGGATAAAGGGTGGGGGTCGTGGGCATAAGTCTCGACATATCCTGATGGACCCCCACCCCTAACCCCTCCCCACAAGGGGGAGGGGATTGATCGACGTCGCGCCCAACTGGCTACTGCGTTCTTATCTTAGCGCCTATGGGATCAAGTCCGGCCATGACGAACCGCCTCACCTGTCCCCGGACGACGCCTAAGGCGGCGAGCCGTAGGTCCGATAGACCGTGCGGACGTGCAGCGCCTTTGCCGCCGCCTCCTTCCAGGACGGCGGCATCAGGCGGCTGACGAAGAGCTCGGCCGAAGCGATCGCCAGGAAGGCCGCGGCGCAGGCGGCCCAGGCCAGCACCCAGCCGCGACGGCCGACGGCGCGCGGCGCCAGCGGCCGTCCCCGCATGCGCGGCAGCAGGATGCGCAGCGCCGCGATCAGCCAGAGCAGCCAGCCGAGGATGCCGGGGACGATCAGGCCCTCGCCGCCGCCGACATCCCAGCCGAGCAGCAGCACCCAGGCTCCGACGAAGATCAGGATCGGCACATCCATCGCGGACCGGCGGCTCCGGAAAGGTCGAGGCCGGCTGGTATCCCATTCCCGCCCTGACGCCAATGCCGGCGGGGAACATTGTGCTTGATCGAACCGTCCCGCCAAGCTCAACTGCAGCATGCAATCCGACGGAGTCGGCGCGTCCCGGGCCGGCATCAGCCGGTCTGGAGGAGGACGCCATGACCCTCACGCTGCAGCAGAAGAAAACGGTGCTCGCCTCCTTCCTGGGCTGGATGCTCGACGCCTTCGATTTCTTCCTGCTGACCTTCCTGCTCAAGGACATCGCCAAGGAATTCGGGACCGAGGTGCCGAGCGTTGCCTATGCGCTCTTCCTGACGCTGGCGATGCGCTTCGTCGGCGCCTTCATCTTCGGCCGGATCGGCGACCGCTGGGGCCGCAAGCCGGCGCTGATGCTCGACATCGTCTGCTATTCCGTGATCGGCGCGCTCGCGGCCTTCTCGCCGAACCTGATGGTTTTCCTCATCCTGCGCACCCTGTTCGGCATCGCCATGGGCGGCGAATGGGGGCTCGGCAGCTCGCTCGCCATGGAATCGATCCCGCCCCAGGCGCGCGGCCTGGTCTCCGGCATCCTGCAATGCGGCTATCCCGCCGGCTTCCTGCTCGCCTCCATCGCCTATGGCCTGCTCTACGGCCGCACCATCGGCGACTACACCATCGGCTGGCGGGCGATGTTCCTGCTCAGCATCCTGCCGGCCTTCATCGTGCTGTTCATCCGCTCGCACGTGCCGGAGTCCCCGGCCTTCCTCGAGGCGCAGAAAGGCCCGAAACCAGGCCTCTGGGACACTTTGAACGCCAATTGGAATCTGGTGATCTATTCCGTCGTGCTGATGATGTGCTTCAACTTCTTCAGCCACGGCACGCAGGACCTCTATCCCACCTTCCTCATCAAGCAGCACGGCTTCGATCCCGGCACGGTGAGCTGGATCAGTATTGTCGGCAATCTCGGCGCCATCGTAGGCGGCCTCACCTTCGGCGCCCTCTCCGAAAGGATCGGCCGGGTGAACGCCATCACCATCGCCAGCCTGATCGCCCTGCCGGCCATCCCGCTCTGGGCCTATTCCGTGACGCCCGTGATGCTCGCCGTCGGCGCCTTCGTCATGCAGATTGCCGTTCAGGGCGCCTGGGGCGTGATCCCGGCCCATCTCAATGAATTGTCGCCAGGGCCGGTCCGAGCCACCCTGCCCGCCTTCATCTACCAAGCCGGCAACCTGCTAGCCGCCATCAACGGCCCATTGCAGGCCAAGGTTGCCGAGGCACCAGGCAACAGCTACGGCTTTGCCCTGGCGCTGGTGGCGGGCATCGTCGCCGTGGCGATCATCGTCGTCATCCGCTTCAGCCCGGAGCGCCGTGGCGAGGTGCTGTCGGCCGCGCATTGAGCGCGATGGCCGGCGCGCCGCTCAGCCGGCCTGCGAGCGCGCCTGGCGCGGCGGCAGCTGCACCACCACCGAGGTCTCCGGCACCGGCTCGGGCGGGTGCACGCGTACGTAGCGCCGGCTGGGCCGGCGCAGGTTGAGATGGAAATGCGGCAGGAGCGGATTGGCGTAGGCCTCGACGAAGTCCTCCAGCATCCACACCGCGCTTTCCATGCTGGTGAAGAACTCGGCGAAAGGCGCCGCCGCCAGGTCCGCCTCGCTCAGGATGTGGGCGGCCACCAGGTCATCCCGCAGGTTCTCCGGCCAGCCCGCCAGCCGGTTGGCGGCGCGCCCGAGCCGCGCGGGATAGGCCTGCAGCCCCGGCTCGCTGCCGAGCTCCCGCTCGGCCAGCTTGAGCTCGCCGCGCAGCTCGGCGATCCACTCCATGACGAACCAGCTGTCGCGCGCATCCGGCGTCAGCGTCTTGCCCGCCGCGGCGTGGCGCTGGTCGAGCGTCGCCCCGTCCGGCTTCTGGTAACCCTTGGCCTTCGGACTATGGCGGGCCTCCACGTGCTCGACCAGCGCCGCCAGGGAGCCCTCGTAGAGCTTGCACACCGCCTCGCGCAGCTCCGCCGAAGCTTCGTAGCGGTGCCGCTTCTTGGCGGCGTCCTCGACACCGAGGTCGTCCCGCGCCAGCTCCTCCTCCAGCTTCTGGCAAGCGGTCTCGCACGGCCCGTGCAGCGCGTCCATCATCTGCTCGCGGCCGACCAGGGAAACGCTGGCCATCTCCACCTGCACCAGCGCCGCGTGGAGGTTGGCCACCGCAGCGTGGTCCTCCTCCTCGCTCGCCATCAGGCTGAACAGCCGCCGCTCCGCCTGCAGCGTCGCCACCTCCAGCTGGGTGGCACGCTCGGCATATTCGAGCCCGAGCCGCACCGGCCCGAAGCTCGAATCCTGCCTGGTGCGCTGCTGCCAGTCGAGAAGGAAGAAGCGCCGCTCCCGGGCGGGGAGATTGGAGAAGGCGCGCGATTCCCGGTGCGCCGCTGTCAATCCGTCTCCGGCCAGCCGTGCGAGCTCTTCGGCGAGTTCGAAATGCCGGGAAGCCTGCCAAGTGTATCTGGTTTCCGAAGACGTCATGAAGAACTCCGCCTGAAATCCCTCATCCCATGCTAGACTGCATGCTGCATTGCGGCAATGAGAAATCACCCCTCGTCCGGCCGCCCCCCGCAGCCCGTCGCAAGCCACGCCATTCCCCTAGGGAATATGCTCTCATTCGGCGCCCATGCGCAAGAGCGGCGCAACACCGCCCGGACTCGGCACGGCGGAGCAGAGGCGAAAGGCTCTCAGGCGAAAGGCTCTTGCCGGCATGGCCGGAAACTCGTATGAATCCGCCTGAGAAAAGCTTTTCTCAAACAGGCCTTCCTCCCCGGCCGTTCGCAACGGCCGATTTTTCGAGAGGATTGCGCAAAGCTTTTCCCAACTGGGGCGAAACCAGCGTTGGCCGGGATGGACGGTGTCACCGAGGAAACAGTTCGACGCCGCCCGGCAACGCTGCGCGACGTCGCCCGCGCCGCCGGTGTCAGCGTCGCCACTGTCTCCAAGGCGCTCAACGACCAGGGCCGCATGACGGCGGAGACCCGCGCCCGCATCCGCGAGGTGGCCCGGGTGCTCGGCTTCCGGCCGAACGGCCTGGCGCAGAGCCTGTTGCGCAACCGCAGCTTCACCGTCGGGCTGCTCACCAACGACACCTATGGCCGCTTCTCGCTGCCGGTCATGGCCGGCATCTCCGAGGCGCTGGTCGACAACGGCGTCTCGGTGTTCCTGTGCCATGTCGAGGACGATCCGCGGCTCGGCCAGCTCCATGTCGAGGCCATGCTGGACAAGCGCGTCGACGGCATCATCGCCACCGGCAAGCGCATCGACCGGCGCCTGCCGGTCGACCTGTCGCAGCTCGGCATCCCGGTGATCTACGCCTTCACCGAGCCGGCGCCCGGCGCCATCGCCTTCGTCTCCGACGATGCCGGCGGCGCCCGCCTGGCCGTGGAGCACCTGGTGCGGCTCGGGCGCCGGCGCATCGCCCATGTCACCGGGCCGGCGAGCTTCGCCGTGGTCCATACCCGCGCCGACGCCTGCGGCGCCGCGCTCGCCGCCGCCGGCCTGCCGGCCGGCGCGCCGCTGATCGGCACCTGGTCGGAAAGCTGGGGCCATGCCGCGGTCGAGACGCTGCTCGCCGGCCTCGAGCCGCCGGACGCCGTCTTCTGCGGCAATGACCAGATTGCCCGCGGCGTCATCGACGGGCTGCGCGAGCGCGGCATCCGCGTCCCCGGCGACGTCGCCGTCGTCGGCTTCGACAATTGGGAGATCATGGCCGGGCAGACGCGCCCGCCGCTGACCTCGGTCGACATGAACCTCGCCGCGCTCGGGCGCGAGGCGGGGCTGACGCTGCTTTCGCTGGTCGACGGCAAGCCCGTCGAACCCGGCATCCGGACGCTGCCGTGCCGGCTCGTGGTGCGGCAGTCATGCGGCCGCCCGCCGGGCGGCTGACCAGGCAAGCGCCCGCCCCGGCTGCCAAGCCGCGGGACGAAGGCGCGAAGGGGAGGAGGAACGATGAGGAAGCTCTTTGCCGGGCTCACCGGCTTATCGAGGGCGGGCGCGCTGGCGCTCGGCCTGGCCGCCGCCGCGGCGGGCTCGTCCGGCGCCGGCGCCGAGACCGCCAACATCTGGGTGCGCGCCGACGGCTCCAACTTCATGCCGCGCGTGGTCGAGGCCTTCAACAAGAGCCACGGCGACCAGATCAAGCTCGACATCATCCCCAATGCCGAGATCATCCCGAAATACGGGGCGGCGGTGGCCGGCGGCACGGCGCCCGACGCGCTGTCGCTCGACCTGATCTACACCCCGGCCTTCTCCGCCGCCGGCGAGCTGGAGGACATCACCGACTGGGCGAAGTCCCTGCCCTATTTCGACCGGCTGTCGCCGGCCCACGTCAAGACCGGCACCTACAAGGGCCGGATCTACGGCCTGCCCTTCTCCGCCGACAGCTCGGTGCTGATCTGGAACAAGAAGCTGTTCAAGCAGGCCGGCCTCGATCCGGAGAAGGGACCGACGAGCTGGGCCGAGATCGCAGCCGACGCGGCCAAGGTCAACGCCCTCGGGGGCGACATCAAGGGCTTCTACTTCTCCGGCAATTGCGGCGGGTGCAACATCTTCACCTTCACGCCGCTGGTCTGGGCCTCGGGCGGCGACATCCTCAACGATGACGGCTCCAAGGCCGAGCTCGACAGCCCGCAACTGCGCGGCGCCATCGACCTCTACCGCGGCATGGTCAAGAACGGCTACGTGCCGGAAGGCGCCGCCACCGATACCGGCGCCAATTTCTTCGCCGCCTTCGCCACCGGCAAGGTCGGCATCGCCCCCTCGGGCGCCTTCGCCATCGGCGCGCTCAACACCCAATATCCCGACATCGACTACGGCATCACCTTCCTGCCCGGCAAGGACGGCGGCTGGTCCTCCTTCGCCGGCGGCGACAACCTGGTGGTGACCAAGGGCACGAAGAAGATCGCCGTGGTCAAGGCCTTCCTCGACTATGCCTATTCCCTGGAGGGCCAGACCATCCTGGCCAAGTATGGCAGCCTGCCGGTGCGCGGCGACATCGCCGAGGCCGCGCTGAAGGAGCTCGACCCGCGCTACAAGGTGGCGGCCGAGGCGATGGCCAAGGGCCGGACGCCCTACACCGTGGTGTTCAACGACCTGATCAACTCGGCCAACGGCCCCTGGGCCCAGATGATCAACGAGGTGATGTTCGGCGACGACGTCGACGGCTCCATCGCCAACGCCCAGGCCACCATGCAGTCGATCATCGACGCGGCCGAAAAGAAATAGGCCGGCGCCGGCCGTCCTGCCGCGGCGGCCCCGCCTTCCCATAGGGCGGGGCCGCCGCCCTTCCCCATCGCTTCCCCACCGCCGGAGCTCGCGATGACCGCCATCGTCCATGACGCCCGTGCATCCGCCGTGCGGGCGCGCCGCGTCCGCATCGGCCGCGACCAGTGGGTCGGCCTGCTCTACGTCGCGCCGGCGCTCGCCTTCGTCGGGGTGTTCTTCATCCTGCCGCTCGGCATGACCGGCTGGATGTCGCTCAACGACTGGCCGCTGATGGGCACGCACCGCTTCATCGGCCTCGACAACTATGTCGCGATCCTGAAGGACCTGCGCTTCTGGAACGCGCTGAGGTTCACCGCCTGGTACACGCTGGTGGTGACGCTGGCGATCTTCGCGGTGGCCTTCCCGCTGGCGCTCCATGTCGAGCGGCCGCGGCCGCTGAACGGGCTCTACCGCACCGCCTATTTCCTGCCCGTCGTGGTCGGCTTCGCCTCGGCGAGCCTGCTCTGGTCCTGGCTGCTCAACGTCGATGCCGGCCTGTTCAGCCCGGCGGCGGCCACGCTCGGGCTGACGGCGAAGAAGGTCAACCTGCTCGCCACCTTCGACCTCGCCTTCTGGTCGATCATCGTCATGGTGGTGTGGAAGGTCGCAGGCTTCACCATGGTGATCCTGATGACCGGCCTGCAGTCGATCCCGGCCGAGCTGCAGGAGGCGGCGAGGCTCGACGGCGCCGGCGCCTTCGCGCGCCTGCGCCTGATCACCCTGCCGCTGATCCGCCGCACCATCGCGCTGGCGCTGATCCTCTCGGTCACCGGCTCGGTGCTGGCCTTCGACCAGTTCTACATCATCCTGCGCGGCGGCCCGCGCAACCAGACCCTGACCGCGGTCTACTGGATCTTCAACCAGTCCTTCGTGTCGTTCAAGCTCGGCTACGGCGCGGCGCTCTCCATGGTGCTGCTCGTCATCCTGGTCGTGCTCAGCCTGGTGCAGCTCAGGCTGCTGCGCAACCCGGAGGGCCTGTGATGACCACCGCCGCCAACGCCCGGCGCCGAGCAGGACTCGCCGGGCTCGGGCACGGCTTCGGCCTTCTCGTCGCCGCGATCTTCGTCGCCCCGATCGCCTGGACGGTGCTCTCCAGCTTCAAGCCGCCGCTCGAGGCGCGCCAGCCCCCGCTGCCGCCCTGGCCGACATCGGGCGCCTCGCTGCAGAACTACGTGACGCTCGACAGCTTCGGCGACGGCCTCTGGCATGCCGCGCAGAACAGCCTCTACGTCGCCGGCCTCACCGTCGCGCTCACGGTCGTGGTCAGCCTGCTCGCCGGCTACGGCTTCTCGCGCTTCCACTTCCCCGGCAAGGGCCTCCTCTTCGTCCTGATCCTGTCGACGATCATGATCCCGTTCCAGTCGATCCTGACGCCGATCTTCCTGATCCTGACCCGGCTCGGCCTGCAGAACACCCTCACCGGGCTGGTGCTGGTCTATGTGACGCTGCAGCTGCCCTTCTCGATCTTCATGATGCGCAACGCCTTCGACGCCGTGCCGCGCGAGATCGAGGAGGCCGCCCGCATCGACGGGGCGGCCAGCCTGGCGCTGCTCGTCAAGGTGATGCTGCCGCTGGTCTGGCCGGGCCTCGTCACCGTGGCGCTCTTCGCCTTCCTCAACGCCTGGAACGAGTTCCTGGCCGCGCTGGTGCTGATGACCGACCAGTCGCAGTTCACCCTGCCGATCATGATGACCGCGGTGCAGTCCGGCCGCTTCGGCGCCATCGACTGGGGCGCCGTCCAGGCCGGGGTCACCGTGATGATGATCCCCTGCCTGATCCTCTTCCTCCTGCTGCAGCGCTACTACATCCGCGGCCTGACCGCCGGCGCGGTGAAATAGCCCCGATCCCGATGGAGACCGCCATGACCCAGGCCGACGCCGCCGCCGCGCCCCGCGCCCGCTTCCGCCCGCCCGCCGTGCCCGATGTCGAGGTGCGCGGCTTCTGGGGCGCGCGGATCGACGCGGTCGCCTCCCGCACCGCCGACATCCTCTACCAGCGCTGCGTCGAGGCCGGCATGCTGGAGCAGATCGACCCGGACCGGCCGGTGCCGGCCCAGAGCATCCCCTTCCACCTCGACCACGACTTTACGGCCTCGACGGTCACCACCCAGATGTTCTGGGATTCCGACCTCGGCAAGACCATCGAGACCGCCGCCTATTCGCTCTATCGCCGGCCCAATCCGGCGCTCGAGGCCAAGGTCGACGCCGTCATCGACATGTATGCCAGGCTGCAGCAGCCGGACGGCTATCTCTCCAGCTGGTACCAGCGCATGCAGCCCGGCCGGCGCTGGACCAACCTGCGCGACTGCCACGAGCTCTACTGCGCCGGTCACCTCATCGAGGGCGCGGTCGCCTATTATCAGGCGACGGGCAAGCGCAAGCTGCTCGACGTGATGTGCCGCTATGTCGACCACATCATCTCCGTGTTCGGTCCCGGCGGGCAGGAGGGCTATTGCGGCCACGAGGAGATCGAGCTCGCCCTGGTCAAGCTCGCCCGAGTGACCGGCGACGAGCGCTATATGGCGCTCGCCAAGACCTTCATCGACCGGCGCGGCCAGGAGCCGCATTATTTCGACGGGGAGGCGCGGGCCCGCGGCGACGAACCGAAGACGTTCCACTTCAAGACCTACGAGTACAACCAGTCGCACGAGCCGGTGCGCGACCAGGACAAGGTCGTCGGCCATGCCGTGCGCGCCATGTATCTCTATTCCGGCATGGCTGACATCGCCACCGAGTACGGCGACGACAGCCTGCGCGTCGCGCTCGACCGGCTCTGGGACGACCTCCATTCCAAGCGGCTCTACGTCACCGGCGGGCTCGGCCCCTCCGCCGACAACGAAGGCTTCACCGCCGACTACGATCTGCCGAACGAGAGCGCCTATGCCGAGACCTGCGCCGCCGTGGGCCTGGCGTTCTGGGCGAGCCGCATGCTCGGCATGGGCCCGAACGCGCGCTATGCCGACTCCATGGAGCTCGCCCTCTACAACGGCGCCATCTCCGGCCTCTCCCTCGACGGGGCGACCTTCTTCTACGAGAACCCGCTGGAGAGCCGCGGCGACCACCACCGCTGGACCTGGCACCGCTGCCCCTGCTGCCCGCCCAACATCGCCCGGCTGACCGCCTCGATCGGCAGCTACATCTACGGCGTCGCCGATGACGCCGTCGCCGTGCATCTCTACGGCGACAGCACCGCCCGGCTGGAGGTCGGCGGGCATCCCGTCCGCCTCACCCAGGCGAGCCGCTATCCCTGGGACGGGGCGGTGCGGATCGAGGTCACGGTCGAGGCGCCGACGCGCTTCACCCTGCACCTGCGCATCCCCGGCTGGTGCCCGCAGGCGAGGCTCGCCGTCAACGGCGGGGCGGTCGACCTCGCCGCCGCGACCCGCAACGGCTACGCGACAATCGAGCGCGACTGGCAGAACGGCGACAGCGTCACCCTCGACCTCGCCATGCCGGTGCAGCGCCTCTATGCCAACCCGCAGGTGCGCCAGGACGCCGGCCGGGTGGCGCTCCGGCGCGGGCCGCTGATCTACTGCCTGGAAGCGGTCGACAACCCGGTGCCGCCGAGCCGCATCCGCCTGCCGCGGCAGGCCCGCTTCGAGGCCCGCTTCGAGCCGGATCTGCTGGGCGGGGCAACCGTGCTCGCCGGCGAGGCGGAGGCCGAGGCCGTGCAGGATTGGGACGGGGCGCTCTACCGCAGCGAGCCGCCCGCCGCCGAGCCGGTGCCGATCCGGGCCGTGCCCTATTTCGCCTGGGACAATCGCGAGCCCGGCGAGATGCAGGTCTGGCTGCGCGGCGGCTGAACGTCGGGGCGCCGCCCCGAAAGCCGGCACCGGCCCGAGGGCGGCACGGCCGCTCTCCCCGCCTTCCGCCGGCATCCGCGACAGCGCGCACCTGTCGCGCCGATGTCATCCCATCGGCTCGACCCAGGCCGCGCGCGAAGGACCCGGCTCGAACGCATCGGCAAAATACTGGGTCTCGCGAGCCACCTTGCCGTCGAGGAACTCCATGACGCTCACCGAATAGGTCGGCCGGCCGTCATAGGCGAGGATGAATTCCGTGACCCAGAGGTCGCCCGTGCCGACGATGCGGCGCACCCGGAAGCGCTTCGCGTTCGGTTGCGCGACGCGAGAGGCCTGAATGTTGTGCCGGCCCCTGATCCGTTCTCCCGATTGCGGGTACTCGAGCACTGCGTCCTCCCGGTATATGGCGTGCTCGACATCGAAATCATTGGCGTCCGAGGCGGCCCAGTGGCGATCGAGCGCCTGTCGAATCTCATGCTCGTCCATGCTGCTACCCCGATCCTCGTCGTTGAAGCCCGGCCGCGCCGTGCCATCGCACGCTGACCGTCCAGGGCGACCCGGAGGCTGTCGGGGACGGCCTCCGGCATATCGGCCCCGATGACGATTGTTCAAGACCGGTCGTGCTCGCCCACATGCGTCTTGCAATTTCCTTCTGCAAGATGTTACAAAAATGCGACTGAACGTCTTTCGGCGCTTCTTCCTGTCGAAATCTGCCAGGGTGCCCATGCTGCAGATCCGTCGTCGGCGGGAGTGCGAAGCTTTGCCGATTGGCCGAAATCGCAAGCGGAGGCAAAGAGGTAGTCTGCAAGACGAAATCCCGAGACTGGAGGCAGAGCTACTTCAACTAAAGCGTGTAAGTTTTCTTTGTGGAGATAACAATACAGTTATAAGTTGGAAACGCCTGAAGCAAGAAAGGGCGTGACAACGAAATATGCGGCCTGCTCAGGCGCAGATCCCCAAGAACAACAAGCAGATACCCTGCACTAGGAGTTTGTGGCGTGCCATCCGGTCCTGGCGCGCCGCACAACAACAAAAATGACCTGACTGTCACAGAAGGAGGAAACGATGAAATTCCTGGCCAAGATCGGCCTGTCGCTGACGGCGCTGCTGCTTGCGGGTGCCGCGGCGCGGGCCGAGACCATCACCGTCGCCACCGTCAACAACGACGACATGATCATCATGCAGAAGCTCTCCTCGGAGTGGGAGAAGGCGACCGGCAACAAGGTCAACTGGGTGGTGCTCGAAGAGAACGTGCTGCGTCAGCGCGTGACCACCGATATCGCGACCAAGGCAGGTCAGTTCGACATCGTCACCATCGGCGCCTATGAAACGCCGATCTGGGGCAAGGCCGGCTGGCTCGCCTCGCTCAGCGATCTCGGCGACGACTACGACTACAAGGATGTGTTCGAACCGCTGCGCAACGGCCTCTCGGTCGACGGCAAGCTTTATGCGGTGCCCTTCTACGCCGAGAGCTCCTTCACGCTCTATCGCAAGGACCTGTTCGAGAAGGCCGGGCTGACCATGCCCGAGCAGCCGACCTGGGACCAGATCGCCGAGTTCGCCGACAAGCTCACCGACAAGTCGAAGGAGCAATACGGCATCTGCCTGCGCGGCAAGCCGGGCTGGGGCGAGAACATGGGGCTGATCACCACGATCGTGAACACGTTCGGCGGGCGCTGGTTCGACATGGACTGGAAGCCGCAGCTGACCTCCGATCCCTGGAAGGAGGCCGTCAAGTTCTATGTCGACCTGCTGAAGCGCGACGGGCCGCCGGGCGCCACCTCCAACGGCTTCAACGAGAACCAGGCTCTGTTCGCCAGCGGCAAATGCGCCATCTGGGTGGACGCGACCTCGGCTGCCGGCCGCCTCTACAACAAGGCGACGTCGAAGGTCGGCGATGTGCTGGCCTTTGCCCAGCCGCCCATCAAGGTGACGCCGAAGGGCGCGGGCTGGTTCTGGGCCTGGTCGCTGGCCGTGCCGTCCTCCACCAAGAAGCTCGATGTGGCCAAGTCCTTCGTCAAGTGGGCCACCTCCAAGGACTATGTCACCCGCGTCGGCGAGACGCAGGGCTGGGTTGCCGCTCCGCCCGGCACGCGCCAGTCGACCTATGACAATCCGGAGTACAAGAAGGCTGCTCCCTTCGCCGACATGGTGCTGAAGTCGATCCTGACCGCCGATCCCACCAACGCCACGAAGGACCCGGTGCCGTACAAGGGCATCCAGTTCGTGGCGATCCCGGAATTCCAGGGCATCGGCACGTCAGTCGGACAGGCCATCGCCTCGATCCTCGCCGGCCAGCAGCCCGAGGACGCAGCCCTCGGTGCCGCGCAGGATGACGTAACCCAGACGATGCAGCAGGCCGGCTACATCAAGTAGTCGCCTGCGCTCTCGAGGCTCCGGTCGTCCTCCCGCGCCCGGAGCCTCTTCTTGAAGAGACGCCTTCCGTCCGGATCTCCTGCAAGGCCCCCATGTTCCTGAGGTCGACCAACCGCCGCGCGGTGCGCACGGGCCCGCTTCTGGCGCCGGCGGTGAGCGTGCTGCTGATCTGGATGATCGTGCCGCTGGCGATGACGCTGTGG